>NZ_CP188040.1:323366-646733 GCF_049943125.1 Alloiococcus sp. CFN-8
ATTCTACTGGATTATAATTCCCCAATGTACTTTGTACCATAGTATCGTAATCTATGTAATCATTGGTTTTAAAATAATGTATCAGAGAATTTCTAAGTAAAAGATGGTCTCTAGGGGCAATATTTTTTATATTTCTATTTAAAGCACTTTCAATCGCACGAAATGCTTTCTCAGTATTTACTTCGTCACTCACAACTTGGTCTAATTCTAAAAAATCATCAAACCAATACTTAGCAACAGTATTCGAATATATATTAGCTGAAAAAGTAGTTGCTGCTATATCTTCTATCTCAAAAACACAAGACTTCCAAAGTTTTTTCATATCCTTGGAAAAGCCCGATTTAAAGCTAAAATCTGATTCATCTACAAAATCTGTATGTTCAACCTTCGCTAGCAAATAAGTATACTTATCATTTTCTACATCATATAAGAGGGCTTGAATTAGACTTCCTTTTTGAACGTTTATATCCATATGAGCAACTTTATTTTGAGCTTCACGTTCTTTTAATAATAGTCGATGTGCTATGTAATCTATCTTCTCCGTTACAATTTCAGAATCAATCTGATTTTTAACAATATCTATAACACAATTTATTACTTCGGTGTTTGCTGAACGCGTCTTATATTCACGAATAGAAGTATTGCTATTTACGTAAGTAATCAGTTGCCTTACATAATCAGAAAACGTTTCCGGAGTTTCCCTTACATAAACAACATTATTTTCATAATCTATAATTCTTATTGTTTGCATGACAATTTCCATACTAATCCCCCAAAATACTTTTTTTTCATTATACCACATATTGGAAGTTAGTAAAATATAAAACATTATTGTCATACAAATACATCTATATGTTCTTTACAATTAAGACTACTTAATTACATTAAGTAGCTTCTGAATAATACTTATTTAAACTTCTAATTTTTTGCATATATCATATGCATTAAAATCAACCCCTGTTCTCTCACAATACCAACACTTGATTCTATATAATAAAATACTAATAACCACAAAAAAAGTTATCACTAACAAATATATTCTTATTTCACAACAATATTTCTTAGCGAAAACTCCTTAGTTTAAAATAATAGATTCCATATGTAACTTGTAGGTTATCAAATCGCTGCTTTTAATCACTTAAATCTTGATTATATCTCCAAACATAGGTAGCCCTTCACAAATATAAATATATCTCATATTCTAAATAATTAATATGGCTCAACTAAATCTATCCTATTAAATATTTTTCATATCAGACAAAGCAGATTAAAAAATTAATCAGTTCTGTACAGAATGCTTGTTTATAATCTCTATATAAGATATTTCTGACTACTTTTTATCACCTTTGTATTATATCTTTGCAAGATTAGAGATACTATCTTAACTTTACTAAAATTTTGAAGGACACTTAATTGAACTCACTTCCCTAATGCCATTCTTATAATAGTATATGCATTTATTGCTATATATGGTGTATATCATTATATATATTTTATATTAATAATACTAATTTTAGACTCTTCCAATGTCATTAACATCTCTTAACCTAATTATTTTAGTTATTGGTAGTATATTATATTTTTTCTCTCACACAATCTTTTATACTCTTACTTCTTACCTCTTACCTGCTTTTTGCTTTTCTCTCTTACATCTTAGTTCTTACTTCCTACTTCTTACCTTTTCTCTATTCTCTATTCTCTATTCTCTATCTCTATCTCTATCTCCTATAATTAACAATTCCAATCCCAAACGCCACCAAAGCAACGGATATAGCTATATTTATAGTAAAAGTCTCCGATGGAATAAAAATTGCTGAAAGTACTGCTCCAGACACTGGTATTATAAATCTATATACACTTATCTCTCCTGCTTTATTGTATTTTAAAAGTGTAAACCATAGAGCAAAGGCTACAGAAGATAATAATGCAGAATATACAAGCAACCCTGCTGCTAAGGGAGTAAAGCTTTCTACAAGATATACCATCCTGGGAGCTCCTATCCCTAACATCAGCAATGAGCCAAAAAGTAATTGATAGGAAGTTATAAGTAAAGGTGAAATTTCTACACTTAGCTTTTTAACATAGATGGCACATAGAGCACCGATGAGAGAAGAAATCATCAAAAAACCTTCCCCATATAAAGTAATGCCTCCTGTGAAATCTCCACTCCAGTTAGTTAAAATGATGCCGGTAAAACCAAAAATTATTCCTATAGCTTTGCTGCCGTTTATCTTATCATTCTTGTATATAAAATGCGCTAATATTATAGTAAAGAAGGTTTCAAGTCCCTGTATAATTGAAGACTTTATACCCGTAGTATTTGCTACCCCATTATAAAAAAGAATATACATAAGGCCTGTCTGCACTAATCCCAAAATAAAAAGCCTTGCTAAATCCTTTTTCTTAAGCTTTAAGGATTCCTTGGCCACAAGCGCCGTAAACAATAAAAGTACTAAGGAAGCTAAAAAGAACCTTAGTCCTCCCAAGGCAATGCGTCCCAGTACATCTCCTGACGCAAACCTTAATTCTGCATAGCTTATCTTAAGCACCGGAAAAGCACTTCCCCATAATATACAGCTTATTATACTAAAAATTAAAGGAAAAGGCTTTTTACTAAATATATTTTTATCCATTAAAACACCCCCAGCTATTACTTCGAATTCTTCATCTCTATATATGCCATATTTATAGATTAACTTATGCAGCATAAATAATGATATCATATCTTCAAATTAATTATATTTTTATCCCAGAGGTATGTCCACTTTTATTATGAACATTCCTATATAAGAATGAAAAAGACCACACCAAAGCGGTGCAGTCTTCTTAATTCTTAATCACATATCTGAGTACAATGATTTCTAATCTACTATGAGCAGTCAATAGTCTCATTGCATTTCACAACTATATTTATAGGTTCTTTACCTGTCAGTTCCCTGCTTCTAGCATCGGGCTGTGATTCGCCGATGTAGATTGTGTATGTGCCTTTCTCTACCTTTCTTATTCCATCCTCATTACATAAGGAAAATGCTGATAAAGGCAGAAAAATACTAACTTCCTTCACTTCCCCAGGCTGTAGCTCAAGTTTTTTCATTCCCTTAAGCTGTGGATTTGGTGTACCATCTTGTTCTGCTTTCACATATGCCTGAACTGTTGTTCTTCCAGCATATTTTCCTGAATTCTTCACATGACAGCTTACCTTTATTCCCTCTTCAGTGATGCTCTCGTTAGACACCTGCACCTGGGATATTTCATAATCTGTATAGGACAGCCCATATCCAAAAGGATATAGTGGCAATGTATTCATATATCGATAAGTTCTATTTTTCATAGAGTAATCAGTGAACTCAGGAAGCTCCTCTGTAGTTCTATAGAAGGTTACGGGAAGCTTGCCCTCAGGCACAGAATCTCCAAATAGTGTTCTAGCAATTGCTGTACCACCCTGACTACCAGGATACCATCCTTGAATAATAGCAGGGATATGTTCATCTGCCCAGCTCACCGCCAGAGCACTACCAGATAGTAGCACAAGTACTACTGGCTTTCCACAGCTATATATAGTTTCCAGCAGCTCCTGCTGCAGTCCAGGAAGGCTCAAGTTCGGTTTATCTCCACTGGCAAACTCGTTTCCTGTATCCCCCTCTTCCCCCTCTAGATCAGCATCCAATCCAAGGCAGGCAATAATCACATCGCTCTCATTGCAGACTGCTTTAACCTCGGAAATCCTATCGTTATCTCGTGCAAGCGCTGATACTTTCTTCTTATACAGGTGACAGCCTTCAGAATAGAGAACTCGTACATCCTCACCAAGGTAATCCTGAATTCCTTCAAGTACTGTTACATAGCGTGATGCTGTCCCCTCATAATTTCCTTGTAAAGCCCTACGATTATTGGCATTAGGACCTATCACGCCTATTGTCCTGATCTCTTCCTTCTTCAGAGGAAGCATATTGTCTTTATTCTTAAGAAGCACTAGAGTTTTCTCTGCAATCTCCAGGTTCAGCTTCTTCATTTCATCACTATCTACCACAGAATAAGGAATCTGATTAAATGGAACCTGTTTTTTATCATCAAAAATTCCCAGCTTCATACGAGTAGTAAAGAGCCTTTCACAGGCCTGTGTAATTATGTCCTCTGATATGAGCCCCTCTTCCACTGCCTGTACCAGGTAGACAAAAAGAGTACCGCAGTTCACATCACAGCCAGCAGATACCGCCAGTGCTACAGAATCAATGGGACCAGAAGTAACATGATGCCCCTCGTAGAAATCTTTTATAGCCCAACAGTCTGTGACTACATGTCCGTCAAAGCCCCATTTATCCCTGAGAATATCCTTTAAGAGTGTTTTGCTTCCATTACAAGGCTCACCATTCACTCGGTTATAAGCCCCCATTACTGACTCTACTCCAGCCTCCTGTACTAGCGATTGAAAAGCCGGTAAATAGGTTTCATATAAATCCTGCTGTGTCACTCTTGCATCAAACTCGTGGCGCAGCTCCTCTGGACCAGAATGAACTGCAAAATGCTTAGCACAGGCAGCAACCTTAAGATAATTTGGATCTTTCCCCTGCATACCCTCAACATATCTTACGCCAAGCCTTGAAGTAAGGTATGGATCTTCTCCATAGGTCTCATGACCTCTTCCCCATCTAGGGTCACGAAAGATATTAATGTTTGGCGACCACATGGTCAATCCCTTATAAATATCATGATCCCCATATTCCTGCTGTATATTAAATTTAGCCCGGGCCTCAGTAGCTATAGCATCACCCAAGGTTTCCATCATATCCTCATCGAAAGCAGCAGCCAAAGCTATAGCCTGAGGAAACATTGTAGCCACACCAGCTCTTGCGACACCATGAAGTCCCTCATTCCACCAATTGTAAGCTGGAATACCCAGCCTCTCAATGGCTGGAGCATCATGAAGCATCTGGAACACTTTTTCCACCAGGGTCATCTTCCCTACAAGGTCTTTGGCACGTTTTTTATATTCATTAATCTGCTCTTTATTATCTCTTAGCTGCATAGCTTCTCTCCTTTATTTTAAAATTTTCATCGCCTCATTTGTATATAACTAATTACAGCATCAATGTTGCTGCTATTTTTACTTTTTACAGTTTCACCAACATACATTTCAGAATCAAACTGAGCTTCTTTGTCTCGGGTAACTGAATAATAAAAAGAATCCTGATGAATTTCTTCCATTCTTTTCAGATATCCATTCTGCTGCAATTCTTCCATCTCCTGCTTCGGCGCAATGACTATATCAAGCTCATCTGCCAGCAGGCGAACAGTAAACGCTTGCTTCTGGTCAATATCGCTTTCCATATAGGATGAGATATCACATTCTCCCTCAAGGGCAATCTTTAGATCACTCCTAAACCTATTAGATGTCTCTTTAGATAAATAGTCATCTAATATCATGACGCGGATTGCATATTCATTTTCAGACCCAAAAACAGACTTAACAAAAACAGCCCCCACAAAAAGAACAATCACCATAATTACCAGAGTCAGCCCGTAATATTGTATTATCCATTGAGTTTTCTGGAATATGGACATGCTTTTAAATTTATTCCAGTTCATTCTTAATGTTTCCTTTCATTTGTTCTGTCTTATGAAATATGCTGAGCATTACTTTAGCTATAAGGTATCCTGGATATGCAAATCCGTAGAGAAACCAAAACCAGAAAAAGTAATCTGATAACAGCATTAATACCACGGGGGAAACCATCATAATCACTATTCCAACGCTTTTCGGAAAAAATGCAAAGGATAGCATCACTGCATTTTTCACTGTCTGTCCAATACCGTTTTCGTACCTTACAAACAAAAAAAACATATAATTCATTACCATGAATGTAAAAGAAACAGCAGCTGCAATTGCAACTCCGGAAACTATTTTCAAATCACCGTAATTATCCATTGCTCCCCCTTGCCACAGATAAAAGTTATACAAGCATATCAGGAGGATGACCAAAATACATCCCCATACCTTTGTCGCCTGTTTAAAACTTTCCCGAAAGCTTTGGAAAAAGTCTCTAGTGATGCTGTAGGAATCATCTGCTGCCATCTTAATCAGCACTGCATTCATGGCTGTGAAAGAAGCACCTGCCGTTATAATAGGTAGTGCACAAACCAGAGTCAGGATATTCACCCATATCAGATCCACAAGCTTGCCAATGGTTCGAAAGAGTATATTATCCATATTGAAGGCTTCCATGGCTTACCCCTTCACACTGCCCAATGCAACACCGGCAATAATATATTTTGACAATAAGAAATAAATAATGAATAACGGCAAAACTGTGAGAGTTAGTCCAATATAAATAGCACCGTATTCCGTTTTATAAATATCACCCTTCAAAAGGCTGATCATAATAGGCATCGTATACTTATCCTGCCTAGTTAATAAAATCAACGGTAGAAACAGGTTGTTCCAGCTGCTAACAAAGCTAAAAATCGCCTGGGTAGCAATAGCTGGCTTCATAATTGGAAGAACAATACGATTGAAGGTATAAAATTCTTTAGAGCCATCAATTCTACCAGCATCAACAATCTCCAAGGGGAGTGATGAAAGCATAAATTGTCTCATAAAGAACACCGTCGTTGGTGCTGCAATTGCTGGCAAAATCAGAGGAAGAAAGCTGTTTGTAAGCTGGATTTTATACATAAACTGATAGAAACCAATAGTAATCATCTGCGTCGGAATCATCAGAACTGCCATAATAAATGTGAAGAAAGGTTGTCTCCACTTCCACTGATATACCACAAGAGCATAGGCTGTCAGGGTTGAGAAATACACTGCACAAATCGTAGCACCAGTAGAAACAATCATAGAGTTTATAAAACCCGTCATAGGATTAAAGCTTTTACCGGTTAATATAGCGAAATTCTTAAATAAATGTGTTGAGGGGATTAATGATACTGCATGTCTTTGTATTTCTGTTGTACTTCTTGTGGAATTAACCACCATGATAACGAATGGCATGATGCTTAAAATAGCCAGAATGGAGCATACTACATATACAAAAATCATCAACACTCTCGAAGTTTTTTGCTTCATCTTTAAACCCCCCCTTCTGCCTTAAGCTCTATATTTTTTTGCTTCTCAGCTTGCTTCTGAAGCTTTCTTTGTCTTATTGCATATCTATCTCTCATAAGGAAGAATACAATTGCAGAGAAAATACTAATTATTATAAACATAATCATACTTGCAGCCGCAGCTCGGTTATACATATAACTTCCGCTAAAGGCTTGATTGTATATAAATACACTGGATGTTAACGTTGCGTTATCCGGACCACTCTGAACAACAAGAAGCTTTGGAATATCAAACATCTGAAGACCACCTATAAGACTTGTAATAAGTGTATAAATTAGGATTGGTCTGAGATTTGGCAGTGTAATAAATCTGAACTTTTGCCAACCTGTGGCTCCATCAAGACCTGCCGATTCAAACATTGTAGGATCTAAGCCCAGAATACCAGAAATCAATACTATCATAGTGTACCCGTACCACATCCAGAACTGAATAAAGGCAAGAACTCCCCTAGCAACCCATTTTTGCTGCATAAACTGAATTGGACCATCTGCAAGACCGAACCTCACAACAAGATCATTAATTGGACCCATAGGATAGCCAAAAAGAGCTCCGAATAATATTGCTACGGTAGCTGCTGTTATAATATTTGGCATATAGAATACAACTTTAAAAAAACCCTGTCCTTTCACTTTAAACAGAGTACCTGAAAACCACGCTGCAAGAACAAGGGCTAGTAATATCTGAGGAATAAAATTCATAGTCCATAACAGGAAGGTATTGGCCAGTGCCTTCTGGAAAGTAATGTTGTTAATGATCAACTTGAAATTTTCCAATGGGTTTGGCAGAAAATTAAATGTTGTCCTTCCAAGCCCAGCAAAATCCGTGAATCCTATTATAGCAGTATATATAACTGGATATAGTGTAAAAACACAAAAAGTGATCACAAAGGGAGCACTAAATATATATCCATATCTCGCGTAGGAAAACTTATTCTTTTTCATAATGACCTCCTCTAAGCTCAGGATCAGTATCCTTTTAAAAAAAGAGGCAATCCATAAGTATGATTGCCTCCCCTGACAGGTTACTTATTCTACAGTAACGCTAAGGTTATCAGCGATCTGCTGTTTAAAAGCTTTTATAGCTTCATCCTTTGTTTTATTTCCAGCGGTGTATTCACGCACCTGATCTCTCCAATAGGAGTTGATTGTTTCATCATACTGAGTAAGATTTTTACCATTTGCATTTTCGTTAGCTGGAACGAATACATCAAACATATTCTGTCCGCCTAGGAATTCTAATTCTCCATTGGACTTTTTAAGTACAGCTCCGGAAGCAACAACGTCTTTTGTTCCCACTTTGCCTTCTTCCATAGTTCCATTAGCCCAACGATACTGAAGACCATTTTCAGATGTATCAAGAGTTATCCATTCAAGAATTTGTGCAACAGCTTCTGCCTTCTCCTTATCCTCTTTCACAGCCTTATTTGCTAATAACCAGGTGCCTCCCCAGAAGAATCCGATTGGAGACTCACAAACTGCCCAGTCACCATAGGTTCCTTCTCCAGGTTTTTCTCCACCACTATTGTCTGCTAGAGTATAGTTAATCAACCATGCAGGTCCGAAGAAACCAAATACAGGCTTTGCTCCTTCTCCCTTCATATCTGCAAACCAAGCATCCTGCCAGTCTGCTGTATCATTATGATATCCTTTATCTTTTAATTCTTTTGATAGATCCATAAATTCTTCTCTCTTAGGGTCAATATTAAACTTACCGTTTACTACCCAACCCTTATCAGAGCTATTTTCAACGGCATGCCAGAGGTCACCATCACCGGACACAATAGCATTACCTTTTCCTTTTAATGTCTCTGCAGCCTCAAAGAACTTGTCCCAGCTGCCTGAGCCTCCGCCAATGATTTTTGAAATTTCTACTGGATCGTCTGTACCAAAGGTGTCCTTAGCTATGGAGCGACGATAAATAAAAGCACCGCCTGTAGCCTGATATCCAAGGCCAACAACCTTACCATCTGGATTGGTTCCAAGGTCAACACTATACTGAGCAATCTCAGCTTCCTTTATCTTATCGTTTACATTAATTCCAAGCTCCTCATAAGGTAATGCATATGAGTACGCATCTCCCTGAGAGTACTTAATTATGAAGGCTGCTTCAGCGGTATAAATATCTGGTGCATCCTTACCCCCAGATGAAAGTGCCTGATCCAGTGCTGGCTGATATGCACCTTCGGTGGTAGCTATAATTGTAGGGTTGATTTCATATTCGAAATCAGGATGTAGCTCTTTAAATCTCTTTATCATGTTTGGAACTTCATCTGTAAATGCATAGAGATTTATAACTTTCTTTTCAGATTTGCCGCCACCGCCGCCACTGCCGCTGTCGCTATCGCTATTACATCCAGCTAGTCCAAACACCATCAAAGCTGCCATCATCATTGCTAGTGCTTTCTTTTTCATTTTACTTCCTCCTCCTTATAATTACGAAACTCATAACACACCTTAAATTATATATAATACTTTAATAAGGCTATATCATATTCTTTGACTTAATATCATTATTATGCTATAATGTTACCATATATTGGATGAGTTGAGAGGTGTTAAATATGAGTTGGAGCAACGAATGGTATCGTAGTGAATTCATTAAACACGAGATAAGAGAACCCCATCGCGCTATTGAAAAGGAGTTCCTTTTTTATAATGCCGTAGCCAACGGCGATATAGAATTTGTCCAGAAAGACATCAAGGATAAAAACTTCACTAAAATGGAGGATATGGGAGTACTTTCCGAAAATAAACTTCAGAATCTTCGCTATCACTTTGCTATATTTTCTGCCATGACTACCCGCTGTTGTGTTTTTGCTGGTATGGAACAGGATAAAGCCTATAATCTTAGCGATTACTATATTTCAAGAATGGACAAGTGCAAGACACTAGAAGAAATTTCTGATCTACACGATATAATGTCCATAGACTTATGTACACAAATGATGAAACTTAAAAAAAGCCAAATATTGTCCAAGCCCATCGTACTCTGTATAAATTACATCTACAACCACATTCATTCCCGTATCACACTAAAAGAACTAGCCGATTATCTAAAAATATCGGAAAGCTATCTATCAAAGCTATTCAGCAAAGAGATGGGAACCTCAGTAAGTAAATTTATTCTCAATGAAAAAATCGAAAAAGCTAAAAATCTTCTACGTTACTCAGATCTCTCTATCAGCGATATCTCCAATTATTATTCCTTCTCATCAGAAAGTCATTTTATCCAAGTATTTCGCCAAAATGCCGGGCTAACCCCGTGCAAATACCGCTCCCAGCACTTCCGAGCCAATTGGGAAGAACTAAATTCCGAGCTCTATTCAAAAGTAAGCAAATAAAAAACAAAACTTAAATCCACCAAAAAACTGGGCACCTCCCCACATGGAAGGTGCCCAACTCTATATCTACTACCTCTTCTATCTTTTTATCTATTTATCTTTTATCTTCTTATCTTCTTATCTTTTATCTATTTATCTTTTATCTTCTTATCTTCTTATCTTTTATCTTTTTATCTTTTGCCTCTAATCTTTTGCCTCTAATCTCTTATCTCTTTGCTCTTTGCTCTTTGCTCTTATCTATTCTCTCTTCTCTTTTCTCTATCTTTTAAACTCTTAGCTCTTAGTCCTTACTTTTTACCTGCTCTTTTCTCTATTCTCTCTTCTCTATCTTAAACCTCCGTATCATATCTCCCCTCATTCTCCGTCAAGTTACGATAATTTCCCAAGGCAATCTTATTATAAACCTCCTTAGTAGGCATCAGCCAAATCTCTCCTGTTCCTCTGTAAACATTAACTAATCCTTCTCCAGAGGCAGCAGAACCTATAAGCGACTTAGAGGATTTTTCAACGGTAAATTCTATGTCTCCAGTTCTTAAAAGAGCAAAATTGCCATCTACCTTTAATGTATCATTAATGAGTACGACCTTTCTTATCTCATGCTCTGGTACTGGAAGCTCCAGGGCAGCAACACCACTGCCCTCAAGCTTAGTTTGAAACAAACCTTCATTCCCAAAAAATGCAGATGATATATTTTTTTGCATGGCAGCCCCCACCTCTATTCCTTCTTCGCAGGCATAGAAAAGGCCATCATCAATAATTACCTCATCATCCTCCAGCTCAATAAGAGCATAGTGGCCAAAGGAAGGCTCTAAATATATCTCTCCTGTTCCTGTATATAAGGGTTTAATAGCACTTTCTCCAGTAGCCCTGCTGCTCATTAGCTTTTTACCAAGACCAATTATCACACCAAGTCCTGCCCTAAGGTCTATCCTTCCCTTCATATAGCTTAAGGCTCCTGATTGTAGCCTTACAGAGCTATCCTCCAAAATTATCTTAACCTGCTTTAAGGTCATTCCTATCTCTCTCATAAAATACATTTGTTCCGCAGAGGCTATATCTAAGCTACCGGAGAGAGTTTCATATTCTAAAATTTGAAAGGTAGAGTCTCCTGTCATTTCTGAAAGAATCTCAAGGTTATTGGTTATTTTTAAATTAGTCCTCATAATTCCACACCCTTTTTCATCATTATCTCAATTATATGACAATTAAATGTATAGTTACAATGATTATCTATAACCTTATATAATGATGAATAAAATAAAAGTTAATTATGAGGAAATAGCATTAACGCTTATTGCTGCGTCTCCATATTTGCATTTTTTCTGCTTCTTTAATCAATTCTTCTCTAAAATCAGGATGAGCTATTGAAATAATCGCTTCAGCTCTCTGCCAGGTTGTTAAACCCTTAAGGTTAACCTTTCCATACTCTGTAACTAAATATTGTGTATTTGTTCTTGTATCTGTTACTACGGAACCTGTGTTTAGAGTTGGCATAATTCTAGACCTAACTTGTCCATCTCTTGTCTTATAGGTTGATGAGCAGCATATGAAGCTCTTTCCACCATTAGAAAGATATGCTCCTAAAACAAAGTCAAGCTGTCCTCCAGCACCACTTATATGCTTTACCCCAGAGGATTCGGCATTTACCTGACCAAACAAATCCACATCCACAGCATTATTAATTGAAATAAAGTTATCCAAGGCGCTTATAACTCTAACATCATTTGTATAATCCACAGGAGCACTTAAGCATGCCTCATTATTATTTAAATAATCATAAAGCTTTTTTGTACCTGCACCGAAGGCATAGGTTTGCTTAAACTTATCAATATTCTTGCAGGAACCGTCTATCTTTCCCTCCAAAGCTATATCTACAAAGGCATCTACATACATTTCCGTGTGAACTCCAAGATTCTTAAGGTCAGATTTAGCTATTAAAGAACCAACGGCATTAGGCATTCCCCCTATACCTAGCTGAAGACATGCTCCATTAGGAATTTCTTCAACGATTAGCTTTGCAACAATTTCATCTATATCCTGTGGCTTTGAGGATCCAAGCTCTGCAAGCTCTCCATTATCACCTTCAACTATATAATCTATCTTGGATATATGTATTTTTTCTCCTCCAGCCTTCCCTCCGAGACACAAAGGCATATTTTTGTTAACTTCTACTATAACAACCTTAGCCTTATTACATACAGCCTCCATGTGTGAAGCACTAGGACCAAAGTTAAAATAACCGTTTTCATCCATGGGTCCAACCCTCAACATAGCTACGTCTAAGGGATCTTTAGAATCACGATAGTATCTTGGTAATTCAGAATATCTTATTGGAGCATAAAATGCAAAACCTTGACTTATAGCCTTCCTCTCAATTCCAGACATATGCCAGCTATTCCAAGTAAAATGCTCTTCAGGATTGGTAATTTTAAAAATTTCTGGGGCCTTTAACAGCACACCTCCACGGATTTTTACATCATGAAGATTTATAAGTCTTGCTGCTAAGGCTCTGTCTAGAGCCTCAGGAGTTCCAGTGCACCAGCCATAATCTATCCAATCACAGGACTTAACAACTTCAACAGCTTTCTCAGCAGTTACTAGCTTAATAGAATATTCTTTGTTTAAATTCATATATATATTTTTCTCCCATCTATAATTGTATTATTTAGTCTATCTGCTAAGTCGTCGATTATTATATTTTATTTGAATACTGTGCCTGCTCTTGTTGTCCCTTAGATATACCCATGTACTCAAGTGCAAAGGATTACTTTTGACTCTACGCTCCTCCTTTCTAATTAAATTTAAATAAACTTATCCCATTAAAACTCATATTATTGGTATAAATTGTATTATTTTCTCAATATTCTGAATATTTTCCAGATATTGTTTTTTACAAATCTTTATAATTAACTTAGTTTATGTCTTATAAGTATATCTTTACATTTTCATTTTATTATGATTTTTTCCATAGGTCAATCCTAAGGAGATTACCAAAATAGATTTCCTAAAAGTAACTAGTTATATTAATCTAAAGGGGTATGAGATTAAATATAATCTCATACCCCTTATTTCTACTCATCTTTATCTCTATATTAAGTAAGCAATACTTCAACCTGTGTATCTACTAAAGCTGCTCCTCTTTCTAGTGCAAGCTTATTCATTTCATAATATCTCTCTTTTCCATGCTCTTTCAAGGCTTTTAACAGCTCCTCTATAGATATAATGCCTGTCTTCTTTACTAAAGCTCCCAAAAGCACCATATTTGCTATGGTCTTGCTACCTATTTCTTGAGCTATAGCTTGAGCTGGAATTTTTATAGCTTCAATATCAGTTCTCACTACGTCACGATTTACCATGTCCTCATCGATTATAATGGTTCCACCTTTTTTTACGCTCATCTCAAATTTATCTAAGGAAGGCTTATTCATTACTATAAGAGTATCAGGTGTTATTACAATAGGAGAGCCCACCTGGTCATCTGTGATTATTACTGAACAGTTACAGGTTCCACCTCTCATTTCAGGCCCATAGGAGGGAAGCCATGATACATTTTTTCCCGCATCCATTCCGCCATAAGCTAAAAACTTTGCCATGGACAGTATTCCTTGTCCTCCAAAGCCTGCAAATAATATTTCCTGCATTGCCATAGCTATTTCACCTCCTGCGTATTATCCTTTTTAATACCTAAAGGATAAAAAGGAATCATGTTATCTCTGAGCCAGCCAAGAGATTCTTCTGTAGATAATCCCCAGTTAGTTGGGCATATGGATAAAACCTCTACCATTGAGAAGCCTTTTCCTTCGATAGCATTCTGGAAAGCCTTCTTTATAGCTTTTTTTGCTTTTATAACATTAGGAACCTTATCTACTGCAACTCTCTCTACATAGCAAGCACCATCTAAGGTGGATATCATCTCTGCCACTCTTATAGGATGACCTTGAGTTTTTATATCTCTACCATAAGGTGAGGTTTCAGTAATCTGTCCAGGAAGAGTTGTAGGTGCCATCTGACCACCAGTCATACCATAAATACAGTTATTAACGAATATAGTAACTATATTTTCACCTCTGGCAGCAGCATGAACTATTTCTGCTGTACCTATAGCTGCTAAATCTCCATCTCCCTGATAAGTGAATACCACTGTATCTGGGTTCGCTCTCTTTATTCCCGTAGCAACAGCTGGAGCTCTACCATGAGCAGCTTCAAACATGTCACAGGCAAAATAATCATAAGCAAGTACTGAGCAGCCTACAGGTGCAACCCCTATAGTTTTATCTAAAACTCCCAGTTCTTCTATAACCTCTCCTACCAACCTATGAATTATTCCATGAGTACATCCTGGACAATAGTGAGTTGGGACATCTAATAGTGCTTTAGTAGGTTCAAATACTATAGTCATTATTTTGCACCTCCTACTATTTCCATTACATTATTTAGTATTTCCTGTGGTGTAGGAACCATACCACCGGTTCTTCCATAAAAGTGCACCGGCTTTCTTCCAAGCACAGCAAGCTTAACATCCTCAACCATCTGGCCAGCACTCATTTCTACAGATATATAGCCAAGCTTTGTTTTATTTATAGTTTCCTCAAAGGCTTTTTCAGGGAAAGGCCATAAGGTGATAGGTCTTATCAATCCAAGGTTTATCCCCGCAGCTTTCGCAGCCTTAATTACATTTTTGCAAATTCTTGAGGTTGTTCCATAGGAAACCATTATTAGATCTACATCCCCCTCAAGATTATAAAGCTCATATTTAACTTCATTTTCTTTTATAGCTTTAAACTTTTCCTGAAGCTTTTTGTTGTGCTGCTCCAGCTTTTCTGATTGAAGATAAAGAGAATTAATAACATTATGCTCCGTTCTTCCTCTTCTACCATTAGCAGCCCAAGCCTTCTCAGGAAGAATTCTGCCTTCCTTCTGTGTAAACTCCACAGGCTCCATCATCTGCCCTAGCATTCCATCTCCCATAACCATCACTGGAGTTCTATAGATGTCTGCTACATCAAAAGCCTCCTGGATGACATCTACCATCTCCTGTATGGAGCTAGGAGCATATACAGGCATGTTATAATCTCCATGACCAAGACCCTTAGTAGCCTGGAAGTAATCAGATTGAGCCGGCTGAATGGTTCCAAGACCAGGTCCTCCTCTAACGATATTTACAATAACACAAGGCAGTTCTGCCCCTGCTATATAAGATATTCCTTCTGCCTTTAAGCTTATTCCTGGACTTGAGGAGGAGGTCATGCATCTAACACCTGTACCTGCGGCTCCATATACCATATTTATTGCTGCAATTTCACTCTCTGCCTGCAAAAACACCCTACCTATCTTAGGCATTTTCTTTGACATATAAGCTGCTACCTCTGTTTGAGGTGTAATAGGATATCCAAAGAAGCACTGACAGCCAGCTTGAATGGCAGCCTCTCCTATAGCTTCATTTCCTTTCATTAAAACCTTCTCAGCCATTTATTTTCCTCCCCTATTTCTCAATGGTAATAACATAATCAGGACACATTCTTCCACAGGATGCGCAGGCTATGCAGAGGCTCATATTCTCTTCTGTAATACCTGCAGGATGATATCCCTTTTCATTGAGATTGTCCATAAATGAAATTATTTTTTTAGGACATGCAATTATACACTGACCGCAGCCCTTGCATCTGTCCTCTCTGAATGTTACCTTTGCCACATTATTTCCCCCTTATTTTTACTTATAGTGAACAGCTATGGTCACCTCTCCCAAGGTTTTTTCATGTAAATATCAATGGGAAAAAGCTTTCCTTTCACCCTTCCCTCAAGCTCAGCTAACTGCTCTCTAGAGCAGACAGTAAATGCATGAGGAAGCTTAAGTCTATCTGATAGCTCCGCAACTAAACTATCACCCTTTATCACATCCTCTATAGTGGTCTCTGAGGATAGATTAGTGTTGGATACTAAATGGGTTACCTTTAAACGACTGCTTCTTTCAATAGAATATAAATATTCCTCACAGGTCTCGATGGTTTCTGTTAATGGTCTGTTATTGTTAATCACCAGATACATGTTATAGCTCTCTTGAAGGAAGTATCTGTTATATTGTCCCAGGGCCACAGCTCCCATATCATCTCCGCCTATATCAAATACTACTATATGACTTTTATCATTAAAGGCCGAGATAACTTCACCGGGTACAACCATAAGCTCCCCATTTGATAGGTCCTTGCTGGCTGCTATGATCCTTAAGCCTTTTTCCTCCAGCTCTTCTTTAATATCTCTGGAGCAAAAATATGGGTTAACAATATCAATATCTACAAGACTCACCTTTTCACCTAATTCTGCTAGCTTTATAGCATAATTAATTGAGGTTTCTGTCTTACCACTACCAAAATGTCCAGTGAAAATATTTAATCTTTGTGTAGTTAAGTTATTATTCATAAGTGTATATTTTCTCCTTTTAAGGAATTAATATATCGGTAAACCTTTTCAAGTAAATTATACTTAAAAAGGAATTATTATTCAACAGTTATCCCCTTCCACCCAAGAGAGGAAAATCAATAAAATTACCAATTTCGCATTAATTTTATCTACATTTTTTTATTTATCCTTTAATAGGATAATATTTTATAAATCATTTAACTATTGCCATAAATATTTATTTATAAAGTTAAAAAAGCTCCAAATAATTCCGGAGCTTGTAGTTTTTTTAACATTATTTGATTTTAATCCTTTTATTTTTCTATTCTTTTAATAAGATATGGCACTGCACTTTCAAAGTTAACACCATACCATCTTGAATCCTTGTCCTCTATTGATTTTCTGATAGATTCCACGGTAAAATCTGCTGCTATCTTAAGAGAGTCCTCTAGGCTATACCCATTCATTAAGGCACCAACACAGCAGCTGGCAAATACATCGCCAGTACCATGGAAGTTTACATTAATCTTTTCATTAAAATAACTAAAATATTTATTAGTGGCACTATCATAGCCCATTACCCCTAATATATTTGGCTCAAAGCTGACTCCTGTTAACACCACCTGCTTTGGGCCTAAAGCACTGAGCTTAAGCAATATATCTTTAACATACTCCTGGCTATATCCTTCTCCTATGTAGTCAATTCCCAGCATATATGAAGCCTCTGTCATATTGGGAACTATAATATCTGCCTTTGAACAGAGCTTAGCCATCTCAAAAGCAAACTCTTGAGTAAAGCCTGTATATAACTTTCCATAATCCCCCATAACAGGATCTACAAAAATCAAGGTATTATCTTCTTTAAAGTCATCAAAGAAGTTACTGACCAGCTTTAGTTGTTTAAATGATCCTAAATAACCAGTATAAATAGCATCAAAGGCTATTTTTTCTTTTTTCCAGTGCTCAGCGATACCTTCTATATCATCCGTAAGGTCTCTAAAAGTAAAATCCTTAAAAGCTGTATGGGTTGAAAGCACTGCTGTAGGTATAACGGATGTTTCCACTCCCATAGCTGAAATTACAGGCAGGGCCACGGTAAGAGAGCACTTTCCAACACAGGAAATATCCTGTACTGTTACTATTCGCTTCATTACTTATCCTCCTCGTATACTCCTATACAATTTTACTTCCTTGACTGTTAGTATAGGATTATTCACTTATTCTATTGTACTTTAATCTATAGAATTTTCAAATGTTTTTCTTATAGCAAGACATTAAATCAGTAAAACTCTGCTTAAGTAATTAAGCAGAGCTTACAATGGGCTTATCTATATTCCTTTGCTGCTTCTTCTCCTCTTAAAACTCTGAGCCCTCCCTGAGCTAAGGCAAGCATCTCATCCTCCCCTGGGTATATTACTATAGGAGCAATCCAGGAAGTTCTTTCACTAATTTTATCTGTTACAGTCTTTCCATAAGCAATGCCACCAGTTAATATTATTGCATCTACCTTCCCCTTTAAAACTGCAGAGCATTCTCCTATAGCCTTACCAATCTGATAGCAGAAGGCCTCAAATACCAGAGAAGCTGTTTCCTCTCCCTCTTTTGCAGCGGTCTCTACTTCTCGAGCATCATTAGTCCCTAAGTAAGCTACGAAACCTCCCTTACCGCAAAGCTTCTTTAGTATCTCTTCCTTTGTATATTTACCACTGAAGCATAGCTTTACCAAATCACCTGTAGGCAGGCTTCCTGCTCTTTCAGGGGAGAAAGGTCCATCTCCATCTAAGGCATTATTCACATCTATTATTCTTCCCTGATAGTGAGCTCCTACAGACACTCCCCCTCCTAAATGGGCCACGATTAAGTTCAATTCCTCATAAGCCTTTCCCATCTCTTTTGCATATCTTTTTGCCACAGCCTTTTGATTTAAAGCATGGAATATACTTATTCTCTTTATCTCTGGTATTCCTGATACCCTAGCAACCTCATCCAGCTCATCTACAACTACAGGATCAACTATAAAGGAAGGTAGCTTATGCTCACCTGAAAGCTCTTTAGCCAATAAGCCTCCTAAATTTGAAGCATGCTGCCCCTGATAACCTATTCTCAAATCCTCAAGCATTGCTTCATTAACACTGTAGGTACCACTTACCATTGGCTTTAAAAGTCCGCCTCTTCCTACAATAGCATTGAGATCACTTATCTTTATTCCCTTATCTTCTAAAGCTTTTATTATGATTTCTTTTCTAAAATCGAGCTGTGAGAAAATATTTGGATACTTATTTATTTCCTCGCTGCTGTGTCTTATCGTTTCTATAAGCAATGGATTCTCATCCTCGTATACCGCTATCTTTGTTGAAGTGGAGCCTGGATTGATAATTAATAATTTATATCCCATTTTTATTTCCCCCTATTAAGCTAGTGAATTACTTATTTCCTGCTACTAGTGCAGCCAGTGCAATAGAATTTACCTTTGTTTCAAAGGAATCTGCCCTGGAGGTAAGTATAACAGGAGCTGAAGTACCTACAAGGATTCCACCATTCTTAGTTTTTGCAGTATAAGTCAGTGTTTTATACATTACATTAGCACTTTCGATGTTAGGCAGAAGCATAATATCTGCCCTTCCTGCCACAGGACCAGATATTTTTTTATGTTCTGCAGCCTCTATAGATATGGCATTATCTATAGCTAAGGGTCCATCTACCAGACACCCCTTTATCTGTCCTCTATCATTCATTTTTGATAACATAGCAGCATCAGTGGTAGCAGGCATATCTGGATTAACAACCTCTACAGCACAAATAGCTGCAACCTTAGGCTCCTTAATCCCAATAGCTTTAGCTACCTCTACTGAATTATTTAATATATCCACCTTTGCCTTTAAATCGGGATAGGTGTTAAAGGCTGCATCTGTCAATAATATAAGCCTCTCTATTCCTTCTATTTCAAAAACAGCAACATGAGACATCAATCTACCAGTTCTAAGCCCTATTTCCTTATTTAAAACACTTCTTAAAAAAGTAGCTGTATCTAAAAGTCCTTTCATTACCATATCAGCATAACCAGTTGACACGAGCTCCACAGCCTTTATGGCAGCCTTACTAATGTTCTTTTCTTCAATAATCTCAAATTGAGACAAGTCCATACCAATATTCTCAGCCATAGCCTCTATCTTTTCTCTATCTCCTACAAGAACTGCATCAGCTATTCCCATGCGTTTTGCTTCAGCTATTGCTTCAAGAACAGGCTCATCCTGTGCTACAGCTACTGCTACCTTTTTTACAATTCCTGTTCTTGCTTTTTCTATTAAAGTCTCAAAACCACTCACTCTAAAGCACCTCGTCTTCGTATATTTTTGCTTCTTCTTCTCCCCTAAGAACTCTTAAAGCTCCCATAGCCAAAGATTCCATCTCATTTTCTCCAGGTACAACCTCCACCTCTGCAATAAAGGATACTCTTTCCTCAATCCACGACATAAGGAGCTTTCCATGGGCTAGGCCTCCAGTTATTATAATTCTGTCCACCTTTCCCTTTAGAACCGTTGCCATGGCTGCAATTTCTTTACTTATCTGATAGGCCATAGCTTTAAAAATGAGCTCAGCCTCCTCATCTTCTTTTTCAATCCTTGCTACAACCTCTCTTGCATCATTAGTACCTAAATAACCAAGAAGACCTCCTTCTCTTGTGAGCTTTTTCTTAATCTCACCCTGTGTATATCTTCCACTAAAGCATAGCCTTACCAACTCTCCTGCCGGAACATCACCAGCTCTCTCTGGAGATAATGGTCCACCTTCATTAGCATTATTCACATCTAATATTCTTCCTCTATAAACAGGAGCTATAGATATACCTCCTCCTAGATGTGCTACTATAAATGAAGCCTCCTTAAAGTCCATGTTAATTTTATCACAAATCTTCCTTGCTGTCGCCTTTATGTTAAGAGCATGAACTAAGGACCTTCTCTTTATTCCTGGGAGGCCTGAAAGCCTAGCCTCCTCTAAGAACTCATCAACAGCTACGGGATCCACTATATATGCAGGTATGTTTAATTTCTTTGCAATATCATTGGCAATGATTCCACCAAGATTTGAAGCGTGCTGCCCCTGATAGCCTATCTTTAAATCTTCAATCATAGCTTCAGTAACCATATAGGTTCCCCCAGACATAGGTCTTAATAATCCGCCTCTTCCCACAATAGCTTTAAGTCTTCCCATATCAAGGTCCTGCACCTTTAACCAATCAAGTATTACCTCTGACCTCATATCCTTCTGATGATAAATCTCCTCAAAGCCCTTAAGACTATCCTTTGAATGAATAAGATTTTCTACTTTGATGCACTCTTGTCCATTATATAAAGCAATTTTAGTGGATGTAGAGCCAGGATTTATAGCTAATATTAAATTGTCCTCCACAATATACCCCCCATAACTTTTAAGTGATAACGTATACTTTAAATACATTCCTATTTTAGCAAATTATTCTAATAAACAAAATAGGTTTTAAAAATCCCTCACTTTATCTGTGAGGGATTGTTATTTTTTTCCTACTTCATCGATATATTTTTTAGTTTATTAATTATATATTTTACAATCCGATAAATTTATTACTATATTTTTCAATTATTCTCTCTGCCACCTTAAGACCATCAACTGCTGCAGATATTATACCTCCAGCATAACCAGCTCCTTCTCCACAGGGAAATAAGCCACTTATGGATATGCTCTCTAAAGCTTCGTTTCTTGTTATTCTCACAGGGGCTGAGGTACGAGTTTCTATTCCTGTTAGTACTGCTCCATAGTCTCCAAACCCCTTTATCTTTCTGTCAAAGTCCTTAAAGGCTTCCTTCATTGCACCAGTAACATAAGAAGGGAGAAGGTTATTAAGATTTGTAAAGCGATAACCTGGCTTATAGCTAGGCTTAACAGTTAACAGCTTACTTCCAGTTTTATCTTCAAGAAAATCTCCTAAAAGCTGTACTGGTGCTGAATAATCCTCTCCACCCAGCTTATAAGCTAATGCTTCATAATGCCTCTGAAACTCCATTCCTCTTAAGGGAGAATTTCCTGGGAAATCCTCTGAGGAAACAGTTACTACTATTGCAGAATTAGCATTTTCTTCTTCTCTAGCATGATAGCTCATACCGTTAGAAACTACTGTATTCTTTTCTGAGGCTGCAGCTACCACTACTCCACCAGGACACATGCAGAAGGAATAGACTCCTCTATTAAAGGTAGGACTTGTGTAGGTTAATCTATAGTCAGCAGCCTTCAGCCTTGGGTGACCCGCAAAGCTTCCATATTGCGCCTTATCTATTAGCTCCTGAGGATGCTCCACTCTTAAGCCTATAGCAAAAGCCTTCTCCTCTAAAAAAACACCTTCTTTATATAGCATTTCATAGGTATCTCTGGAGCTATGGCCTATGGCAAGAATTAAAACCTCACAAGGAATTTCTTCTCCATTAACTATAATGGAATATAGCTTTCCATCCTTTTTATTAATCTTCTCTAGTTTAGAATTAAATCTCACCTCACCGCCAAGAGCTATAATTTCATTTCTTAGGCTAGCTACAACCTTCTTAAGAATATCTGTTCCCACATGAGGCTTACCCATATAAGTTATCTCCTCTGGAGCACCAGCATCAGCCATGGCTCTTAGTATATAGCTGCATCTTTTATCCTTAATTCTTGTAGTAAGCTTCCCATCAGAAAAGGTTCCAGCGCCTCCTTCTCCAAACTGAACATTGGACTCAGGATTAAGCTCTCCTCCACCCCAAAACCTTTCTACAGTTTTGCTTCTATCATCTACGTTTTCTCCTCTTTCTACAACTAAAGGAGAGTACCCCTCTCTAGCAAGCTTCAGGGCAGCAAATAATCCTGCAGGCCCTGTGCCTACTACAACTGGTCTCTTATGAAGCCTCTCCTCCCCCATAACATAACTGCTCTCTTCAAGTCTATCTTCTAAAACTACATCCCTATCCTTAACCTTCCTTATGATAGCTTCTTCTTTATCAGAATCAACCTCTATACAATAATTAAATTTAATAGAAGCTTTTTTTCTCGCATCTATAGACTCCTTAATTATTCTAACTTCTTTAATATCCTCAATAGGTATCCTTAGTTTTTTTGCAGCTTTATTCTTCAATTCTTCCACAGGCTCGTTAATATCCAAAATTAAATTGTTTATCCTTATTGTCATTAGTATTCACCTCACTAAAACAGCTTGAAAAGCATAAAGCCTTCAAGCTGTATAAATTGTTTATAATTTTATCTTTATTGAGCATTTATTGTGATGTTCACCAGTTCAGGAGTGTAATTCACTATCCTAATATCACTCTTAGCTGTTGTAACAGTGATGGAAAGTTCATGAGCACCCTCTCTAAGTCCAGCGGCATTTACCTCTACCTTGAAATCCTCCGCTGTAACACCTTCCATTATAGATGCTTCTGCCTCTGCCAATATGGTTACTTGTGGCGTTCCTAGCTCACTGCTTAAACCTTCTGATAGATTAATTATAGAAATAGGTACTGTAAAGGTCTTTTGCACCTTTTCCACAGTATTAATTTTCACCAAAACTGTAGAATTATCCTCTACTAAGGATATTTTGTCTGCAATCACAAGTTTCGCCTTCACTTCCCCATTTTCCGATAGCTTAGAAAGATCTATGGGCTCTGTATCTATAGAGGTTAATGAATTAAGGACTTCCTCATCACCTATCACTTCTACCTTTTGAGGAGTTACCTCTATGCTTTTCAGCTGTAGTCCAGGGGGCAGCTCTCCTTGAGTTTTAACATTTACAGTTAGGAATTTTGACTGCCTTATGGGTACAGTTACTGAAACGTTGGTAGGCTCTACAGTAACATTATTGACAAAATTGAAATTTTCATCTACTGGCTGTAGATTAAGACTTACCGTTTGATCACTTTCTGCATTGCTAATTTCCCCCCTGGCCAGGAGGTACTTTACCCTGTTAACATAGGTAGAAGGTCCTGATATCTGGGCGGAGGTAGGTGTAAGCTGCGGTTCACCAGCATAGGAGCCTGTTTGTGTATTAACATCTATATCAGGATAAACAGGTACATCCTTCAAAGCATATTCATCAACATCAATTTTCACCATAATGGACCCGGTATTATTCTTTACATTAATATTTCTTGGATAGCTCGATATATCAGCTCTTATCTCATTTACACCCTTCTGAAGAAAATAGGCACTCAAATCAGCTTCCACTCTAAAGTCCTCCGCCTTAACATTATAAATAATTGAGGTAGGTCCTTCAATAGTCAAGGTAACAGCTATATCCTGCTCAGGAGATAAAATTAGATTTTGATTTTCAATAAGTTTATCTTCATTAATAAACCTAACTTCTACACCATCTATTTCTCGAGTCGTTGTAGGATTTTCTATATTTGTTACATACAACCATAGTGCAAAAGCAAAAACCACACACAATATTCTTACGATGATATCTTGCCTTTTTGTTGTGTCAGCCACATTTTCACCCTCTCTCCCAAGGTCTTTACTCTCTTCTTCCGTCTATTTTTCATTATCTTAAGGAGTACATCCTTTAGTCTATCTCTATCATAATTTCTTGATAATCTACCATTAGCAGCAAGAGAGATTGTTCCAGTTTCCTCAGAAACTATTATTACTAATGCATCTGAGGTCTCTGAAAGACCTATAGCAGCTCTGTGCCTGGTACCTAATTTTTTGTTAATCTCAGTGCTACTGGTTAATGGTAGTACACAGCCTGAAGCTATGATTCTATCATTTCTTATGATTGTTGCTCCATCATGAAGAGGAGTATTTACTACAAATATATTTTCTAAAAGTGCTGAGGAAACCACAGCATCTATTGAAATTCCATTCATAATTATTTCACCGAGGCCAGTGGACTGTTCAATGGCAATTAAAGCCCCTGTCTTTGTAATAGATAGATTTTCTACAGCATTTACAATTTCTGTTATAACCTTATCTCTAAGCTCGTCATCCTCAATAGGATGTATATCATTAAAGGCACTTCTTCCTATATGTTCTAAAGCTCTTCTTATCTCTGGCTGAAAAATAATTATAACAGACAAAACACCTATGGTAATTGTTTTATTAAGTATTACATTTACAGTGGTAAGATTTAACATGGCGCTAATAGGAATTAAGGCAACAATTAATAAAATACCCTTTAAAAGCTGTACTGCCCTTGTTTCCTTTAACAGCATATAGCCCTTATAAAATATATAAGATACCACAGCAATGTCTAACACACTCCATATTGTAATGTTCTTTATGATGTTAACAAATACATTTATAATATCCACTCATCTCACCTCAGTCCTTTGTTACATTTTCAATTATACACTATATCTTTTCTCCTTAGTACAGTAAAAGTAAATTTTAAATAATATTAAAATATCTTTCTGAATATATATTATAAACAAATATAAAGGAGGATAATTATGAACGGTGAAGAAAATCCTAATAAAAGTACACTAGAATCTAACAATAGTAAAAAATACAAAGAATATATTAAGTCCTATAATATTATTATAACAATATTAATAGCCCTATTTATTTATGTATTAGTGCTGGCTCTTAATAACAAAAGCATCACTTTAAGCTTTTTTAAAGAAGATAATCATGGTCTAGACAGCTACATGAAAAATATACATACCTTAAACAACAACCTTTATAGCGCTGTGGACAAAGAAACCTTCAATGTTGAAAAAGCTCTTGAAATAATTCCCATTACAGTTTCAGGACTCTCTGAGATAAAGGAAGAGCTTAATTCCCCTTCAAAAAGACAGGCTCTCCAGGAGGAGGAATTAGGAACCTATATTGACAGCTTGGAAAAAGGAATAAATAACAACATTAATTTTTTAAACCAGCTGGCCCTCTGCTTTGAAAATCCTGATGCACAGGATATATCTGCTTCTTTCACTCAACTTACAGAGTATAAAAACACCTTCTTAGAAAATTATTCTGAAGTTACAGCTAAGAATAAGAAAATAGGAGACCTTCAAAAGGGTGAGGAATTTTTTTCCCTATCACTTACCTATCTTAATGAAATAATAAAGCTTAATAGAGAAACTAATATTCTAGTTTCTCAAAGAAATGATTTTTTACTCTCTATAGATAGTATCGTATCGGATTTCAAAAAATTAAATACTGATTACAAGGAACCTCTTCAAAGAGTTAGAGAAGATAATGGAAGCTTTCAAGGAATACTATCAGGAATCGACCGTGACAGCGAAGCCTTTGTAGCACTGTATCATGATTTAAATAATGTAGCTATACCCAAGGATAGCATAGATGTTTTTAAGGCTCTTGAGAATTGCTTTTATAAATATAGCAACTATATACAAAATCTAAGAAAAGCTGTTTATGAAGAAAGTAAAGTTAAAGGAAAATATAAGGAGCAAGATATTCAAGAGCTTTATGAAGGATCTCAGGAGGACTTTAAGAATCTCCAGTCTTCTCTTAACACTTTTGAACTCACATATGCTGCTTATAAAGACAAATAAGTCCAATTTCTATGGAATTAATTAGCCATAATGAATGAAAAACTTAAAATAGGAGAATATATCTTATAGCAGTGCAATTAAAAGGAGGTTTTTTATGAAAAAACAGAATTATGCACTCATCCTAAAAGGAGTTATAATTGCTCTAACACTGGGTTTTACACCTAAGGCTGAGGCTAAGATTCTTACAACAGATTTCTCTAACACCCTTGAAATTGACTACTATAACCATAGTGAAGGAGACAGAGCAACAATCTCTACTAAAGAGAGCTCTCAGGATTCTGTTAAGCTATACCAAGAAATTAATGAAACAGTGCAGGTTTTCTCCTGTGCTTCCTCTTCTCGCAAGGTCTATGTTTCTAATAACGACATAGAGCTGATGAGCAGGGTAGTATTCAGAGAGAGTAGAGGAGAACCCTATGAAGGTAAAATAGCTGTAGCATCTGTAATCTTAAATCGCGCACTGAACCCACAATTTCCCTCAACTATTGAAGGAGTAATATGTCAAAAAAATGCATTTTCCTGTGTTAAAAACGGGCAAATTTCTGCTACTCCCGATGAAAGCTGCTATAAAGCAGTGAGAGATGCGCTGCAGGGAATAGACCCCACTGGGGAGGCATTATTCTTCTATAATCCAAGAACTTCTACCTCTTCATGGATGATAAACACAGCCAAGGAAAATCAAATCACCATTGGAAATCACGTATTCTTCAAAAAATAAAAATAGGAGAGATAATTTCTCTCCTATTTCTAATTTAAACATGTAATTCTACAGCTTTTCTCTCTTAAGCTTATCTAGATAAGCGCTGGCACTTATAGCCGCAATAAGCCCTTCTCCTGCTGCTTTTATATACTGGTATGGCTTTCCTACACAGTCTCCTGCTGCAAAGCAACCAGGAATACTTGTGCTCATTAATCTATCCACTGCAATGTGGTTATCTTCAATCCTTAATCCAGGAACTAGCTGACCAGGAGAAATACTATCCCTTAACACAAATATACCGTCAACTGATAGTTTTTGGTTTTTCAATACCAGGTGAGTAACTCTATCTTCACCCTCTATCTTCATAGGCTTATCTTTAATTACCTCAATAGATGGAACAAGCTTTAAATCACCTGAATACATGGGTATGTAATAAAGCTTTGAGGCAAGCTCGCTAACATAATTAGCTTCTTCCTCGGCTTCTTTATTATAACCAATTATAGCCACGGTCTTTCCTTTGTATAAGGGAGCATCACAGGTAGCACAATAACCAACACCCCTGCCTATATATTCCTCTTCTCCTGGGAAGGGTCTAGTATATTCTATTCCTGTAGCTAAAATAACCGTCTTAACTTCATAGATAACATCATTAACCATAAGAGCAAAATAGTCTCCCATGGCATAAACATTATTAATTCTCTCAGGAACTATTTCAATATTCATAGATCTTATATGCTCCTGAAAACTGTCCTTTAGCTCATTACCGGAGACATTAATAAAACCCAAGTAGTTGTTGATCTTTTCTGCTCTTGTAACCTTGGCACTTAAATCCTCATGACCAAAAACTATGATATTTTTGTTTCTTATCTTCCCGTTTATTGCTGCAGACAATCCCGCAGGTCCAGTTCCTATAATCCCAATGTCATATCTTTCCAAAGTAATCTCCCCTAGTTTAATTATATATGAAGTCTTATCATTTTCTCAATTTCATGCTTCGGTCTAAATCCAACTATTGTATCTACAACTACTCCATCCTTAAATATTATTAAGGTAGGTATGCTTGTTATCCTATATTTGCTGCTGATTTGAGGATTTTCATCTACCTCTACCTTTGCAAACTTTACTTCTGGAATTTCAGTTGCAAGACCCTCTATAATAGGGGATATCATCTTACAAGGTCCACACCAGGTAGCCCAAAAATCTACTAAAGCAACTCCTTTATAATTTTCTACTTCATTCACAAAGTCATTATCTCCAACATGAATCAACATAATATAACCTCCATTTTTAAATATAACATACCCCTCTGGGGTAACATATTTTTATATTATAGTATATTAAAACCCCTGTCAATGGACTGAGGTATTAATGCTAGTATATTATATATCCTTATAATAATCTAATAGTTTATTATCCTTAATAAAAAATTAATCACTTTTCATAGACTCCCCTAATTAAAGCCTTTCCTGCCTTAACATGAATTTTCCCTTTAGCTATAACTTGATTTATAGTCAAATCCTCTTTATGAAGGAGAACAATATCTGCATCCTTTCCGGCTTCTATTGCACCTTTTTGCTTCAGCTTAAATATTCTTGCTGGATTAGTGGTAACAGTCTTCAAAGCCTTTTCTAGGGGAATATTATATTCCTGAACAGCAGCCCTCACTTCCTTAAATAGAGAATCCACAGAGCATATGCCAAGACCTACAATCTCATTAGCTGAATTAAAAGTCGGTAAGCTGCCATTACCATCAGAGGAAAAGGTGATATTATCCTCTGAAACACCAGCTCTTATAAGCTCCTGTAAGGCTTCTGATGCCCTGAGCTCTCCTTCTTCCATATCCTCTGGATTAAAGCTGGTGGTGAGGTCTACATTCCCCCCCAGCTTAGCAAATTTAACAGCTTCACTAAACACCTTCCCTTCTCTGTTACAGTGAGTTGGGAGGACCTGCTTCACCGGAAGCTCTGTTTCCTCCATGAGCTTAAAAAGATATTGTAATTTCTTCTTTCCAGTGCCTAAATGAATATTTACTACACCGCTTTTCCCTGAAAGCATACCTCCCACTCTAGCTAAGGCCACCGTCCTTATAAATTCCTCAAAGGTAGGCTGGGAGGAACGATGATCAGACAAGGCAATTTCTCCTACACCTATAACCTTATCAATGAGCATGATATCCTCTTTAATACTTCTAGTTAAAGGCTTCACGGGAATTTCGTAGCTACCTGAATATATATAAGTAGTAATTCCTTCTTCTTCAAGTCCACATGCCTTAGCATAGAGGCTGGTGAGCTCTCTACAAACATTATCTGTTCCCAAGCAGCCTATAACAGTAGTTATACCTGCTGTGGTAATTTGTGATAGCTGGATTTCTGGTGTCCTTGTAGCAAAGCCGCCTTCTCCTCCACCTCCAGTTATATGTACATGATTGTCTATAAGGCCTGGTACCAACAAAAGTCCCTTACCATCTATCACTTCTATATCTATAAAATTCTCAGGCACCTTTAAATCATCATATAATCCTTCAATTTTATCCCCAGCTATAACAACAGTTTTTACACCTAAATATTCTGGAGCATACACCTCAGCATTCCTTATAACCTTAAGCATATTTCACCTCATTCCTTGTCTCAAGGATATTAATTATTAAACCTATAGGGTAGTTTTTTCATTTTTACTATCTGTTATTCTATTATAAATTAATTGTGCAATCTTAGCGCTTAAAACACCTAACAGAATACCTCCTACTATATCTGATGGATAATGTACCATTAAATACAGCCTAGAAAAGGCAATCAAGGCCGCTAATATCAAGAAATACTTGCCATACCCTTTAATATTAGCTGCCAGGGCTGAAGCCGCAGCAAAGGAAGAGCCAGTATGTCCCGACGGAAAGGAAAAGCTTGAGGGCTCAGGGATTAACAGCTTTATCCCTTCATTATTTACAAAAGGACGAGCTCTTTGTATTATATTTTTAATAACAACCTCTCCTAAAAAGGTAGTTACTAATAGAGCCATCAAAGCTACAATCCCAGCCTTCCTATACCTCTTTGTAATAATTAATATAAGAGATATAGCAATCCATATCATTCCACTATCCCCTAAGGATGTAATAAAAGGCATTGCCCTATCCATAAAATCACTCTGGAAAATCTCCTGAATACCTCTCAAAATATCTATATCTAATTCATTAAAAAATCTCACAATATCCTGCACGTAACCACCTCCATATTTTCTACAAAATCAATTAATACCGCAGCCATCCTTCAGCCATATACTACATCATATAATAATCATTATATTTATAATTATCACTCATTACAACTTTCCACATCCTTAATATAAGCTATCTCATTATATCTATCCAATCATACACTTATCTTCTAAATCTTTTGCTCTTATCTTTCATCTCTTCACTCGTCTCTCATACTTCTTAGTTTTCACTTCTTAACTGCTTTTGCTCTTTTCAACTCTTACCTCTTAGCCCTTATCTCTTAACTTCTTTTCTCTATTCTCTTTTCTCTGCTCTTCCAACTCTTACCTCTTACCTTTTACCTCTTAGTTGCTCTTCTCTCTTCAACTCTTATCTCTTACCTTTTAGTTCTTAGCTCCTCTCCTCTATTCTCTATTCTCTATTCTCTATTCTCTCTTCTCTATTCTCTGCTCTTCTCTCTTACCTTTAGTAAGTAATCCTACTTAACTTATTTACTTTTATTAAATTAGTGATAAAATAAATTAAAAGAGGTGATATGTTATGAGTAGAATGGAGCTTTGTCCTAAATTTGAAAAGGCCTTTCAGCTCTTAGGAAAAAAGTGGAATGGCCTCATAATTCAGTCCCTAATGGATGGTCCTAAACGATTTTCAGATATAAAGGCATTAATTCCTGAATTAAGTGATAGAATGCTTACAGAACGCTTTAAGGAGCTGGAAGCCGAAGAGATTGTTGTTAGAAGTGTTTATCCAGATATACCCGTTCGCATAGAGTATTCTCTTTCAGATAAAGGCCGTGATTTAAAAGCCTCCATGGATAATATACAGAAATGGGCAGAAAATTGGATTGATAAGTAAAAAAAGCGACTTAGTCGCTTTTTTTACTTTATTGAAGCATTCGAACAAGAGGTTAAAATTATTTAAACAATCATAGAAAAGAAAGCAAGGATTTTTTTATAAGGTATAATTTATATATATTGTTTACAACAGGAGGTTTCTAATGGATAATAATAATTCTATTATAAGAGGCTATATAGGAACTTATACTCATGGAAAAAGCAAGGGAATTTATACCTTTATATTTGATTTAAATAGTGGAGCCATCCAGGATATAGCTTTAGGGGCAGAGCTTCAGAACCCCACCTATACAGTAATTGATAATGAAAATAAATACTTATATTCTGTAATAAAATCACCAGAGGAGAAAGACTTAGAAAGCAACGGTGTTGCTGCCTTTGCCATAAACTCTGATAATGGAAGACTGAGTCTCATTAACTTTGAAACCTTAATAGGTAAGTCTCCCTGTCATGTAAGTCTTGATAAAAACAGCAAATATCTCTTTTCCGCAAATTATCATGAAGGAACTGTTGCAATCTTCCCAATAACCGATGAAGGCAGTATAGCTATACCTACAGAGGTAGTAAAGCATACGGGCTCAGGCCCAAATAAAGAAAGGCAGGAGGCTCCCCATGTTCATTTCACAGCTCTATCTCCTGATGAAAGATTTCTATTAGCTGTAGACCTAGGAACAGATAGAATAGAAGCTTATGATTTTAACTTCCAGTCAGGAAAGCTACAGCATAATCCAAGCCTATCTATAAGTCTACCTGGGGGAAGTGGTCCAAGACATCTTGCCTTCCATCCCAATGGCAGATATATATATGTGCTTACAGAGCTTTCCTGTGAGATTGTACTTCTAGAATATGATAGTAACAAATATTCAATTAATGCACTTCAAACCATCAGTGCTCTTCCTGAAAATTTTAAAGGCGAGAATACCGGTGCAGCCATAAGAATAACCCCTGATGGAAGATTCCTTTATGCATCCAACAGAGGGGATAACTCCTTGGCAGCCTTTTCTATAAATCAAGAAAATGGTGAGCTAACACTGATAGGCTTTTACAGTACCTTAGGAGATGGTCCTAGAGATTTTAATATAGATCCTACTGGTAAGTTTATTATAGCTGCTAACGAAAAAAGCAGTAGTGTCGTAGTATATTCCATAGATCAGGAAAATGGAAGCCTAAAAACCATCAGTGACCCTATAGAGGTCCCTAATCCTGTATCAGTAGAATTTTTACATCTTATAGAGGAAGAATAAAAACAAAATGCTCTGAAGCTAGATCTATGAGACCTATACTTCAGAGCCTTATTTATTTTACAACTCTCACCTGCCATTTATTCTGCCTATAAATTATGAATCCATATATGCAGGTTATAAGATTACTAAAGCTCATGGAAAACCATATTCCTTCAGAGCCTATAGAGGTAAAATATTTAAATATTAATATCATAGGTATCCTTATAAGCCACAGCCTTCCAACATCCATGGCCATGGAGTATTTAGTATGACCTGAGCCTTGAAATATTCCCTGAAAAATACTAAAAATCCCCATTAGTGGTGCAGAATAAGCGATGAACTGAAGAAAAGTAATACCCTCCTGAACTACTCCACCATCGTCCCCAGATTGCATAAAGAACTCAATAATCTCTCTATCCCAAATAAGCATGGCTGCAAGCCCTAATAGTGATATAGCTAGAACAGAAATAGTTGATTTCTTTACTGCTTCCTTTACCCTAGAAAACTGTTCAGCCCCTAGGTTTTGTCCCACAATAGACGTAAGAGCCGAGCCTATTCCAGATGCAGGCTGCATTATTAAGCTAGTAATTCTGTTAACCATACCAAAGGCCGCTAAAGTTGCTGTTCCATAGGATGCAACAAAGCTATTTAAGATTATAAAGCCTAGAGCTGAGCCAGATTGTCCTAAAGAAGAAGGTACTGCTATAGAAATTATCTTTTTACCAATTTCTTTATTGAATCTAAAGCCTCTGAAGCTTACCTTTACTATTCCAGATTTTTTATAGAGCATAAAAAGACCAGCCATGGCTAAAAGAGCTTTACTGATAAGAGTAGCCCAGGCCGCTCCCGCCACTCCCATATTAAGATTAAATATAAATATAGGATCTAGAACACAGTTTAAAATTGCACTTATCCCACTAAGTACCGTTGGGTACAAGGTATTTCCCTGGGCCTGCATTATAGAATTATAGTTAAAAAATAAAAACATAAATGGCATATCTAAAAATGTTATTCTCAAATATATGTTGCTATAAAAAGCTAACTCTCCTTTTCCTCCCATGGCTGCAATAACAAAAGGTGATGAAATATATCCAATTACTGCAAATACTATTGCTGCAATAAAGGATATAGCAATCATTTGCACAGCATATTCCCCAGCCTCCTTCATCTTTTCTGCTCCAATTAACTGTGATATTATAGCCGTTCCTGCTATAGATATACCCAAGCCTAGAGAAATAAACAAAAAATTCACCGGCCATACAAAGGAGGTTGCTGCAAACTCTGTAGGACCTAACCGACTTACCCATAAGCCATCCACAAGGTTATAGGCAGTCTGTATAAGATTATTCACCATAATTGGAAGCGCTAAGATGAATATAACTCTATATATATTTCCATCCAATATCAGAAATCTTCTTTTAACTGTATCCATTCTTAAATATCCTTTCAAAAATCAGTCCTTATAAAATTATACATTAATTCAAATTATATCTAAAGAAAAAATATTTTTCTTATCTTATCGTACAAAAAGTCATAAATAAAATATCCTATAAAAGGACTAGCTTTTCAGCTATCCTTTTATAGGATATACATAAAACAATTTAATTAGATCACTAAAAGTGTATATTCTAACTATTACTATATAAATATTTCCCAAGCCTTCTTAAGATTTACTTAAGAAAACGAAATTATACTGCATAAATATTTAATCCTTGAAGCTTATTCATAAAGGTAAAAGCGGATTCCTTCTGCTCGCTGAAGCCGAGAATAACGCTTGGAACTGTTCCCTTAAAAATTCTGCCATTCTTCCCTTCAATGGTTACAGTTTTTCCATTAATACTTTTGCTTGTTTTAAAGCCTTTAATATCCTCTAGGTTCACCGCTTTGAATTCTTTTTCATTATAAAAGGCAGTAACTCTCATAATTAATAATCTTTTATTTGTGATTGCTAAAAAATAATATTTATGAAGGAGGGTCATAAAATAATTCATCTTTTGAGCATATACAAGAACATCAATTGTTTCTCCCTCCTGCAGATATTTAGACAAACTATTTTCCATGAGTTCCCTGCTAAGTTTTAATGCCATAAAAAACCTCCTATAAGATACAATTTATTAAATAAATTTTATCATATAAGAGTTATTATCGGTTATTAATAATATGTAAAAAATAACTATTCTTCTATTGTATAGAAAATTTTATTTACTAGCATTTCAGAAGCTCTTTCAATAACTTTTGAAGTCTTAACGGCATAGGCTCCAATATTCTTTTCAGTTATGTTAAAATCCCTCCATATAATTCTTATAGGTAAATCAATCTCCCCTGTAAGCACATCCCAGAGAGCATCTAAATTTTTACCATAATGATTCGAAATACCTAAAGCCTCCTGGAATATCCTATGAAGCTCCTCTCTAGAATCTATTAAAGCTCCTTCAATTATTATTTCCTTCAAAATAACCCTCCTTAATCATAAAGCTTATCTTAATCAGTATATTCCGTGAAGCTTTCATAATGGTCTGTAGTCATATATATGAGTCCATCATTAGAATAGACTATCCTATCAGCTCCTCGTCTGCCTCCCTTATAATTAATATCACACTCATACCAAACTCTACCATCTTTTTCTGGCAGAAGCCCCTCATAATTTCCAAAGTAATCACCACCGATGCTCTTACCCTCTGCATAATCCCACAGATCTCTACCAGAATCCCAACCAAGGCTTCTTGCTTCTTTTTTTGTTATAAAGTTCGATGGAAGCTTATTATAAAGCTTAATATATTGTGCTACACTTTCAAAATCATCATAGCTCTCATCCTCAGCTACAGAAGAGTCAGTCTCTGACCCAGAATAATCGGAAATACTACTGCTGCCATCATCCATGAGAGCACTAAAATCTTCAAAGAGCGTAGAACAACCAACTAAGCTTAAGGTCATCAATAAGGTCAAAAATATAGGTATAATTTTTTTAAAAATATGTCTCATTTATTCTTCAGCTCCTTATAATATTATCTCTAATAATATTACTCTAAAATTCAAATATTTTAAACAAAAAACAATTCCATTAGCTTTAATACCCCCCCCTATTCATAGTAAATAAAAAGAACCGAGGTCTTGGGGGCTCGGTTCTTTTCTAAGCTCTTTATTTTATACTAACAGAATAAATATAAAGGTCTGTGATTATCTAATATTATTTTACTGCTGAATGAACTTCTTCTATCATGCTTTGAAGAGAATTTACTCCACCACCTGCAAGATACCAATAGGTGGCATCAAGGTATATAATATTCCCTTCTTTATAGGCATTAGTGCTCTTAACTAAGTCATTCTCAAGAGACTGCTTAGCTGAGCTTGCTCCTTCAGTTCCTATTGCTGCACTTCTATCTATAACAAATAAGTAGTCAGGATTCTTTTCACTGATATATTCATAGCCAATAGCTTGTCCATGAGTAGAATTATCTAGGGTAGCATCTACTGCTTCGAAACCAAGGGCATCAACTAAAGCAAATCTTGAACCAGGTCCATAGGCACTGATATTACCATCATTAGCAAGGATAACTAAAGCCTTTTTACCCTCTGCTTCACTCTTAATAGCTTCACTAGCTTCAGCAACCTTAGTATCTATTTCAGCTACTACTTCACTAGCCTTATCTTCAACCTCGAAGATATCTGCTAAAGTAGAAATATTACTTTTAATTGATTCAATATAATTAGCATTATCTAAAGCAACATTTATTGTTGGGGCTATTTCACTTAAATCCTCATAGAAATCTGCCTGTCTACCAGATATTATGATTAAATCTGGCTCAAGCTCATATATTCCTTCTAAATCAGGCTCCTTTAAGCCTCCTATATCTCCATATTTATCATCGTTGTAAGCTGATAGATAATCTGGAAGGCTAGATTTTACAACACCTGCAACCTCAACCTCTAATGTATCTAGTATATCTAAAACACCAAGGTCAAAAACCACTACTGATTCTGGTTTTTCTGTTATTGTTACCTCTCCTAATTGATGCTTTACTGTAACAGCTTCATAAGCTGCTGCTTCTGACGCTGCTCCTTTATTAGCATCTGAGGAATTGGCACTGCCATTTCCACAGCCTACTACCATAGCTCCTAACATAATTGCTGAAATAACTGATATTATTGTTTTTTTCATTTTGTGCACCTCTTTTAATATTTTTTTATCAACAAAGTTTAAGAAAAATAATTGCAGATCTGTTTGCCTTCTACAGAATCTATCTGTATATCCAGATCATAAATATCCTTCAGGACATTGCTCCTGATTATTTCATGAGTATTACCTTCTTTTATAATCCTGCCATTTTTAAGGGCTACTATATAATCAGAGTAGCAGGAGGCGAAATTAATATCATGAATTACTATGATTACTGTTTTATTCAGTTCATCCACTAGCTTTCTAAGAACCTTCATTATTTCTACTGAATGCTTCATATCTAGATTATTTAATGGTTCATCTAAAAATATATATTCAGTATCCTGAGCAATGGTCATGGCTATAAAGGCCATCTGTCTTTCTCCACCACTAAGCTCATCTATATATCTATTTTCAAAAGGTCTCAAATTCATATAATCTAAGGCTTTATCAACCATTCTCTTATCTTCCTTGGTAAGCCTTCCTTGAGAGTAAGGAAACCTTCCAAAGCTTACAAGCTCTCTTACAGTTAACCTTATATTCATGTAATTAGCTTGTCTTAAAATTGATATCTTTTTTGAAAGCTCATTTTTATTCCACTGGGATAATTCCTGATCTTCTATAAAAACCTCTCCAGCATTCTTACTTATAAGCCTACTAATCATAGAAAGAACAGTACTCTTTCCTGCTCCATTGGAACCAATAAAAGAAATAAGCTTTCCTTTTTCTAGGTTTAAAGATACGTCATCCACTACGGTTTTTTCACCATAGCTTTTAATTAGATTTCTAACCTTTATCATTTTTTACTCTCCTTTAACAGCAGATAAACAAAATAGCTGCCTCCTATAAAATTAATGATTACACTAAGGCTTGTATTGAAGCTGAAAACTCTCTCTACCAGGAGCTGACCCCCTACCATGGCTATAACACTTAAAAGGAAGGCTGTTATAAACCAATATTCATGTCTGAAGGTCTTCATGAGCTCCTTTGCCAGGTTTACAACCAATATTCCCAAAAAGGTTATAGGACCTACTAAAGCAGTAGCAACACTTACTAATACCGATACCATAAGCATATATTTTTTTACCATTCGGTGATAATCTACTCCTAGATTAATAGCATTATCCTTCCCTAAGGATAATACATCCAGGGATTTAATATCCTTAAGCGATAGAGCTATCACTAAGGCTACGACTATCATACCTATGGTAAGGAGCTCAGTATTTATATTACTGAAGCTAGCAAACATCTTATTCTGAACTATTAAAAATTCATTTGGATCTATAAGTAGCTGCATAAAAGAAGAAAGACTTGAGAAGAAGGTTCCAAATATCATTCCTACTAAAAGAAGGAAGTATACATTCTGTCCATCTCTTTTAAACATGAGCTTATACAATATTCCTGAAAAAGCCGCCATAAGCACCAGGCTTATTAAGAAATTTATATTTTTGTTTGCTGCTGCAAAGCTTGTTGACCCTAAAAAGAACACAATTAGTGTTTGTATGAAAGTATATAAAGAATCAAGTCCCAATACACTTGGTGTCAGCACTCTATTATTTGTTATAGTCTGAAAGGCTACGGAAGAAAAGGATATCGCTCCTCCCGTTAAAATCATACCCATTAATTTTTTCACTCTTCTTGGAAAACTAAAAGCAAAGCTCTTAGGCGATATATCTATAAACAGAAAGGTTAATAAACATGCGGCAGATAAAATTACTAATAGAGCAATAATTCTCTTATTGGAATCATCAAGTACTCCACTTAAAAGATTTTTTCTTACCACTACTTTCTTCCTGGATGTAATCTCAATAGCATCTGTCCCATTATACTGCATATTCTTTTCTCCTTAGTATTAGATATAGAAATATTCCACTTCCTATTACGCCTACCACAACCCCTATAGTCAGCTCATAAGGATAGATAAGCACTCTACTCAATATATCACAGGCTAGTACAAAAACAGCTCCTAGCAGTGCTGTGTGAGGTATATTTTCTCTAAGATTATCTCCATTATATAGAGAAACAATATTAGGTATAATAAGTCCTAAAAATGGTATAGAACCTACAGTAAGAACCGTTACAGAGGTGATTAAGGATACAATCACCAGCCCTAAGGTAACTACTTTATTGTAATTAAGACCAAGGTTCACAGAAAACTCCTCTCCCATACCTGCAATAGTAAACTTATTGCTGTAGATATAAGCTATTACCACTAAGGGTATTCCAAGATACAAGAGCTCATATCTTCCCTTAATAATTAATGCAAAATTCCCTTGAAGCCAGGAGGATATGTTCTGAACCATATCATATCTATAAGCAAAAAAGGTAGTAACAGAGCTTATGATGTTTCCCAGCATTATTCCAAGTAACGGAATAAATATTGCATTTTTATATTTTATTTTGTTTAGTATTTTCATAAATAAAAAGGTTCCACCTAAGGCAAAAGCAAAGGCTATAAGCAGTTTTTCCACATAGCTTGCTGAACCAAAGAGCAGCATGGCAACTAAAATACCTAGCCTAGCCCAATCATTAGTTGCTGCAGTAGTAGGAGATACAAACTTATTTCTGCTGATTGCCTGCATTATAAGTCCACTAATGCTCATACTCATACCAACAACTATTATGCTCACAAGCCTTGGTATTCTGCTTAAGATCATCACCTGAAGGCTTCCCTTTGAAAAATTAAAAATCTCCCAAATCTTTATATCCCTAACACCGATAAACAATGAAAGAAAGCTCAATATTATAAGTGTGATAAACAAGTATCGTTTTTTCATTTGTCCCCCTAAAGCTCCCATTTCCGTCAGTTTATAGCTTTGACGAAATTCACATAAATTGATATAATTAAATCTCATTGGTAATTATACCCGATTAATAATGATTTCTATTCTCAATGAGTATTCTATCAGTTATTTTTAAATAAATCTTAACTATATTTGTTTTTTTATAAAGATATTTATATATATTAATAAAAAGTTAATCTAACACTTCATCAGACATTAATGAATTTACTTTGGAGGGATATATTTGCAAATTGAACTATATTTAAATCAGAAACAGATGGAGGAAACCTCTAGAGGCTTTTACCATTGCACCCATATCCCTATAAGATTCTATGCTTCTAATCAAAGGCCTATAGCTTCTTTTGGGTACACAGAGGACTCTGCCTGTCTTATAGATGAATATCATATATATAGAAAGCTTAAAGAAAAATTGTCAAAATCTATTGGAATCTCTGCCTATGAAACCATAGTAGTAGAGGAAGCCATAAGCTTCACTGGGGTTTTATCCTGTCCAAGAAACTTAGATAAAGGTATATACATATTAGGTCCCTATTCCACGGAGACCACTATTGGCCCTGGCATACCCTATAAACCAGATAAATATATACCAAATTTAATTAATCTGCTTAAAACCATAGAAAAAAGCACTGAACTTTCTTCTATAAAAATAGAAGATAACAATGCTAACTATAGTAATTATATAAAAAAAGCAATAGACTACATGTATGAGAATTACAAGGAAACCATAACCCTTGATGATATATCAAATCATCTAAATCTTAACAAATGCTATCTCTGCAGTATATTTAAGAAAGAGGTAAATAAGACAGTCTCTCAATTTTTAAATGAAATTAGAATAAATAAAAGCAAAGAGCTTCTCTTAAAGGAAGGTTATTCTGTTCTGGACATAGCACTTCATGTAGGCTTTAATAATCAAAATTATTACAACATGACCTTTAAAAAGCTTACAGGAACTACACCTTTAGAATATAAGAGAAATTCACTAGGAATATAAATAGGACATGTTATAAGTTATGAGTCTTATAACACGTCCTATATTATTTATTATATACTAAAAAAATGTACTAGCTACTTATTAATATGCGGTCCATCCTCCATCAGCAGTTATAGCCACTCCGTTTACTAAGCTGGATTCATCAGAAGCAAGAAAAACAGCAATATTGGCTATTTGATCAGGCATTCCCGTGCCCATACAGTTGGAAGTCCCAGACATAGCTCTTTTATATCCCTCTTCATGGAATGTTCCATTTTGAGTAATTTCCGTTTGAACTCCTCCTGGACAGATGCTGTTGCATCTTATATTCTTATTTCCATAGTAAAAAGCGGTATTCTTAGATAGTCCTTCAAGTCCATGCTTAGATGAGGTGTAAGCTGCACCAGCTTTGTATCCACAAAGACCTCCAATGGAAGATACGTTTATAATACAGCCCTTCTCTTGTTTCAGCATTGTAGGTATAACTTCTCTAATTGCATAGAAGGGTCCATTGAGGTTTACCTTCATTATTTTTTCCCACATCTCATCACTTACATCAGCAACAGGAGCAAATTCATCGAGAATCCCCGCATTATTTACTAATATATCAACTCTTCCATAGGCATCCAAAGCCTTCTGATGCATATTTTTAATATCCTCGAGGCTTGATACGTCTCCCCTTACAGCTATTATTTCACCAAGGAGTCCCTCAGCATCCCGTACTAATTCCTGAAGCCTTTCTAACCTTCTTGCAACGGCTATAACCTTTGCTCCTTCTTTTGCATACTGCATTGCTATTTCTCTACCTATTCCAGAGCTAGCCCCTGTAACAATTGCAACCCTATCCTTTAATCTCATAGTTTACCCCCTGTTGTTCTTTATTAATGGTTATTTTTTACAATCTATTTGTTAATATTTTATCAATTTACTCACACATTTACAATAGGTTTTACTTATTATTATAAATACATACTTAATACCTATTTAAATTTATCAAAATGCCGTTTATTTTTATAAAATAACAATAATTACTCAAAATTTTCCGCATACACTTGATATAGCAGTCACAATCAGCAGTGGACATTTTCATCTTTTTAACATATCATTCTTTAATTATTAATATTTGTAATAATTGATTAAAAATAACAAATATAATAAAATGTTATTATGATACAAATACTCTATAGTTTTTTCTAAATTTTATCGGAGGAGGTAGCGTATTGAATAGGATAGTTATTACTGGAAATGAAGCAGTAAGTAGAGGTTTTTGGGAAGCTGGCGGTGCCATAGCATCTAGTTATCCTGGCTCCCCTACAGTTTCAATATTGGATTCTATGAAATCGTATCCCGAAATTTTTGCACAATGGGGAAGTAATGAAAAGGTAGCCATGGAAATTGCCATAGGAGGAAGCATGGCTGGTGCTCGTTCCTTAGTATCTATGAAACATGTTGGTATCAACATTGCATCAGATCCTTTTATGACTTTTACTCAAACAAAAACTAAGGGTGGATTTTTGCTTGTAGTAGGTGATGATCCTGGTTTATCCTCCTCACAAAATGAGCAAGATAGTAGGTTTTGGGGGAAATACGCCAACATTCCCGTATTAGATCCATCGACTCCTCAGGAGGTAAAGGATTTTGTTAAGGTAGGCTTAAAAATAAGTGAGGACTTTAATACTCCTGTACTGATACGCTTAACTAGTCGTCTCTGCCATAGTAGAGGAATTGTAGAGCAAGAGGATAGAATTCCCGCTCCTATATCTGGCTTTCAAGAGGAGCAAGGAAGATATTCAATGCTTCCACCTTATGCCGTGGCTGCTCAAGAATTTATGTATAATCGTATGATAAAGCTTAGAGAATATAACAATGAAAGCTCTTTAAATAGGCTTGAAAAAGTGGGTTCTGATGTTTTGATAATAACCAGCAGTCTTTGCTATGAAAACCTAAAGGAAATCAACCCTAGAGCAGACATATTAAAATTAGGCATGATTTGGCCAATGCCTCTAGAGTATATCCGCAGTCTCAGCGAAAATTACAGCAAAATAATAGTTTTGGAAGAAACCTTGGGCTTTATGGAGGAAGAGCTTAAAATCAAAGGTATTCCTGCAGAAGGTAAGAAATACTTCTCTTACACAGGAGAATTAACCATAGAGGAAGTTAAAAAAGGCCTGGCAAAGGCAGGTATCATAGATAATAGTGATATGCCTAATGAAGAATATACTAAAGTACCAAGAACTCCCATGCTATGCACCGGCTGCCCTCATAGGCCTGTTTTTGATATATTAAAGAAGCTAAAGGCAACGGTAATTGGAGATATAGGCTGTTATTCCTTAGGTATATTAGAACCCTTTGAGGTTCATAAAACTAATATAAGCATGGGTGCATCTCTTGGCATGGCACTTGGAGTTGCTAAAGCTCAAAGTCTTTCAGGAAACAAAAAACCTGTAGTAGCTACCATCGGAGATGGAACCTTCTTCCACTCAGGAATGACCGGCTTTATGCAGTTAGCCGACTGTGATGAGAATATCACTGTAATAGTAATGGATAACAGAACCACAGCCATGACTGGTGGACAGATCACTCCTACTACCAGTAAATACTTCAAGGAATATGAAAATCACGGAGTCAATATAAGCGACGTCCTCAGCTCCTTTGGAATAGAGGATATTACTATAGTAGACCAATTTAAATATAAGGAAACCAAGACAGCTATCGATGCGGCCATGAAAAGAGATGGCTTGTCAGTTATAATTACCACTCAGCCCTGCGCTCTCAACTTTAAAATTAAAAAGCCTCATTATTATGTAGATGAAAACACCTGTATAGGCTGCAGAAGCTGTATAAAAACTAACTGCCCAGCAATTTCCATGAAATTCTATCCGGGAAAAACCAAGAAAAATTCCTATATAGATCCTGATATGTGTGTAGGCTGCTCTGTATGTGCACAGGTATGTCCAGTTGGCGCTATAAAGTTAAGCTCTACTGGTGGTCTGGAATTAAACCCCTCAGGCGGTATACAGATAAATCCTTCTAGCGGCATACAGTTTGGCCCATCAAAGGAGGTATAACCATGGCAACCACAAATATTTTAATATGCGGTGTAGGTGGACAAGGTCTCGTCCTTTCCACAACAATAATATCAGAGGTTTGCTTTATAGAAGGCTATGACTTAAAAACCAGTGATGTCATAGGACTATCTCAACGTGGTGGAAAGGTTTGGGGCCATGTACGCTTTGGCGAAAAGGTATACTCCGCCTCAATCCCCCAAGGAGAAGCAGACTACATCTTAGCCCTAGAACAGCTAGAAGGTCTTCGCTGGCTCCCAATGCTCCGTCCAGAAGGTAAGGTAATACTCAGTGAAGAAATAATATATCCTAACAGAGTGCTCCTAGAAAAAGAGGAATATCCCCAGGATATCAAAGAAACAATGAAATCCAAAGGCTATCAGGTATATGATGTAAACAGCAAAGAAGCCTGCAGAGCCCTAGGAAACATAAAAGCCTCAAACACTTATCTCCTAGGCGTTCTATCCACCTTCCTTCCCTTCAAAGAAGAAAGCTGGCTTGAGGCTATAAAAACCACCGTATCCCCAAAAATCCTCCCAGTAAACCTAGCCGCCTTCAAAGCCGGCCGAGGCGTATACACCCTCACCCAAGCCTCAAACTAGCAAAAAAACACCCCCACACAGGCCCACCAGGAAGCTCACCTTCCTCTCGGCCCCCTCAGGGGTGTTTTTTCTATCTCTTAGCTTTTAGCTCTCTGCTCTTTACTCTTGCTCTTTTTCTCTTATCTTTTTGCTCTTACCTATTGGCTCCCAGCCCAATAATCTCCCTATTAGCCCTCAGCTAATAATCTACCTCTTCTTCTCTCTTATCTTTTTGCTCTTCTCTTTTGCTTTTTGCTCTTTTTCTCTCTTCTCTCTTCTCTCTTCTCTCTTCTCTATTCTCTCTTCTCTCTTCTCTATTCTCTCTTCTCTATTCTCTATTCTCTGCTCTTTTGCTCTTATCTTTTTGCTCTTTTTCTCTCTTCTCTATTCTCTCTTCTCTTTTCTCTATTCTCTGCTCTTTTGCTCTATTCTCTCTTCTCTATTCTCTATTCTCTGCTCTTTTGCTCTTATCTTTTCAACTCTTAGCTCTTACTTCTTACCTCTTAGTTCTGCTCTTTTCAACTCTTACCTCTTACCTCTTACCTCTTACCTATTCACCACTCTAATCTGCAGCCCCTCCATTACATCCAACACCTTCTCATTCATAGAATCATCGAAGCTAGCGGTACACTGTGCATCTACTATAATTTCCGCCTCTGGCAGCGCCGATTTTGCCAGTATACCATTGGATATCACGCAAATATTGGAGACCAAGCCCACAAGCTCTATACTGTCATAAGCTTTGCCCTTTAAATAGTTAGCTAAATCTAAGGAGCCAAAGGTTCCCTTTTCAAAGATAATATCCTCTGAAGATTTAAGAGAATCAATCCTTCCATAGAGCTCCCAGCCTTCCCTTCCTTTTATGCAGTGCTCCACGGGAAGGTTTCTTCCCTCCTGGGTGCTGAGGTAATTTTCAGGATGAGTATCATAGGTAAATACAACCTCATTCCCATGCTCCTTATAATCTATTATCTTATTATATATATTATTCTCTAGCTCTACCGCCTTAGAAAATCCAAGGCTTCCATCTACGAAATCCTTTTGATAATCCACAACTATAAGCAGCTTTTTACCCATAATATTCTCTCCTCCCTGATAACATTTCAGCGGCATAAATTACTAATTACATAAATTAATTATAATATTATCAGAAAGGAGTTTTCAATGGTTAATTCATTTATTTAAGCTGCTTCACCTTCTCCTCCAACAATCTCATTCTTTGAGGTTTCAGCCACTAAAAGCGCTGCAACCGAAGCTCCTGTTATATTGGTAAGAGTTCTTCCCATATCAATAATTGCATCCACTGCAAGAACCATAGCCATTGCCTCAACTGGGAAGCCTATGCTGGTTAATACTACCGTAGTAGCTATAGTTGCAGCACCAGGAACACCTGCCACACCAATGGAGCCAATGATAGCTGCAAATACTATAAGGGCATAATGTCCCATGGTCATATCTACATTCATAACATTTCCTATGAAGATTGCAACAATCGCTGGGTATAAACCTCCGCAGGAGTTCATTCCCATGGAAGCTCCCAAGGAAGCAACAAAGGTCGCTATGCTCTTTGGAACCCTTACATTATCTATGAGGCTTTGAATGGTAACAGGGAGTGTTCCATAGCTAGATTGAGTGGTAAAAGCAACAATCTGTGCTGGCCCAATTCCTTTAAAAAATTCAATAGGATTCCTCTTACCTAAGGTTGCAACCAATGGAGTGTGTATTAGAAGCATGATAAGAATATTACCAACATACACTGCTATTATAAAGGTTCCAAGTGGAAGGAGTGTAGAAAGTCCATTTCTTGCAACAGCCACAGCAATAAGTGCAAATACTCCATAAGGTGTTAGCCTTAATATCATCTTAGTGACTCTAATAAATATATTGTTTAAGGATTTTATAAGTTCCTTGAAAGGTTTTATACTTTCAGGCTTCCTGTTACCTTCAATTAGCATTGCTATGGCAATAAACATAGAAAATATCATAACTGCTATAACATTCCCATTAGCCATTGCAGCAAAGGGATTGGTAGGTAGCATGTCTAATATAACCTGGCTGAATTCCGGTATAACTCTTGGTTCAAAGCCTTCAGCTGGAGTAAAGGACATCCCATTACCTACATTAAATAAACGTCCAATTACTATACCAAGGGCTGAAGAAAGGCCTGTGGTTAACAATAGGAAAAATATTGCCTTTAGCCCCATTGTTCTTAAAGCCTTTATATCCTTAAGATTCATTATACTTGATATGATTGAAACCATAACAAGAGGAACAACAATCATCTTGATTAAGGAAGCATAACCACTTCCTAAGGGTCTTATAAGCAGAACATCCTCCCCAAAGATTAAGCCAGCTATCATACCGAGAGCCATAGCTATAAGAACTCTATAAGAGAATTTCACTTTCTTCGATGCAAGGATATATAAAACCGCAACAGCTAACGCTGCTGATAAAAGCACTAAAATATTTGTAAAATTAATATTCATTGTATTACCTCCATTTATTTTTTATATGTACAATCTTATACCGGTAAAAATAAAAAAGCTTCTGCCTCTGATATTTCAGAGGCAGAAGCTTAGCTTCCACGGTTCCACTCTAATTAAGCATGAATATGCTTATCTTTACCAGGTACAATATTATACCCTGCTCTATAAAGGGAGCTCCCTTAAGAACCTACTAAAACTTCAGCTCTTCCACTCATAGGGGCACTTCAATAAGCTTCCTCACAGGTCCTCTCAGCAGCTAAACCCTCTCTGTAATGTCTCTGCTTACATACTTTCCCTAATCAACGTGTTTAATATAGTAAAATGCGCACTTTACTATATATTATTAATTCCTAGTACTTTTGTCAAATATAAAAGTCATAGGAAAAATATAGATGTAAACCTAATCATCTTATGTTTTCTCATTTTTTCCCTATATTATTCTAAAACCCATAGCCTTATCGATATACTGTAGATATTTTATATCCTCTTGATCTATTTTTCCTATAATATTCACCCTAGCTTCCACCGGTAAATCAACTCTTGCTATTTCTAATTCTCCACTGTACCTCAGGTAATTCTCATTTCCTATGGATATAGAGCCTTTACTTCTTAACATAGCAGTTTCAGCCTTAAATAGCTTTCCAGGAGTACCATACTCCCTAGATTCCTGGGAGCGTATTACATAGCTACTGGAATCGGGTCTATCATGATGTATTATATCCCTTACAAAGGAATATTCCTTTCGTATATCCGCTCTTAATTCAACATAACCTGAATTAAGCTTCTCTAATTTATTCCAGAGCTCTTCAGTTATATCCACATCTCCTATAAGGACAATATCGCAGAGGGCAGAACTTCTAAGCTCTAATATGGATAATAGTGGATCTTTATACCTATGGTCTTCTACCGTAGGCAGTCCCTCATAAAGAGGTCCTCTTTTTACTAAGTCTCCAGGAACAAAAGCGAGGGTCTTGATCCCCATATATTTCAGCCTCTTATTTCTCTCAACAAGAGTATCAATAGAAAGCCCCGTCAGTGGCTTAGGATAGAAATTATCTGCTGCTAAAAACCTACTAAAATCGCAGCCATAGCCCTTAAGCTCCATTAGCTCTTCCTCTGAAATAGTAGATGAATTAAAGACAATATTAAATGTATTTGAAAGCTCAGCTATTTCCTTTGAAGTAAAACCATAGTCAGGTCTTATATGGGTAATTGGTGTTTCTTTTAATTCCTGTATGCTTTTAAGCTTTAGCTTTTCAATGGTCCTAGGACCTATGTCTATTATAAGCTTAATATCTGCAAGGGTGCAGAGCTCCAGCAAAGCATTTACCTCTTTACTATAATCTTCAACCCTTTCCTCAGGAAGATGGAGGGAAGTAAAGGCATATTTCACCTTAGCCCTCTTTGCCTTATCAATTATTTCTCTGTTTTTTTCGATTCCTGTACCTAAGTATAAAGATATTCCTACAGTAAACATGGATCCTCCTTTTATACAACCGGCTTATTAATTATTTATATGTATCCAATATAAGCTCTCTGGTCTTCAATATATGTTCCTTAGTCCTCTTAAAATCTCCTCTAGCCACACCTAAATAAAGCAAATCTGTAACAATAAAAAATGCATCTCTCGAGGCTATAGCTCCATATCTTATATCCTTTTCCTCTGAAGGAATATATAAGGGTAAATCCACTATCTTGCTCAAAGGATTTTTATCAAATTGAGTTATGGCAATAGTAGTAGCACCGTTTTCTTTAGCCTGCTTCATAGCCCCATTAACCTCTCTGGTGTTACCTCTATAGCTAATGGCTATGCAAACATCACCCTCCTCTACTCCTACAGAGCTGGCTAGCTGCACATGACTGTCGGTAAAATGAACAGCCAATATGTTAATTCTTGAGAATTTTTGCACTAAGTCATCAGCTACAATCCCAGAATTACCTACCCCATATACAAATATTTTTTTAGCTTCCTTTAACGCTTCAATTGACTTTTTAAGAGTGTTAACATTAAGCATTTTATAGGCCCCATCAAAAACAGAAGCCTTATAGCCTGCAGTCTTTTTCATGATCATCTCTACCGTATCATTTTCCCTTAAAATATGGTCGATTTGATCATCATCATCCTCGCTATCCTTGGCTATTTCCATTTTCAGTTCCGTAAAGCCCTTACAGCCTACCTTCTTTGAAAATCTTACTACAGCTGCCGCTGAGGTTCCTGTCTTTTCCCCCATGGCCTGGGCAGAAAGATTAATCACTTCATTTTTATTTTCTAAAATATAATCTGCAAGCTTTGCTTCTGTGGTAGTGTAGCCGGAATACCCCTTTTTAATCCTATATATGCAACTCATATACTATCCCCAATCTTATGACTTATAGGAAAATTATATATTATTTTTATTGCTACTTTCAACAACTATGTTATAAATTTGAAATTTTATTTCATAATTAATCCATTTGAATTTTTTACCTTTGACATCACTTAAAGAATAATGATATTATAATAAATATTTCACAAATTTAAAGTGATGATTAGGAATAGTATGGTGAATACCACAGAACAGAGAAAAATGCATTAATGGTGAGAGCATTTTCTGCAGGTCCATCAGAACCCACCTATGAACGTCAATGATGAATTGACCGGCTAACCCGTTAAAGTGTTTGAGTGAATAAATTCCTTTACGAGGATTTATTAATTAAGGTGGTACCACGCAGCTTTCGTCCTTAGGAGGAGGGCTGCTTTTTTAATAGGAGGAAACCGATGAAAAAAAAATCTAAGCAAACCCTAGTAGTAAAAATTGGTTCCAGCTCACTAACAGACTCCCTAGGTTATCTGGCAAAAGAGAAAATACAGTATTTTGCAAAAGACGTGGCAAAGCTTAAGGCCTTAGGCCACAGGGTAGTAATAGTAACCTCAGGTTCAATAGCAGCTGGCTTTAGCCTTTTAGGCTATAAGGAACGACCTAAAACTGTCGAGGGAAAGCAAGCAGCAGCAGCCGTTGGTCAAGGACTTTTAATAGAGGAATATACAAAAGCCTTAAAAAAATACCATTGTCTAGCTGCTCAGATTCTTCTCACCAGAGGAGATTTTTCTGATAAAAGAAGATTTAAAAATGCTGCTCGTACCTTAGAAGTTCTATTAGAAAAAGGTGCTGTTCCAGTGATTAATGAAAACGACACTGTTTCCATAGAAGAGCTAAAGTTTGGTGACAATGATACACTTTCAGCTCATGTGGCCTCTATGGTACATGCTGACCTATTATTAATCCTTACAGATATTGATGGTCTTTACACCGCCGATCCTAGAAAGGATAGTAATGCAGAGAGGTTAAACTATATTGAAGAAATAACCAAGGAAATAGAGGATTTAGCAGGCTCAGCAGGAAGCAGTATTGGCACTGGTGGAATGCGATCCAAAATAATAGCAGCTAAGATTTCCACCACCTCCGGTGTCCCAGTATTAATCACCTCTGCTGGTGAAAACTCAATTTATAATTCTATTGAAGGTACCATAGAAGGTAGTTATTTTGAAGGGAGAAAGAGAAAACTAAAAAATAAGCTCCATTGGGTAACCTTTTATTCCCATTCAAAGGGAACCTTAATAATTGATTCTGGAGCCCAGGAAGCCCTATCAAAAGGAGGTAAAAGCCTGCTTCCTAAGGGAATTATAAAGGTTGTGGGTAACTTTAGCCCTGGGGATGTTGTAGAGGTAGTAAATAACAACAAAAAATTAATTGGCAAGGGTTTAGTAGAGTATAGTTCTTCAGAACTAATTGAATTAAAAGGTCTTTCATCATTAGATATTAAAAAGGTGACGGGTAGAACTAAAACCGTGGCTATCCACAGAGATAACTGGATAGGAAATGAAACTATGAAAAAGGAAGGGATATAGGATGGATGAATTATTAATAAAAGCAAAAGCTGTAAAGAACTCATTAATGGAGCTTTTACAGTTAACAGAGGAAGAAAAAAATACAGCACTATTAAAGGTAGCCGAGGTTCTAGAGGAAAATAAAGGCTATATCCTGGAGGCTAACAGCAAGGATGTTGAAGCTGCTATAAGACGAGGTGAATCAAAAGCAATAATAGATAGGCTTACTCTTAATGAGGAAAGAATAAATTCCATGGCTCAAGGAGTAAGAGATGTTTCTTCCCTAAAGGATCCTATAGGAGAGGTTATAGAAACTATACATAGACCCAATGGATTGACAATCAATAAGGTCAGAGTTCCTTTCGGAATAATAGGTATTATCTATGAAGGAAGACCTAATGTTACAGTAGACTGCTTTGCCTTAGCTCTGAAATCTGGTAATGGAGCTATTCTTAGAGGCAGCTCCAGTGCCTTAAATTCAAATATGGCATTGGTTTCTTTAATTAAAAAAGCTCTTGAGGAAACTTCTGTTCCAGCTTCTTCAATTGAGCTCATAGAAAGTCCTGATAGAGAACTAGTTAATAGGCTTCTTAAGCTTAAGGACTATGTAGATGTAATAATTCCACGAGGTGGCGCTGGCCTTATAAATGCTGTTGTAAATAACTCCACCATACCAGTACTGGAAACTGGAGTAGGAAACTGCCATATTTACTTAGATGCTTCTGCCTCCTATTCTATGTCCCTTAAGATAGTTTTAAATGCAAAAACTCAAAGACCAGGGGTATGCAATGCTGCTGAAAAGCTCTTAGTCCATAAAGACTTTGCAGAGAAGCACTTACACTCCTTATTAATGCCTTTAGTTTCTTCAGGAGTTGAGCTAAGAGGCTGCCCTGAAGCCAGAAGAATATGCCCAAGTCTACTTCCCGCTAAAGCAGAAGATTGGGACAAAGAGTACCTGGATTTAATTATGTCCGTTAAGGTAGTTAACAGCCTAGAGGAGGCTATACATCATATTAATAGCCATAGCACCAAGCATACAGAAGCAATAATTACAGAAAGCAAGGATAATGCTGATATATTTTTATCTCTTATAGATGCAGCAGTGGTAGTCCATAATGCCTCAACTCGTTTTACCGACGGTGGAGAGTTCGGCTTCGGAGCTGAAATAGGCATAAGCACTCAAAAGCTTCATGCCAGAGGTCCAATGGGGTTAAAGGAGCTGACCACCTATAAATACAAGCTATTAGGCAATGGGCAAACAAGAATATAGTAATTTAAAACTCCCTTTGGTTATCAAGAGTAAATTTTTATAAATCTTTAAAAAACTTATGGTTAAATATTATATATGTATATCATATTAAACACGAAAATCCAGTAGAAAAAATCTACTGGATTTTTAGTTTTCAATATCTATGAAAAAATCAAAGTTCCCAAAGTGAATAAAATGTTTATTTCTTTTGCAACCATGACAGTTCTTGATCAAACCATGTTTCAATATCATATCGTATATCTAAAACAGAATCATCCAACGATATGGTAAGTCCACGGCAACCGCCATCACAATGACCGATCTCTCTTTTTCTGCCGCAGCCATATCCCTTTGCAATCAGTTCCTGCAAAATTGTAGGAAACCTTTTGATGGTGTCAGTGTATTCATGTGTCTTTGTGGATTTCACATTAATATGATAGCCGTTGTTGAGGGAAGCGTTAATTCCCCATAAATCTTTCCGTTTATAACAATACTTAATATAGATATGAAACCCTTTTACTTCCACAACACAGGTAAGTCCTTTATCCATATAGCGCTGATGCAGTTGTAGAATGAAATCCTGAAGCTCTGAGGATAAAGGCTTTATCATATCCTCTAGGATAGAAAGCACATCGGTTTCATCCTTTTTCAATGCCCTGTAGTCACAGCGCAAAAAAACATCCTGGTTGATGAGAGTGCCATGGTCTATTTCGGCGATTGCCATAACCTTCATACCTATAAGCATACTAGGGTTATCTGGATATGTGATATTTATGGTTTTGATGTCTGACAAGTTTTGCTTTTTTTCATTTATTTCTATGCCGTCAATACAAATATCGCAATCCGCCAGAAACTGTAGGCACTCAAGGTTTTTAGTAACAGACAGCTTTCCATTGAATATGGTATTTCCACAGCCGAGAGATTGTTGGTTTTCAACTGGCATTCCATGATAACCTATGTTCATTAACATGGTGCTTACATTGTGCAGGAAGGGATAATACACCGATAGCGTAGTGCGATTTTCATATTCATGGGCAACTTTTTTGCTATTATCATAGGCATAGCCTTTGGCGTATAAAATATCGTAAAGCCTAACCAAAAAGGCTCTGAAGGCCAGAACGCCCTCACGTATGCTCTCATCAACTAAAACATTTGTATATACAGGATTGATGGCATATGCTTCCTGTGTTTCTGGCACCATAATTTCCTTCAAATAGCTTGCCACATCCTGAAGGGTTTTTCTCATGTGTTTCACCTCTTGTAATTTATTTTACCTTATATCTGTAAAACTGGTTTGCAAATTCCTGTTTATTCAGTGGTTTAAAAACAACTAACTAACATATTTTATCTATACAAATTAATTATACCATGTTTTACCAGAATAATACTTTTAAACAGCTAAAGCTCAAATTACTCAATTAATTTGTTATTTTTTCATATTACTAAATAAATATATGAGGCATAATCAAGTAAAGCCGACAAATATACAAATTATTTAAAAAAGTTGATAATAAACTATTGACCTTTACGCTACGTAAAGCTATATGATTAGAGTGTCAGGAGGTTCACTATGAAATATACCATTACAGAGCTAGCAAGGATGTCAGGAGTAAGTACAAGAACTTTAAGATTCTATCATGAAATAGGACTTTTAGTACCCACGGAGCAAAATGCCGCTGGCTATAGAACCTATCATGAGGAAGAGGTTAATAAGCTACAGCAAATCCTCTTCTATAGAGAATTAGGAGTGAATCTTAGGGATATAAAAAATATCCTAGAAGCTCCTGAGTTTGATGGGCTTGAGGCTTTAAAGAACCATAGAAAAGAGCTCTTGGAAAGAAAAAAACAGCTAGATAGACTACTGGACAATGTTACAAACACTATTTATTCACAGGAAAGGAGAATAATAATGAAGGATAATGAAAAATTTAAAGGCTTCAAGAAGTCCCTAATAGAAGAGAATGAAAAGAAGTATGGCAGTGAATTAAGAGAAAAATACTCCTCTAAAACCATAGATGAATCTAACCAAAAACTAATGAACATTTCTGAAGAAGAGTTTAGCAATATGGAGGAGCTTGCTAACAGAATTTTAGAGCAGCTAAAAATAGCCTTTGCCACCAATGACCCTTCCTCTCAAGAAGCTCAGATACTAGCTGACATGCATAAGAGGTGGCTGAGCTTCTCCTGGCCAACTTACACCAAGGAGGCTCACAGAGGAGTAGCCGAAATGTATGTTTGTGATGAGAGATTTAAGAAATACTACGATAAGGTTCAGCCCGGCGGAGCGGAGTTCTTAAGAGATGCTATACTAGTTTATACAGAATAAATCTTATTTTAGTTATATAGTAAAGCCTATACACAAAGTGTATTAAATAAAAAATCTTAGCCAGCTTTATAAATGGCTAAGATTTTTTTGATTATAAGCTTTGTGCTTTATAAAACATCTAAAGCAAGTATTCTCTTATATCCCCAATGATATAAAGTGAGCCAAAGGCTATTATAGCATCGGAAGGATCCGTTTCATTTAATGCAATCTCCGTAGCCTCTACCAAATCCTGAACCTCAAGCACCTTAGAAGCTCCTCTTGCAGCAATAAGGTCACTAAGCTCTTTGGTGAATATCGCCCTGGAATCAAAGGGTGCTACAGCATAAAATCTATCTCCATAAGGAATAATCATATCCAACATTTCCTCATAAGCCTTATCCTTTAGCATTCCAATAATAAACGTTAGCTTTTTACCAGGAAGATATCTTTTAATATTAGTTAATAAGGCTTCAATCCCTTGTGGGTTATGGGCTCCATCTATTATAAAGCAAGGCTTATCCATGAGGATTTCAAATCTTCCAGGCCACTTAGCCTTTTTTAATCCCCTTCTTAGAGCTTCTTCACTAACCTTAAAGCCTTTCTTTGACAACACTTCAACAACCTTGATAGCTACAGCTGAATTATATAACTGGTATTCTCCCAAGAGAGAAATCTCTAAATCCTCATAGAATCCTAAAGAAAACACCTGACCCTCCAGGTCACTTTTCTTAACTATAATTCCTTGAAAATCTGTGCTATTCAGTAATGCCTTCCTCTCCTGTGCAACCTTTTCCACAGTGTCCATTATGTTTTTTTCCTGTGGATAAAGAACAACCTCGCAACCCTCTTTTATTATTCCAGCCTTCTCATAAGCAATCTTTTCCACTGTATCTCCAAGATACATAGTATGGTCAAGTCCTATGGCGGTAATTACTGCTACCTCCGGACTCTCAATTATATTGGTAGGATCAAGCCTTCCACCAAGTCCTACCTCTAAAACAACTATATCACAGTGACATTTTTCAAAGTAAATAAAGCCTATAGCCGTTACTATCTCAAACTCCGTAGGAAGCTCCTCCATATGAGGCACTACCTTTTTCACCCTTTCTACCGCTTCAATAAGCTCCTTATCCGGGATATTTTCTCCATTTACTCTAATTCTTTCATTAAATACATGAAGATAAGGTGATGTGAATAAACCCGTTTTGAAACCAGCCTCTGCCAGAATAGAGGCAGTAATAACAGAAGTGGAGCCCTTGCCATTGGTACCGGCAATATGTACAAACTTAAGCTTTTTATGAGGATCGTCTAAAAGTGAAAGAAGCTTTTCTATCCTGGTAAGGCCAGGCTTGCTTCTCTGCCAGGAGTTGGCATGTATATAATCTAATGCTTCTTGAATATTCATTTCTTTTCTCCCCTTAAAAACATTATATAGAACATATTACCACTTTTTATAGAAAAAACAACATTATCATCTTTCGCTAATAAATCTATCTATTTCCTCAGCAGTAATAGCTCTCTGCTTCTCAGGAGTTAAGGAAGCTGTGCCATCCCCCTCCTGCTCTCCATAGGAGCCAAAATAAGCGTGATTTCCCCCAGGAATTTCAATATACTCAGAATCCTTAGGGTTATTGCTCTTATTTTCTTCTATAGCATCTCTATTTAATACTTCATCCTCACTGCCATAAAGGACAAGTAATGACAAGTCTTTGTCACTTAAATCGGAAGAAGGGTATGCTCCTAAAAGTATAACCCCTTGAAGCTTATCTGGACCTTCTGCTGCATAGGAGGAAGCCATGGCTCCACCTAGAGAGTGACCCGCTATATACCAGTTATCAATTTCAGGAAACTCTTCCATAACCTCCTCTGCTGCTTTTATATCAAAAACAGCTAGGTTAAAGGGCATTTCAACTAAAACCACCATATAGCCCTTATCCGATAACTCCTTCATTAAGGGAGCATAGGCAGAAGCCTCAACCTTTCCACCAGGATAAAAAATAATGCCTGTAGAGTTCTTTTCTTCCGGAGAAAAAACATAAAGATTGTTTTCTTTATAAAACTTCGAGTTTTCTTCCTGGGAAACAACCTTCTGCGCTTCTTCATTAGCCCTGTAATAGTCTAGGGTGTAAATATAAAATCCTAATACAGCAGCAGCTATTATTACAAAAGCTATTATTAAAGTCCTTTTTATCTTCTTTGACACCTTAGCAACTCCTTCTAATCATTTATTCCATGGGAAGCTCCACAATAAACCTGGTCCCTTTATTTAATTCACTTTCTAAATATATATGTCCTTTATTCAGCTCTATTACATTTTTAACGATAGATAGACCTAAGCCACTTCCCTCAGCACCATGGCTGGTATCCTCCTGATAGAATTTTTCAAAAACCCTTCCTTGATTTTCTTCAGCTATTCCTATCCCATTGTCTTGAATAACTATCCTTATCCACTTGCTGCCGCTATCCAAACTAACAGCTATGCGTCCCTTTGGTTTTGAAAACTTTATTGCATTACTTAACAGATTAATCCATATCTGCTTTATTAAATCCTCATCTCCTAAGTAATCAACCTTCTGGAGCTCTATATCCAGCTCTAGCTCCTTTTCACTCCATTGTTCCTCAAAAAGCAGTATGGTTTTTCTTATCTGCTCATCTAAGGAAAAACTCTCTCTCTTATAAGCTATTGCTTGATTTTCTACCTGGGATAGCTTTAATATATTTGATGATAAATTTGTAAGCCTTTCACTTTCTTCAATGATAATATCCGTATAATCATTAAACTGTTCAAGGGTTAGCTTATTATTCTTTAAAAGCCTTGCAAAGCCCTGAATTGATGCAATGGGAGTCTTAAACTCATGGGAAACATTATTAATAAAATCCTTACGAAGATATTCCATATTATTCAGCTCTTTAGTCATAAGATTAAAGTTATTAATGAGAACTCCAATCTCATCGCTGCCAGAATACCTTACTCTTACAGAAAAATTACCCTTAGCTACCTCTTTAGTGGCCCTAGTAAGCCTCTGAATAGGGCTTGTAATCATTCTTACAGCAAAAAACATTAGTAGGGAACCAATAATCATAAAAGTAGAAAAGGTAAGGCTAACATAAAATTTCATGGCCTTTGCTTCAGTATTATCATCACTTTCTGTGATTATAAGGTAATAATCATCCAGCTTTGTTACAGAGGCATATTTGTGTCCGTTATTATAGGTTGTCAAAAATACAGTTTTACCCTCCAGGAGCATTTCCTTTTCCTTGGAGCTTAAATTTATCTTTTCTTCTTTAATGAAATTCAATTTATATAATACAATGCCCATAACATCATGAATTTCTTCTATGGATAATCCATGATCATTATAGAGCTTCTTCACTGATGCTGTTACTCCAGAGAGCTTTTCCTCTACCTGCTCTTCTACCAGGTCATTAGCAAAATGTGAAAGGAGAAAGAAAGTTATAAAGCATGAAAGCACTATTATCCCGATAAATACTATTGCAAACCGAACTCTTATGGAGCCCTTAAGCTCCTTATATCTCAAACTCATAGATATTTCTCCGCCTTATATCCAAGACCTCTAATAGTTATTATCTTAAACTCATGGAGATGTTCAAATTTCTCTCTAAGCCTTTTAATATGTACATCAACGGTTCTTTCATCAGCCTCGGACTCCATACCCCAGATTTCATCCATGAGCTGTTGCCGCGTAAAGATTTTTTTAGGATAACTCAATAGCTTATATAATAAATAGAATTCTTTTTTAGGCAGCTCATATGTCTCCTCTGGTGTTTTTACTGTTAATGTATCCTGATCTAGTATTATTTCTCCAATTACAAGCTTTCTCTCATTATTAATTTGAGCTCTTCTAAGAAGTGCAGCCACTCTTAAGAGCATTTCCTGCATGTTGATTGGTTTTACCATATAATCATCGGTCCCCAGCTGAAACCCTTTCTTCTTATCCTCAAAGCTTTCTTTTGCTGTAACCATAAGTATAGGCAGGGTAAACCCTGACTCTCTTAAAGAAGAAACAAGCTCATAGCCATCCATATTCTTCATCATAATATCACTAATCAACAAATCTATATGGTGCTTATCAATGATAGTCAGTGCTTCCACTCCGTTACTTGCCGTAATAACCTTATACCCCTCCTGCTCTAAATAGGCAGTCATGAGTTTTCTTAGATTCTTGTCATCTTCAACCACTAAAATCGTAAGCAACTTTTTCACCTCATAATGAACTATATTATTTCTCATATTAATTATAACTCAATTATCAGTTTAGTTTATTACTATGAATTAAAAATGAATAAACTGATTTCCAAAGCCAAGCCTTGAAAATCAGTCTATGCTAATTTAATACTTTTTCATAATAATTCTTTTCTAAAACCTTAGCTGAGTATATAAACATATTGTTAACCACCTTATTCATATCACTTATATACTCTTCTGTCACCGTTCCACCTTTAAGGCTTATGATTTCACCGGTTTTGCTATTATACATTATATCATCTGTGATAAAGCTTCTGTTATTAAATACCACCAGAGGCTTTGAATAAGAAAGAATATCCCTTCCCATTAAAAGCCTAGAATCATACTCAAGGCCAAAAAGATTTGACAATGTAGGGATTATATCTATACTAGAACAATACTTATCTACAATTATAGGCTTCTCCATACTGGTAGACCAAATAATTAGATTGCTTTTATACAGTTCGAAGTTCTCCTCAACCTTGTGACCGGCCAGTTCATCGAGATTTTCCTTGGGAAGTCCATAGGGATAATGATCTGCACTGAGTACAATCACTGTTTTATCCGCCTTACCAGCCTCCTCCAAAGAATTAATCAGATACTCTAAAGCCTTATCCAGCTCTATGTTAGCAGCGATATAGGCCTTTCCTTCTTCTGAATAAGGTAAGTCTTGAACTATCTTCTGGTTTTTATAGGACATACTGTTACCCATAAAAGTATAGTTCAAATGCCCACTTACTGTCATATAATATGCATGAAACTTTTCATCATTTATAAATTCAGGAACCGTAACCTCCATCATTTCCAGATCTGATTCAGGCCAGGTCTCCTTAATCTTCAGTCCATTTCCTACCCCTTTATAGGTATAGCCTAAATTAGGATGAGATAAATCCCTTCTATAATAATTATAGGTATGGTTATGGTATGCTCTAGTGCTATAGCCGAGATTTCTAAATTGATTCCCCATGGAAAAAGGTAAATAGTTCTTTGAGGATTCCTTCATGCTCCAAACACCACTTTTAGGGATCATCCCCAGGGTTGCCGCATACTCTCCATCGCTGGTACTTACTTCCCAAATAGGATTATAAAAATTTTTAAAAACAAAACCTTCATTTACCAGCTTATATAAGGTAGGTGTAACATCTTCTCTTACAGCATAAGGGGAAAAACCCTCTGCTGTTAGAAAAATAAGATTGTATCCCTGAAACATTCCAGTGTATTGATTTTTACCAGTTGGAAGCTGACTCTGGAAATACAGGTGCATATTCTTTACCACCTCGTCCTTTTCCTCCCTTATTAGAAGATCAAAATTTATATCTAATATATTAGGAGAGGTGTCATAGGGTGGCTCTTCTGAAACTGGAGTATCATCATCCTTCCCTTCTCCCAAAACGGGAAAATCTGTGTCTAAATCTACATCTCTATCTCCCCATAGGGTTCTTCTTAAATCTAAGGATAAGGTTGCTATATTCCCCAGCTTTTTCATAGACATTTCCATGATGAAATTATTATATATAAGATCATGGGGAGAATACATGCTTTTATCACCTATAGATACCGCTAGGACACAAACAAAAGCAATTAATGTATTTCCCAGAAACAATATACCTCCATTAATCAGTGGAATTTTTATGAAGGAAAGCTTCTTTACCCCATAAACTGCTAAAAATATAACTGGAAGAAAGAATAATATAATGTATATAATATTAGCTTTAATAGCTGAGAATATCTCTCTATAAAACTGAAGAATCTTTCCTGTTCCGTTCCCTATGGAATAAACGGATAAAAACACCTTAAATACGTAATAATAAACCTCCTGAGCTGCAAACCACAGGGAAAGTAAGGCTGTAAAGACTATGGATAATAAATGATTTACTTTTTCACTAAATAACGTTGATAGTGTTCCCACAAAACCACCGGTGGGAATGGAGAAAAGTAAAGGATATATTAAATCGCTGTCAAGCCCTTTATACACGGATACATGAAGGAGAGTCTCTAGATAAATAAGGACTACTGTGTAAAATAGTATATTTTTTAAAGGTTGTACTAAAACTATTGCTTCTTTTCTCTTTCTAATATCACGTCTTTTTTCCACATCATTACTCCTAAAAATAGTATTACGGTTATATGACCTATTTGTAAGGAAATATAAACTCTCTATATATATTTATACGTTTTTATCCAGTTAATGATTGCTATAATGAATATTTTATTATCCTTTGTAGTGCTTTATTATCCCTTGTGTACCTAAATCCCCAAAGCCTTTTTCCTCCAGCGCCTTATATATATCAAGTACTGTCCCTAATACAGGTAGCTCTTTATTAAATCTTAAGCTTTCCCCTTGAGCTATTTTCATGTCCTTAATAAAATGCTTTAAATAAAAGCCTGGGGCATAGTCTTCCTTATACATTTTAGGTCCAATATTTGTAAGCTGCCAGCTCCCTGCGGCCCCTTTACCTATGGTTTCAATAAGCCTTTCTACATCTAGTCCTGCTCCCATAGCATAGGTAATAGCCTCACAAACTCCTGCAACAGCACCGGCTATGGCAATTTGATTAGCCATTTTTGTATGCTGACCTGCCCCTGGTCCCCCCTGGTATACTATGTTATTTCCTAAGGCCTGAAAAATAGGGACACAAGCCTGAAAAGCTTCTTCCTCCCCTCCTACCATAATGGCCAGAGTTCCATTATTAGCTCCTACATCACCCCCTGATACGGGAGCATCTAAAGCTTTTAAGGCTCTATCCTTAGCCTCTTTATATATAGCTATGGAGAGCTCTGGACTTGTGGTAGTCATATCTATTAAGAAAGAACCCTTATCAGCATTTTTGATTATTCCATCCTCTCCAAAATAAACCTCCTCCACATCTTGAGGATAACCTACTATAGTTATTATCACCTCTCGTCCTTGAATACACTCGGCTATGCTATCCTTCCAAACTGCTCCTTCTGTAATTAGCTTCTCTGCCTTGCTTTTTGTTCTGGAGTATATATTCACCTCATATCCATTTTTCATGAGATTCCTAACCATTCCTGTACCCATAACACCTACTCCTATAAATGCAATCCTTTTCATCTCATCACCTACTCCTCAAAATATGACTTTTTAATTCTTACTAATACTAATATATTAACTCTATAAAAAGCAAAGGACAAGTTAAAAAGAAAAAGCCCTCTATGAGGGCTTAAAATCATCATTTCATTATAATTTATACTGCCTGCAAGTCTCTGCAGATAGTATCATAAACCTCTTGTATATCCTTACTTCCAGAAATTTCTTCTAATATTCCTTGTGCTCTGTAGTAGTCTACTAGAGGTTTTGTTGCCTTTTCATACACTTTAATTCTATCTAATACAACTTCTTTTTTATCATCGGTTCTCTGTATTAAGGCCTCACCACATACCTCACAGCTAGTTCCTAGCTTTGAAGGATTTAATGAGATATGATAGCTTGATCCACAATTTTCACAAAATCTTCTTCCAGAGATTCTAACAACCACTTCATCCTTGTCCACATTTAAAAGGAAAACTCTATCCATATTCATCTTTATTTCCTGAAGCATCTGATTTAATGCCTTAGCCTGTTGAAGATTCCTTGGAAAGCCATCTAAAATAAAACCTTTTTCACAATCTTCCTGTAAAAGTCTATCCTTTACTAATGATAGTACCAGCTCATCTGGCACTAGAGCTCCTGCTTCCATATATCCTTTAGCCTTTAACCCCAGCTCTGTTTCCTGGCTCACATTTGAACGCAAAATATCTCCAGTAGAAATATGAGGAATATTAAAATTCTTGCTTATTAGCTTTGCTTGTGTTCCTTTTCCCGCTCCTGGAGCTCCCAATAATATCATTTTCATTTATAGTACCTCCACTTTTGTGATAGCTATTTTAATATTAATATTCATAAAAACACTTAATAGTATATACCATATTATAAATTGTGTTACTCAATTTGTAAACTACTCCAAATAATATTATACAAATATTTATTTTCTCAATATATATGCTTTGATAGTTAAGTATACAAATTCTTACTATTTGTTTCTCTTCTGTTAACAATACAGCTGATTCATTGACTTATTTTCATAATAATGAAATAATATGGTTAGACTTACTTATTAATAATAATTAACTAATTTAAAATATGTAAAGGAGGATTTAAAATGAATATTAAGATAGCAGTTATTTATTACAGCAGCACCGGTACAAACTACCAATTAGCTAAATGGGCTGAAGAGGCTGCATTAGAAATGGGTGCAGAGGTAAGAGTTAGAAAGGTTCAGGAGCTTGCACCAGAGGCAGCTATAGAGTCAAATCCTGGCTGGAAAGCACATTATGAAGCTACTAAGGATGTTCCTGTTGCTTCCTCGGAGGATTTAGAATGGGCAGAAGCTATAATATTCAGCGCTCCTTCTCGTTATGGTAACCTTCCTTCACAAATGAAACAGTTTATTGATATGCAGGGCCCTCTTTGGGCACAGGGAAAGCTTGTTAATAAGGTAGTAAGTGGCATGTCTTCCGCAGGTAATCCCCACGGAGGGCAGGAAGCTACTATCAAGGCCTTGTATACTTCTATGATGCACTGGGGAGCTATAATAGCCGCTCCTGGTTATAGTAGTCCTGTACTTTATGGTGCTGGAGGTAACCCTTATGGAACTTCCGTAACTCAAGGTCAGGATGGGAAAATGGTAGAGGATGTTAAGGAAGCAGTTTATCATCAAGCTAGGAGAACCGTTGAGGTAGCTTCCTGGCTCAAAAAAGGCCAGGAAAAATAGAGAGTAATACAAATAGTAGAGCTGATGAAAAATTTAATTTTCATCAGCTTTTTTGTGCTTCTTATCTAATACTATTATTATGTATTAAATTGTAGTTAATAAATTCTATATTGCTTTTAGGATAAACTCTATCGTGATATACTATAATATAATAAAATCATATTTTAAAAGAACATCATTATAAAAGGAAAAGAAGTGATTAAATGAAGGAAACCCATAATGTAAACGAAAAAGGTATCACCAGAGAGGAGATCATCCCCTCAGCCCTTCCCTATTATTTTGTAGGTGCAGTATGGCTCTTATATGCTATGATACTACCCATGTATAAATGGTATCACTTTATAATAGTACTTCTTATATCCATTGGAGTATATATCATTTCATCAAAAGCTATTCCTCCTAAAAAAGTGAAGGTTTTTATTCCTTTTGAACCTATACTCAGTGGTGATAAAGCTGCAGATGAACTTTTAATCACCGGAAGAGGCTATGTAGGTCAGCTAGAAGAAATAGTTAAAGGTATTAATAAGGCTCAAGTTGTACAGGAAATTAACAAAATTATCAGTTATCTTCACAGAATTTTTGATCATATAGCAGAAAAACCTGAAAAAGCCAGGATGGTTAGAAGAATGGTAAATTTCTATCTTCCTTCTGTTGTAAAAATCCTAGATTCCTACGAGGATATGGAAAATCAATCTATCTCCTCTGAGAATATTTCCTCAGCTATGGGCAAAATAGAAAGGTCCCTCCCAGATATAACAAAGGCAATGGAAAAGCAATTAGATGCCTTATTTATGGATGAGGCCATGGATATATCTACAGACCTGACAGTGCTTGAAAGACTCCTTTCTGCCGATGGACTCAGAGATAAGGATAGCTTAAATAATAAAAAAAATAATAGAACAATATAAAGGAGGATTATTATGGCTGAAATTAACGAAAACAATGGAATTCCCGTATTAAAGCTGGATACTCCAGAATTCAAACTGGAGACTACCCCCACTAAGACACAGGAGGCAGTACAGGTGCAAAATGAATTAGAGGCCTTCTCTCCTGAGGAACAAAAAATAGTTAAAGAGTTTGCAAAGAAAATAGATGTAACAGATAACAACATTATTTTAAATTATGGGTCCGATGCACAAAGTAAAATTTCCTCCTTTTCAGAGCAGGCACTTTCGAAGGTTAAGGCAAAGGATTTAGGGGAAGTGGGAAATATGATTTCCGACCTTATAGTAGAGCTTCGAGGCTTTGATGCCACAGAGGAAAGCAAAGGAATCTTTGGCTTTTTCAAAAAGCAAACTAATAAGCTTACGGCTTTAAAAAGCAAATATGATACCGTTGAAGTGAATGTTGATAAGATTATCAATGTATTAGAAGGCCATCAGGTTCAGCTTTTTAAGGATGTTACAATGCTGGATCAGCTTTATGAAATGAATGTTCACAACTATAAACAGCTATCCATGTATATAGCCGCTGGTAAAATGCGCCTGGAAGAAATAAGACAAACAGACCTCAAGGAGCTCATAGATAAGGCGCAGAAGAGCGGACTACCAGAAGATGCCCAAGCAGTAAATGACATGGCTGAGCTCTGCAACCGCTTCGAAAAAAAGCTTCATGATTTAGAGCTCACAAGAACCATATCCATTCAAATGGCTCCTCAAATTCGTATGGTTCAAAACAGTGATGTTCTCATGGTGGAGAAGATACAGACTACTCTTGTGAATACTATCCCCTTATGGAAGAGCCAAATGGTGCTAGCCTTAGGCATGGCACATACTCAGCAGGCTATCAAGGCTCAAAGAGAGGTTACAGATATGACCAATGAGCTTTTAAGAAAGAATGCAGAGCTTCTTAAGACCTCAACTATAGATGCTGCTAAGGAATCGGAAAGAGCTATAGTAGACATTGAAACTCTCTCTCATACCAATGAAATGCTCATCTCAACCCTTGATGAGGTTATAACAATTCAGGATGAAGGACGTTCTAAGAGACGTGCTGCTGAAGCTGAGCTTCAGAAAATCGAAGGAGATCTTAAAAATAAGCTGTTGGAAATGAGCAAAAGAGAAGCTCCACAGCAAAGGGGCTGATATAATTGTATAACAAAAAAATAGCAATAGCTGTAATGCTTCTTATGATAGCTATTTCTATACCTTTTGGTGGGTATCGTTCTTTAAATAAGCTATATAATCAAGTTAATAGAGCTTTTTATCAGGGAGTAGATGGTGATGGCTTAGGTATTGAAAATGACTTAAATAATCGTATTGACAATTCCTATAATCTGGTTACCATTGCAAAAAAATATATTGATGCAGATAATGCTGTGATAGAAAATACCCTTGATGCTAGAGACTCTCTAGTAAACTCCAAGAGCATCTCTGATAAATACAAAGCTAATCTCAGACTCACAGAAGCTGTAGAAGAGCTGTATACAGCTTTAGGAGCTGAAGAGCTTAAGCTTACTGACCAGGATAAAAGCTATAGACGTTCCTTATACAGCAATCTAACCTCAAGGAATGATACTATAAGCCATGATGGTTATAATGACAAGGCTGCAGAGTTTAACAATATACTAGAAGGCTTCCCTGCTTCTCTTATAAGCAGGGTTGTAGGAATTAATAAAGCAGAGCTTTTTAGATAATAATATAAATTACCTAGTTATTAATTAACTGAAAGGAAGATAGATGAAAATATTTATTAAACACCTTATGTTGATTTTTGCTTCATTGTTTTTCTTTTACACCCCTGCTCATGCCATAGATGTGGTAGAGCCAATGGAGGACTTTTATGTAGCCGATTATGCCGGTGTTATAAACAGCGATACGGAAAATGCCATAATTAAAGCTAATGATGCTTTATATGCAAAAACCGGTGCACAAATAGTTGTTGTTACAATAGATTTTTTATCTGGAAGAGACATAGAGGATTATGCAAATACCCTAATTAATAAGTGGGAAATAGGCTCTTCTGAAAAGAATAATGGAGTTCTTCTACTTCTAGTTCCTGGAGACGAAAAGTACTGGATTGTACAGGGTAAAGGATTAGAAAATAAGCTGGATAGTGGACGATTAAATACCATATTGGATAATAACCTTGAAGAGGATTTTGATAACGGGAATTATGATGCAGCTGTTCAAAAAACCTTTAATGCCCTCTTTGCAGAGCTGGAGGATATTTACGGAGATGTTGATATTTCACCAGGGGCAGGAAATAATTATGATTACGACAACTATGAAGATAATAGATTCCCCTTTGGAGTCGGAATATTTGGCGGACTAATTGGCACTGTCTTTTCCTTAATCGGAGGCTTAGTTAGGACTATGGGTGGTTTATTCATTTTAATTGTTATAATTATAATCCTTTCCTCCGGTGGTGGAGGAAGAGGTGGCCGATGGAGAAGAGGTAGAAGAGGTCCCTTTGGTGGTCCCTTTGGCGGCGGCTTCGGTGGTTTTGGAGGCTTTGGTGGCTTTGGGGGAAGAGGACCTGGAGGCTTCGGAGGCGGCGGCTTTGGCGGCGGACGCTCCGGCGGTGGCTTTGGTGGTGGTGGCCGTTCTGGCGGCGGCGGAGGCTCCCGCGGTGGCGGTGCTGGCAGAAGATAGCTGTTAAATATGAGGACTATAGCCCATTGACATAAGGCTATAGTCCTTTATTCTATAAAGCTATTTCACTATAAAAGCTTCACTTTTATCTTTAATTATAGCGTCACCCAGCTCCTTTACGGAGGGAAACTCATAGCTAGCTCTTATATCAGATGAAGAATATAATTCCTCTGTGGTCTCACCGGAATAAACAAGAATTGAGGTTATACCTGCTACTTCTCCCATTTTTATATCTGTATATAGCCTGTCTCCAACCATGGCAATTTCTTCTCTCTTTAAGGAATACTTTTCAGTAATAGCTTCTATTATGGGTTCTTCTGGCTTTCCCATAATCTTAGGAGCCTGTCCTGTAGCAGCCTTAATCATTTCAATCATCGCTCCTACATCAGGCATTGTTTTATTATCTTCTAAGGGACATACTATATCCCCATGGGTAGCTATGTAAGTAGCTCCTGCCTTTATATAATCACAGGCTATCCATATCTTCTCATAGGTAAGAGTGGTATCAAAGCCTAGAACCACAAAATCAATCTCCCTATCTCTCTCCTTAACAATCTCAAAACCAGCACTTCTAAAGTCTTCTTCTAGGGTAGGAGTTCCTAAGAGAAATATCCTAGCTCCTGGCTTAATATTATTTATATAATAAATTGTTGCATCTCCCGAGGAGTAAACCATGTCCTTCCCTACCTCAATGCCTAAGCCACTGAGCTTTTTTATGTAAGCATCTTTTCCTTTAGAGGAATTGTTAGTTAAAAAAATATATCTCTTTTCCTGATTTTTTAGTATGTCAAGAAATTCTAAAGCACCAGGAATTAATCTTCCTCCTAAGTAAATTGTTCCATCCATATCAAGCAGAAAACATTTAATCTTATTTAAATTATGCATAAAGTCCAACTCCTTATTAAGCTATAGGACTATTATAGCATTTATATTACATTTTACGTACATCTGGAATATTTTATAATATGTTCATTTATTTTGGAGCTAAAGTATATTATAATATACCCATATAGGGTATATCAACATAACTAATGGGCAGAACATACTCTAATAGATAATTTTACACTGGAGGAATATTTATGGTAAATTTTCATTCTCAGCCCACCACCCATATAAACCATGTGGCATTAAAGGTTAAAGATTTGGAAAAGTCAATTGAATTTTATAAAGATATTTTGGGTTTCAAGGTTTTAAAAAGCATTGAAAATACTGTAGAGCTTACAGCAGATGGAGAACAGCCACTATTAACTCTAATCTACTCTGAATCCTATGAATTGAAGCCTAAAAGAACTACAGGCTTATACCATTTTGCACTGCTTCTACCGGAGCGTAAGGATTTAGCTAACTTCTTACTTCATATAGCTAACAAGAAATACCCTATAGGTGCTGCTGACCATCATGTGAGCGAAGCAATATATCTAGAGGATCCTGAAGGGAACGGAATAGAAATATACTCCGATAGACCCTCTTCGCAGTGGACTATAGAAAATAAATATGTTAAAATGTCCACGGATCCTTTAAATACAGAGGATTTACTTAAAGAAGCCGATGAAACATGGAAGGGACTTCCCAGTAATACTGTTATGGGGCATATTCACCTTCATGTTAATGATTTAAATAAGAGTACAGATTTTTATGTAAAAGGATTAGGCTTTGATATTGTCCTACCTTATTATAATGCTGTATTTCTCTCTAACAATGGCTATCATCATCATATAGCTATAAATACCTGGAATGGGTCATCAGCTTCAGCACCTCCCTCAAATAGCACTGGTCTTGCTTACTATGATATAACCTATGGAAGCCAGGAGCTATTAGACAGGCAACTAGCTAATCTAGAAAATATGGGATATAAGGTTACTAAAAAAGATTACTCCTATATTACAAGTGACCCAGCAGGTATCACAATAATACTATCGGTATAAACTAAAAAACAAACTGTACTACGGAAGGAGAATCCTTATGGAATTAACTTTTAAACAAAATAAAGAATTTAGATGCTCTGAATGTAAAGCAAAAATAGGCGAAAATAACGGAGCTCAGCTCGTCTTCGAAAAAGGCGTAAAGCCTACTGGAATGAGGCGTTTTCGCAGAACCCTTTCCTTTAATGCTGTGTGCCCGGAATGTGGAAAAAGTCAGACCATAAGTACTGAGCTTTAAAAGATTTGAAAAAATAGCACCCTCAGAGGGTGCTATTTTTTTAGAAGCGTACAAGACTTACGAATTCAAATATCATTACATTTTTAACATTTATTACTATTTAATGATATAATTGTATTATATTTATTAATAGGAGGATTTTTATTATGAAAGATAATAATAAAAGTAACGAAAAGAAAGTTAGATTAAACTTTTTTTCCTATGATTATTCAAAGGTAGAGGAATACCTGGGGGCCATGGCAAGGGAAGGATGGATACTAGATCATATAAAAAACTCCTCCTTGCACTTTAAAAAGACTAAGCCCAAGACAGTAAATTTTCGTCTTCTTCCCTATAATAAAAGCAAAAATAAGGCCAAGGATAAGAACTTAAACCGAAATGATTTGTCCTTACAATCAATAACAGAAGAAGGCTGGAAGCTCATTGACTCATTTAATGATACTCATGTATTTTTTAATGAAAATAATATACGTTTCCCCGGTGAGGATAAAAGCTTAACCTATAAATTAATAAAAAAAAGCACCTTATACTCTTTGGTTCCTATTATTCTTATGTGTATCTCCTTATTCTTATATACTTTAATATCTTTTATTAACTCTCCATTTATTGATGTACTAATGAATAAACCTATTTTACTCCTTTACCTCATAATATTTCCAATAATCGCCATTATATATATAACAGAGCTAGTAAAATTCATCCGTTGGCAGAACAAAAGTAATAGTTCTGAGGTAGAGGATAAGGACAGTAAAAAGGATATTATAAAAACTTTTAAATACAGACGTTTTGTAATCAGCTATTTACCTTTATTAATCCCAATTTTATCCTTATTACTTATTACAGCTGATGATATTAATAATGAAGTTAAATATCCTGTAACCCTCCCTTTAACTCTTGAAGATATAAATTTACCTGTAACAACTAACCATAGAAAAACTGCCCATAAATACGGGTCCATTTTAGTTAATAATACTGTGTATATGCACCAGTATGAAAGTCTTGTAGAATCGGAAACATCCCCATTTCAATTGGTTGGAGATTCACTAGTTTATTCAGTTTATAAAACAAAATTCCCCTCTCTTTATGATGATATTATGCAGGATATTATTCTCAAGGATCCGTTCTATAAGAAACCTTATACAAGTATAGAAACCCTTCCCTTTGGTAGTGAAGCAGCTTACTATACTGAAAATGATGAGTATAAGAGTTATGCATTATCATACCCGGACAAGGTAGTTGTATTAACCCTAAATTTTGAAATGACTGAGGAGCAAATGCATATTGTAAAGGAAAAATTCCAATAAATAAATAGCACCCCGTGGGTGCTATTTATTTATCTAGGATCATCTCATATTGTGTTACTCCACTCTCAAAGCCCATACTTATCAAAAAACCCTCCAAATATGAAGCCCCTTCCTCAATATTTAACATTGCCATTCCCTTTGAATCAGTATGGTCCTTCAGATAGCCTAATATTGCTGTGCCTATTCCCTGTCCTCTTTTCGTTTTATCCACAGCAAGCTGAGGTATATCCCCTGTTTTTGTATCTATAATTCCATAACCCACTATCTCTCCCTCTTCAATTGCTATGACTCCCTGAAAGGCTTCTTTGTAGGCTAATACAGAAGCTATAGAGTTCTGCCAGGAGGGATAAAAGTCCCAAAAGTAGGATAATGCCATCAAAGTCTCCTCTGTTATCTCCAATGTTTTTAAGTTAATTCCCTCTCTATTTTTAAAGATTATACCTTTTTCTTTATTATAGTTTAAGCAATTGAAGCTTCTAGTTACCTTAAAACCATTTTTCTTATACAGCTCAACTGCAGGAGTATTTGATTGAATAACCTCTAAAAGATAAACCTCTACCGCCTTTTCTTTTAGAAGCTCATTAACTTCTTTAAAAACCCTAGAAGTAATCCCCTTATTTCTATAGCCAGGCAGTACTGCTGTACCTAAATCATAGACAGTTTTCCTCCCCCTATATTCTCTATAACCATTAAATATAAAGCCTACAAGCTTCCCTTCTGAAAAATACCCCATAGAAAAATCTCTATTAAAGCCTCTTCTCTTAAGCATCCCCTGAAATTTCCACAAAGGGAAATCCATCTTCACCTGATAATCAGAAAAGGCCTCTACAAAGGCTTCACAGAGAACCTCTTCTGGTACACCTGTAAGTATCTTTATTTCTTCCATAGCTCTCACCTCATAATAATAAATCTATTAAACTAGTTATTTTATTTATAAATTATTTTACCATATATTGTAATAAACGACTATGATAATTATATTCTTCCTGTATAATTAACTATATGATACAAATAATGTATAATAAATTTATAAAACGCATTATCTCACATAAAAATAATTAAAGAGGTATACCCATGAAGCAAAAGCTATATATAATTATTCTATTAATAAGTCTTATTCTTTCCGGATGTTCTCCTGATAAGGATATTAAAGGTTCTCAAGGAAAGGATGCTAGTAAGGTTTTAGAAGCCTCTTCAGCAGTTATTGAGGATGAAACTCCCTCGCCTGAAGCTAAGACCGAGCCAGCCACACCTCCCACTTCTCAAGAAGCTAACAAAGCTCCAGAGAAAGCTCCTAACCCTCAAGAAGCAAATGAGGATGATACTGTTGTTCCGGAGGTATCAGGGCCTAAGATAGTTGATGGTTTCGTACTCCTCAGCTCCTTAGATAAGAATTTAGTTATAGACTTAAAATATGCTACTCAAGACAATTTTACCGGGCAGGTTGTATATCCAACAGCCATTGCAGTATTAAGAACGGAAACTGCTGAAAAGCTGGCTGCTGCTAATAGAGAGCTAATGGCTTTAGGCTACAGAATTAAGGTTTGGGATGCTTACAGACCGGTTTCTGTTCAGGTTATCTTCTGGGACCTTGTCCAAGACAGTCGATATGTAGCCAACCCCTATAAGGGTGGTTCTATACATAATAAAGGAAGTGCTGTAGATATTACCTTAGTAGACTCTTCAGGCAAGGAAGTAGAAATGCCCTCTGGCTTTGACGACTTTTCAGAAAGAGCTTCAAGAAATAATCCCAATATGAGCAGCGAGGCCAGAAAAAACATGCAGCTCTTAACAGATATCATGGTTAAGCATGGCTTCACTTATATAGACAGCGAATGGTGGCATTTCAATGACAGCAATGCAAAGAAGTACGATATTGTAGATATTGATTTAAGCTTATTCCTAAAATAAAAAATACCTTGCTCCTGGCAAGGTATTTTTATTTATTAGGCTTTTTCAAAAGGGTAAATAACTCCCCATTGTTGTCTCAGACTATCCATAAGCTTCATGATTCTTACGGTTTCCTTATGAGGCATTTCTGGACATTCAGTTCGTCCTTCTCTAATAGCCTTTATTGCTGACAGTACCTCATATTCATAGCCTGTAATCTGTTTTGGTGTTTCAAAGGTCTTAATAACTTCTCTATCAGTACCATAAACCTTAATGCCTTCACAATTATTGATATTCTTGAACTCAATATAGCCCTTGCTACCGTTGATAATACCATATCTATCAGTGACAGCAAGCATGTTACTGTGAAGCACTGCTACCTTTCCGCCTTTGTAGGTAATAATTATAGTATTCTGTCCATCAACTCCAGTTTCAGTCTTTACACAATCAGAGGTAACTCTTTCTATGTCATCACCAAATATCATGGAAGCAAAGTTTATGGGATATACACCTAAGTCTAAAAGAGCTCCCCCAGCAAGATTAGGATCCACCATTCTTTTAACCTCATTTAATATATATCCCAGATTTGCTGTTAAAGAGGTTACCTCCCCTATAGTACCACTATCTATTATCTCTTGAAGCACCCATCTCATTGGTAGATACCTAGTCCATATTGCTTCTGTTATCAGAAGGCCTTTAGACTCTGCAAGAGAAATTATTTCCTCTGCTTGAGCTGCATTAGCTGTAAAGGCTTTTTCACAGAGGACATGTTTACCGTTTTCAAGACAGAGCTTAGCATTAGCATAATGCTCTGAATGAGGGGTAGCAATATAAATCAGCTCCACCTCCGGATCCTTCACCAGCTCTTCATAAGAGCCATAAGCCTTTTTTATATTATATTTATCTGCAAAGCTTTTAGCCTTTTCAAGACTTCTTGAGCCTACAGCATAGCACTCTGCCTCCTCCATATTGCTTACGGTATAGGCCATAGTACCACCTATATTTCCAGCTCCCAATATTCCTATCTTCATTTTCCCACTCCTTTCTAAATTTACCTTTTATTCCAGTATAACAAAATTTCCTGAGAGAATTAATCCCTCAGGAAAAAGTTAACATTTTCATCATCTACTATTAGAAGAAAGCTTTATATCGTAAATATATACCCCTTCATCCCTCCCTTCACTTAGATAACGATACACTGTTGAAAATGTTTCAATATTAACTATTTTTATACATCAATAATAATTATATAGCAAAAACAGACTATGAATAGTAATTTACTTTCATAGCCTGCTTATAGTTTATTAGTATATTTTATTGATAATTTGCTAATTGCTAGCTCTTAAGTCCCTTATTTTGTCTACTAACAGATGACTTATAGCCATCCAAGGATTATAAAAGATTATCCTTGGTCCTGAATATCTCATTACCTCTTTAATTTTAGCTTTGTATTTTGGAGCATAACATTGAGTAGTGCAGTGGGAGCAGAAGCCCTTGTTATCACCATGACGGCAATTATCTAGGCGTTTTAAGGCATAAGCCTTCAGCTCTTCTCTCTCTTCAGGTGTTCCATGACTTTCCTTTTTATAATAGATTTCTATCATCTTAATAATCATAGCTTTTTCTTTTTCAACTCTACTCTTTTTCAAAGCTATCACCTCTAGGATACCCTGCCTCTTTCTACGGAATATTCCTCATGGGCGATATTCATGGTAGATTTTCTGTGGGATATAAGAACAACGGTCTTGTCCTTACATTCCTCCTTAATTGATTTTAGAATTATCCCTTCATTTAAGCTATCTAGGTTGCTGGTAGGCTCATCCAATAAAAGTAATGGTGAATCCTGTAAGAAGGCTCTAGCTATTCCAAGCCTCTGCCTCTCTCCTCCTGAAAGACTCTCTCCCAGCTCGCTTACCTTTGTGTTATACCCTTCTGGAAGAGACATAATAAACTCATGGATAGATGCTTTTTTCGCTGCTTCTACTACTTCCTCATGAGTAGCCTCTGGTCTTGAAAGCTTAATATTTGCCTCGATAGAATCCTTGAATAAATAAGTTTCCTGGGTTACATAGCTCTGAATTTTTCTCAGACAGGAGGTGTTCAGCTCCTTTATGTCCTTCCCTGATACCTTTATATCTCCATTATCTCTGTCCCAAAACCTCATGAGAAGCTTTAAGAAGGTAGATTTACCACTTCCGCTTTTTCCTGTAATCCCCAGAATTTTATTCTTAGGTATCTCTATAGTAAAATCTGATAGTATTTTTTCGTCATCGTAGGAAAAATTCACTTCCTCACAGGATATACCGTGAAAATCAATCTCTTCCTTTCCCTCTACCTCCATGACCTCTGGCTCCTCCTCTAGAATTGCTAGAACTCTTTCACCACAGGCTAAGGTCTGAAGAAGATTGTTAGATAGATTACTTAAGGCAACTACAGGTCCAAAGGAGCTCATCATTGCTATAGTAGGTATAACCACTCCCACAAAATCAACGATTCCTCTACTCCATAGGAATATACCTGTAAAGAGCATTCCCAAAGAAAACAATAAAATTACCGTATCAGTGATGGCCTTTGTTTTTGCTTCATGCTCCTTAAGCTTTTCCTGAAGCCCATCGAGCTCGTCAGAGCTCTTAACCATTTTTTCTAATCTATCCTGACCATCGTTAAACTGTATGGTTTCTCTAAGACCTCTTAAGCTATCTAACACATAGCTATTTAATTCTCCAAAGGAATTTCTATACTGTTTTCCGTCCTCTTTACCTCTTTTAGAGTTTTGTCTTGGTAATATATAGCCTACAGTTATATATGCTAGTAAAGCAACTACAGCAAGAACCGGATTAAAGCTTCCGATAAAGAACAGCATTATTCCAGAAGTAATTATAGCTATGGTTACAGGTGCTATGGTATGAGCATAAAACACCTCTAGAAGTTCAATGTCTGAAGTGATTATTGAAATAAGATTACCTTTATCCTTACCCTCTAGCTTAGCAGGGGCAAGTCTTCTAAGAGCCTTAAACACCTTGTCTCTTATAATAGCCAGAAGTCTAAAGGCAATATAGTGCCCGCTTGCTTGCTCTGCATATCTTAATACACCTCTAAGCACTGCAAGGAGTAAAACTGTCACAAGTATTGTTTTAGTAGCTATTCCAGTAGAAAGACCAAAGGCATTAACTAAGCCATAGCCTCCTAATATAGTTATAAAAATTGAACATAAAAAGCCTATAACACCCATGGTTACTGTAATAGCCATAATGTGCAGCAGAGGCTTCACAAGGGCTAAAAGCTTTAATATTATTTTAAATCTACCTTTACCCATTGATTACACTCTCCTCTCTTCCATAGCTCTCCAGCTCCTGCTGCTTTAAGAATAGCCTGGAATACTGTCCTTTCTTATTCATAAGCTCTCTATGGGTTCCTTCTTCCCTTACTCTTCCATCCTCTAAAAGATATATTTTATCTGCATCCACTACCTGAGCTAGTCTATGACTGATCAATAATATTGTTTTATCCTTAGCCATTTCCTTAATAGCTGTCATTATAGCTTCTTCGCTTTCCACATCTATATTAGAGGTAGCCTCATCAAAGATATACATCTCAGAATTATGAAGAAGAGCCCTTGCTAAAGCTAGTCTCTGAGCCTGTCCACCAGATAAGTTACCAGCCTTCTCCATAATCATCATATCAAGTCCACCATTCTCCATGATGAAATCATATAGGTTTACCTGCTTAAGTACGGACTTTATATCCTGGTCAGTAGCCTTCTTATTACCAACCAATAGATTCTCTCTTACGGTTCCTTTAAAAATATAGCTGTTATGATTTAAGTAGGTAACCTTCTTCATTAGTTCTTCTTCATTTATATTCTTTATAGACTCACCATCTAACGAAATAAATCCCTGATAATTCTTTCTAAAGCCCATAGCTAAAGATGCAGCAGTACTCTTACCACAGCCTGATTTACCTACCAGAGCTACAAAGCTCCCCTTAGGTATATCAATATTTACCTTCTTTAAAATCTCTCTTTCATTATCATAGGAGAAGGTAAGGTCATTAAAGAATAAACCATCGCCAGGAGCTGCAAAGCCTTCCTCCTGATAATCATCTACAGCTTCCTTTTCCATATCCAGCAGCTTAAAGAGTTTATCACTGGCTGCCATTCCGTTCATTGCTATATGGAAAAAGGATCCTAAAAGTCTTAAAGGAATAAAAAATTCTGCTGAAAGCATTATTATTACAAAGCCCTGCCATAGAGCAATATTACCTTTTTGATATTCTGTAATTGCTAGGATAGCACCTAAAGCAGCTCCACCAAAGGCTATTAAATCCATAATAGTAACGGAGTTAAGCTGCATAGTTAACACCTTCATGGTTATTTTTCTAAATAGCTCAGCTTCCTCGTTCATCTCTTTATTCTTTGCCTCATCAGCTTGGAATATCTTCAAGGTAGTCATTCCCTGAACATTTTCTAAGAAGCTGTCTCCCAGTCCTGTGTATATTGTCCAATATTTACTCAAAAGCTTTTTTGCAAGCTTTTGTATAGCTATTATTGATACTGGTATCAGAGGAACACAGGCAAGAAGTACTGCTGCTGCCTTTATATTTATAAAGGATAGTACAACAAAAAGGGTTATGGGAGCCAGCAGGCTATAAAAAAACTGAGGAAGATATCTTCCAAAATACACCTCAAGCTGCTCTACACCCTCCACAGAAACTTGTACTATTTCACTAGTAGATACCCTTTCCTTATAGCCATTTCCAAGGGCTAAAAGTTTTTTATATATAAGCTCTCTCAAGGTTGTTTTAACCTTAGCAGAAGCCTTATAGGACATCTTCCCTGCTTTTATATTGCAGAAATATCTAATTCCAATCATTAATAATACTATAGCTAGTACACAAACCAACTCTATAATCATGACTCTACCACTGCCCACTCTTTGAATTAAGAGTCCTATATTAAAGACAGCAATTATATTTGCCAGTAGTGCAATCCATTGATAAGCTACATTCTTAATAATATAGCCTTTGGATTCCTCTACAGTATTAATTAGTCTTTTGTTAATCATCATACGGCTAATTCACTCCTAAATTAAACAGTTTTAATTCTGAATATAAAATAATAATATTTAAATACCATAAGGCATAATATAAAAATTCTCAATGCCCATACATCCACCGTTATCAATGGAATCATTAGCATAGTGGAAGCAAAAGCTAAAAGAGATATCTTTGTCTTTTTTGCCATGGATCGATGCTTAATAAAGTCATCTAAATGGTCCTTATAAAGCTTAGTCCCTGTAAACCAAATGTGGAATCTTGTTGAACCCCTAGCAAAGAAAAAAGAGGCTAAAAGTAAAAAAGGAGTTGTAGGAAGAATCGGTACTAGTACTCCCAATAAACCAAAGCCCGCAAAGAGAAACCCTAAAGTAATAAATAATATTTTCATATATAATAACCCCTAACTTTATTGATAGTGAATATCATTTGCTTTTATCTATTTAATTATATGTACAAAAAGTTAAATAGTCAACAAATATTAAACATATTGTTTTTTATTAAACAATATACGCGACAAAATTCCTACCCCTTATTTGTAAATTTTATATTTTATTTGAATAAAATACATAAATTTACTAATAAGTTATGTATAATATGATTATATTCATTAAGTATCAGGATACATAAATAAAAGAAAGGAGTTTTTTTATGAGTTCAGTGTTAGGCGCTATTCTATTTGGGATTATTGCAGTTATGACACTACTGGTGACATTAGGTATGCCTTTAGGCGAATACACCTTGGGGGGAAAATACAAGGTATTACCCTCAAGATTAAGGATTGCTAGCGGGATTAGCTTTTTTATACAATTACTTGCAATTATAGCAGTACTTCAGACTGCGAGGATTATTACTACAGGTATTCCCTTTAGTGTTGCAAGAGGTCTTTGCTTTTTCTTCGCTGCCTATCTATCAATAAATGTTTTCATGAATCTTTTCTCCAAAAGTAATAAAGAGAAATATGTTATGACACCACTTTCAATAGTCGCAGCAACATGCTTCTGGATTACAGCTATCAGCTCTTAGAATAAATAAGTACTAATTATAACCTATTATAAGAAAATTGTTTATTATGCTCCTCATATCATAGTTCTAGAATTATATTTTATATGAGCTACACTATGAAGAGCATATTCCACTAAAATATCTACCATAACACACCTACATTAGAGGATTAGTTACAGCACATTACTACTGATTATTATTACGATTTACAAGAACTTCTTAAGCTGCTGAAAATTATTTTCCTCTGTTTTTAGTAGCTTTTCCATGAGGGCAAGGAACTCCTTATCCTCATTTTTGTACTTCCTCAGATTTCTAGTGGCCTGTATAATCCCCATAGTACTTCCATTAATCATCATCTCAGCAATGTGGGATGGACTCTTATCTCTCAAGGTTTTAAAATTAATCATCATATAGGCACTAATTTCACTTAAGGCGCCTACGCCTTCTTCTTCATAGCCAAGTCTGTCCAAAAGCTTTTGGCTCTCTTCATTAATCTGCCTATATTCTCTAAGCTGAGAATCTAAGTGCTTTTTAAATTCTTGATCCTCTACGATACCTGACAATTGCTCTATGGTATTAACTCCCATCTGAGAATTTTTATAAACATAGTTTAAAAGTTCTTCTGTATTACTCATATTATCATCTCCTCAGCTATATTTTTACCTATTAACCAAAAATAATTACAATAAAATCACTCCAACTCTAAAAGCATTATTTTAATTTAAATAAATTTTTATAATAAATATTGATATCTTTATAACATTAATCGTCTAATTATTCAAATATTCTAAATATTATATGATATAATTATGGTACAACAATCTAAAATTAAAAAACACAGCATTTATTGGGAGGTTAATTATGAAAATTGGTTGTTTAAAGGAAATCAAAAAGCATGAGTACAGGATCGGATTAATTCCGGATAATGTAAAGGTATATTGTTCTAATGGTCATACCGTTTATATAGAAAGAGATGCTGGTGTTGAATCAGGCTACAGCAATGAGGAGTATGAAAAGGCAGGAGCAATAATCATAGAAACAGCTAAAGAAGTGTGGGATTCCTCTGAGATGATAATAAAGGTTAAGGAACCTCTGGAGGATGAATATCAATATTTCAGACCCAATCTAATAATATATACCTATTTTCACTTAGCTGCCAACAGAAAGCTCACAGAAGCACTTTTAGCTTCAAAGACCAAGGCTGTAGCATATGAAACCTTAGTTGAAAGTGATGGAACCATTCCTCTCCTCGCCCCAATGAGCCAGATAGCTGGCCGTTTAAGTGTACAAGAAGGCGCTAAATATCTGGAGAAGCATTGCGGTGGTTCAGGCATTCTTTTATCCGGTGTTCCAGGGGCTCCTAAAGGAAAGGTTGTTATCCTTGGCGGTGGTACTGTTGGAGTTAACGCCTGTAAAATAGCTGTTGGCATGGGAGCTGATGTAACAATTTTGGATATTAACCTGGAGAGACTCGCATACCTGGACGATATTTTTGGTTCTAGAATACAAACGCTCTTTAGTACCGAGGATAATATAATAAACTCCTTAGTTGACGCTGACTTGGTTATCGGAGCGGTTTTAATTCCTGGAAAGGCAGCTCCAAAGCTGATAAGAAAAGAATATTTAAAGGTGATGAAGCCAGGAAGTGTTATTGTTGATGTTGCTGTAGATCAAGGTGGCTGCTGTGAAACCTCCAATACAACCTACCATGATTCTCCAATCTTTATAATAAATGGAATAATACATTATTGCGTGGGTAATATGGCTGGCTCTGTTCCTAGAACCTCTACAATAGCTTTAACAAATGCCACTATCCGGTACGGGCTTCAAATAGCAAACATGGGCTTAGAAAGGGCCTGCTTATCCCATAAAAGTATATTTACAGCAATCAATACCTACGATGGCTACTGCACCTGTAAAAATGTCGCTGATACCTTTCAAATAGATTATAAACCAATTGAATATCTAATATAAAAATAACAGCGGTGAAATACTTTCACCGCTGCATACTTATCTAATCTATCTAAATATTAGAGATATTATCATTAACAAATTAAAGCCTATATGAAGAATATTAGTTATTTTAATGGCACTTTTTTGAGGCAAGGAAGCCTTTTTATAGCAGCTGATAGCTGTTGGAATAGTTAATATCACCAGCAGAGAATGCCATGGAAGCTTATCTAGCGCTGCAAATACTACCGTTAAAATATACATGAGCAAAATCAGCATTATATAAATAGCTCTTCCAGCATTTCTTCCTATCAGTACAGTTAAGGTCTTAATACCAAGATTTTTATCTCTTTCATAATCTCTAAGCTCATTAGACATCATCATGAGAGGTATAGTTAAACCCGCAGGTAGTGTATATATTATTGGTCCCCAGGAAAACTCACCGGAAAAAACCATGTAGCTTCCTTCTACCATTAAGGATCCTACAAGAATTAAAGACAGCACTGCTCCAAGACCTCTCTTCTTATATACAAAGGGTTCTCCTGTATAGGCATAAGCACCTATAATTCCTACAGCTCCAATATAAATAAGCTTATAGGTTGAAACATACATGAGCACAAGACCAATGGCTGCCGTGAGCAGCAGACAGCTTATGCTGAAACCAAAAACTAACAGATCAAAGGCAGTTCTCTCATATTTCAAGAATTTATAGGTTTTTTCCCCAGGTCTGTGATATTTAAAAGAGCCTTCATAAAAATCATTTATGAGATTAGCAGCTCCTAAAACACTCATCCCTGCTATAGTCACTAATATAATTTTAATAATATCTAAATATGTGTTTTCTGAAAATAAATATCCCGCTCTCTTAGCCATGAGGACTCCTAAGGTAGTAGATGCTACAGCTAAGGAAAGTGATAGGGGCCTTAAAGCTATCCACAAATCCATAATTATTTTTTTAATGCTTCCATCATGGTTTAAATCCTTAGTATTCAATTTAAATCTCCTGTGTATAAAATTTTCATTCATTTCCTTCTAAAAGCTTCACTGATGGTTCTCAATAAAATTATTCTTAAGCTTTGTCCAAGGGCAAAGATACTTCTCTATTAGGTCTATGGCTTTAAATAGCAATAGTCCCATTAACCCTAGAGCGATTATTCCACTGAACATTTCTACATAATTGACCATAGACCAGCTATTCATAATAAAATATCCAATGCCGTAGCTGGTGGCAAAGTTTTCGCTAAAGAATAATACTGATATACTGATTCCAATGGTATTCCTAGTGGCTGTAATAAGCTTGGATAATATACCAGGAAAGACCAGATGCCTGTATACATGAATTCGTCCTAGACCTAAAGAATATACAGAAAGAAATATTTCCTTGGGTATATCCTTAATCCCATCTCTTGCTGCCAGTATAAACTGGAATATTATAATAAAAATAATTAATAAAATCTTAGGTCTTTCTCCAATCCCAAAGAGAATCATCAGTATGGGCATAAAGGCTATCTTAGGAAGTGGATAAAGAATATATATTATTGGGCTTATTAATCCATCGGCTTTCTTATTCATACCGATAATAACTCCAATAATACCTCCCAATAGAAGAGATACCAATATTGCAGCAACAATCCTTACAAAGCTCATTCCTATATGAATTAATAGAGTTCCAGGAAGTATAGCTATGAAGTTTTCAAAGGCATCAAAAGGTGAGGGTATAGCAGGAGAGTCAACAATAATATGAAGTAAGTACCACAGAAAAACTAAGGCACAAAAGGGATATGCCTTATTAATAAATGCGTACCTTCTTAATTTATCCATTAAGCACTCCTCTAACCTTAAGACACATGGTATAAAACTCCTCTTTTCCTCTTATATTCCTATCTCCAAAGTATGGATTGTCTATAATTTCTTTAATGCTTCCTTTATCTATAACCACAATCCTTTGACCCAAAAAAACAGCCTCCTCAATATTATGGGTAACCATAACCAAAGTAAGCTCTCTTTCCTGGTAAATCTTTAAGAGCATATCCTGTAGCCTTTCTTTAGTTATAGCGTCTAGAGCAGAGGTTGCCTCATCAATGAGCAGAAGGTCAGGTTTAAGGGCCAGTGTTCTTGCTATGGCCACCCTCTGCCTTTCCCCTCCGCTAAGCTCTTCAGGATACTTATGGCGATATTTTAATATATCAAGCTCCTGGAGAATGGCTTCACCAATCCTCACTACCTCTTCTTTCTTTTCTCCCCTTGCCTTTATAGGAAAGGTAACATTATCCCATACATTCTTCCAGGGCAAAAGTCCATAGTTCTGTAGAATTAATCCAGTGTCCTTTCTTATCTCTTTTATGGTCTCCCCTTTTATTTCAACTCTTCCTCCTGCTGGCTTAATGAGCCCAGCTATAGTATAAAGAAGTGTTGTCTTTCCACAACCGGAAGAGCCTATAATTGCACAGGTAGTATTCTTAGGAACCTCAAGATTAATATTCCTTAAAACTTCATTGGTACCATAATCTACTTTCAGATCCTTTATATTAATCATTAACGAAGCTTCCATCCACTAAATCTTCATATTTTAGATTAATTTCTTTTCCTAAGACCTCTTTATTCCATTTCATTATACCTTCTAAATAAGCTTTATCAGGAACTCTGGCTTGATTATATTCTGGTATGAGTATCTTATCCTTTATCTCTGCCTTTAGCTCCAGCTTTGAAATTAATATTTCTCTTGCTTCCTGATCATCCTCATTTATATCTTCTACAGCTTTATTATAAGCTTCATGGAAAGCTTTTAGCTCTTTACTCTTATTTTTAATGGTAGAGCCAGTAAACACCATAACATCTGGAGAAAACTCCTCATTATTTTCTATCATTATCTTCTTAAGCCCATTTAACTCTCCATTAGAGGCAACAGGTTCCGGGATTACTGCCATATCAAGGCTACCAGCTCCTACCATCTCCATTCTTGCAGGAATTTCATTTATATAAACCTTTTCCACCTCGTAATCCTTCAGTGACTTATCGGCAAGGTAATTTGATACGCTTATCTCCATCATTCCTACCTTTACTTCTTTAGAATCAGCATAATTAGGATTCACCAAGAAAGGAAAAGCCCCATCAGTACTGGTTGTTACTTTTATATCAAAGCCATTTTCCACATTATTAACCAGCGCTATAACATCGGTCATTGCACCATCTAACTCACCACTTTGAAGAGCACTCTGTCTATTCATTGCATTGGTATATACCTGAACCTCAATATCCAAACCTAAATCACTAAAATAACCCTTTTCTTCTGCCAGGAATATTGGAGCAGAGTCCACTGCTGGCATAACCCCTACCTTCAGTGTCATTGACTCCCTATCTTCTGTTCCCTTTGCTTCACTACACCCTACAGCTGAAACCATTAATATTCCTGCCATAATTAGCGAAGATATTTTCTTTATGTACATAATATCTCATCCCCTAAATTGTATTGATAAAAATTTACCATATATATTTTAACAATATTGCTTGTTATTGTAAACTATTCTTTTCCTATTTAACAGCAATAAAACCTTGGATCAAAAATCCAAGGTTTTTTTAATATCTATAATTTATATAGAATTTTATTTAGAAAATATCTGAAAAATTCATTTAAGCACTTTCTATAAGCTCTAAAATTTGATCAGTGCTCTTTTTACCAAAGGCAATTTCTTTATCATTAATCACAAGGCAAGGAACACTCATAATACTGTACTTTTCCTTAAAATGAGGATAATGAGCTAAATCATACATCTCTGCTTCAATCTCCTGATTTTCTAAAGCAATTCGTTGAGATCCCATAACAACTTCTGGACACATAGTGCATGCTAAAGATACGAAGACCTTCATATTAATTTTTTTGTTCAAACCTTTAATTTTATCTAAGGTATACTTATCTAAAGGCTGTCCAGGACCAGCTGCATTATATAAGGCTATAACAAAGGAATTAAACTCATGGCCACCGGGAACTCCATGATACTGGATTCCCAGATAAACACCTTCCTCATTGAAAAACATCAGGGCAGGATAGCTATCAGTATACTTCTTGTACTCTTCCGCCTCTGCTGAAGTCACAGAATGAAGCTCATAAGATATGTTATCAGTTAAAGGGGATAGCTCCTTTAAAAATATCTTAAGCTCTTCTGATATTCCTCTATCATCTAAAAGGGCTACAAGCCTCAGCTTCTTTTCAAGCTTTGAGAATATTGGCTTAAGTTGTGCTGACATCTCAGCTGTTATGAAGGTTCCAGAAATCTCCTTGGTTCCAACTTCTACTTCAGCACTACTTTCTGCTACTTTAGAACCAGCTTCTGCAGGCTCCCCAACCTTTTCCTGTCTCTGAAGATTTAATTCTTGATATTTATCTGCTATATATTTTTCTAAGGAGGTAGCTGCTATAGCTCCATCAGCTACGGCTGTAACTACCTGTCTAAGATTTTTAACACAGACATCTCCAGCAGCATAAACTCCAGGTATATCAGTCATCTGATTTCTATCGGTTATTATATAACCAAAGTCATCTAGCTGTACCTTCCCTTTTACTAGTTCAGTGGAGGGTACATAACCAGCAAATACAAAGACACCAAAGGTTTCTGCTGGATTCTCAGGTCTGTACTCCCACTCATCACCAGTTATATTGTTGATAAACTTAGCATATTCAAGCTTATTATTCCCGCCGATTTCCTTAACTTCTGTATTGAAGAAAATATCTATTCCTTCATGAGCCTTCACCTTATCTCCTATGGATTTTGCACAGGTAAACTCCGGCTCTCTAGCTATAATACGTACCTTCTTTGCAAATCTTGTGAGGAACATAGCTTCTTCCGCTGCTGCAAAACCAGCTCCTACAACGAAGACATCGAGACCTGTAAAGAATTCCCCGTCACAGGTAGCACAATTGGCAACCCCTCTTCCCTGAAATTCCTTTTCTCCTGGAAAACCTAGTTTTCGTGGGCTCGCTCCCGTTGCTATTACAACGGCTAAAGCTTTTAATTCTCCTTTAGTAGTAATAACCCTTTTATAATCACCCTGAAGCTCTAATTCCTTTACCTCAGCTGAAAGGAAGCTAGCACCGAAGCTAACAGCCTGCTGCCTCATAACTTCTGTAATTTCCTTTCCACTTCCAGAAGCTACTCCTGGATAGTTAACCACCTCTTCTGTTATGGTTATCTGTCCTCCGCTCTTCTCCTTCTCTATGACCAGCACCGACTGCTTAGCTCTTGCTCCATAGAGAGCGGCGGATAGTCCCGCAGGACCTCCGCCTATTATTATGACATCATATAACTGATCCATAAACTACTCCTCCTAAATGCTGCTCTTTATCTAAATGAATTATAAGCTTCGATTGTTAGATTAAACCAACTAAGTCAAGGCTTGGCTTTAAGGTTTCCTGACCTGGCTTCCAGTTAGCTGGACATACCTCATCTCCATGCTCAGCAACAAATTGAGCTGCTTGAACCTTTCTTAAAAGCTCCTCTGCATTTCTACCTACGTTTCCAGCAGTAACCTCATAGGAAACAATTTTACCTTCTGGATTAACAACAAAGGTTCCTCTTTCAGCCATACCATCTTCCTCTATAAGAACCTCAAAATCTCTGGAAATAGCATGGGTTGGGTCTGCAAGCATAGGATATTGAATCTTCTTAACAGCCTTAGAAACATCATGCCATGCCTTGTGAACAAAATGAGAATCAGTGGATACTGAATATATCTCGCAACCAATAGCTTTGAACTCTGAATACTTTTCAGCTAAATCCTCAAGCTCTGTAGGACAAACAAATGTAAAATCTGCTGGATAGAAGAAGAATACAGACCATTGTCCTAATACATTTTCCTTAGTTACTTCTTTGAAAGCTCCTTCATGAAAAGCCTGAACCTTAAATTCCTTTATTTCTTTACCTATTAATGACATATAAATAACCCCCTATTAATTTTATAATTTACATTTATTATTAACTAATAATTATTATTAACTTGATGTTTTTATTGTATTATAAACATTATCCATTGTCAATGTTAAAAATATATTTTATTATAATTATTTTGTTATTTTTTAAATTATTATTAGAATTAATAGAATAGTGAAATAACTAGCTACATATTTCTATCTTAGAAGGAAGTCATTAATATAAAAAAAAACAGGATTAACCACTTTAGAGAAGTGGTTAATCCTATCAGTAGATTTTCTATAGATGCTTTTCAATATATTTTTTAACTAAAAAACTTATAAGCTATAAAACTCAAAAATGGTAGTATGGAGATATTTATCGCCTGCTTTTAGAATAGGAGATGGAAAGCTTTCTTCATTAATAGCATTTGGATAGTATTGTGTTTCAAGACAAATTCCTTGATAGCTGTGATAATTAACCCTTCCCTTTCCAAAGGTCGGCTCCTTCATGGTATTTGTAGTATATATCTGTATACCGGGCTTGGTAGTATAAACTCTCATTCCTATGCCGCTGTTTTCATCTCTTAAATCCGCAGCAATCTCATCAAGCCTTCCTTTAGTATCTAAAACCCAATTATGATCATAGCCTGAAACTGCAGCAACCTGGCCATAATCTGATTTGATATCCTTCCCTATAGGCTTTAAGGTTGTAAAATCCATAGGTGTACCCTTAACCCCTTCTATTCTTCCATAGGGTATCAGCTCTGCATTAACAGGAGTAAAGGACTTACTGTTTATATAAAGCTCATGACTTAGTACATCACCAGAATCATGACCTGAAAGGTTGAAATAGCTATGATTAGTTAAATTAAGTATCGTATCCTTATCACTCTCACCCATATATTCTATCCTTAGCTTATTATCTTCTGTTAATATATATTTTACCTTAAGTGATATATTCCCAGGAAAGCTATTAGCCTTTTCCTCACTATAATAGTTAAGAAGCAGAGCTTCTTCTCCTTCTTCATTAACCAGATTGGCTTCCCAACGTACCTTATGCAGCCCATATTTTCCACCATGAAGCTGATTATTCCCTTCATTTTTATCCAGATAATAGGTGGTGTCACCCAGGATAAAGGAGGCTCCTGCTATCCTATTAGCATGTCTTCCAACTATCGCACCAAAAAAGCCTGGATTATCCTCATATTCCTCCATGGAATCATAGCCTAAGACTACATCTCTTATCTTTCCAACTTTATCTGGTACCCTTATGGAAACCACTATTCCTCCAAAATCTAAAATATCTACTTCCATACCCTTTGAATTAGAAAGGGTATAAATATATACCTCTTCTCCAGTGGAGATTTTCCCAAACAATCTTTTATTTTCCTTCATTTCATTCCCTCCTCAATATATTAAAATTATCTAATAACTCTAGACGAATTTAAACTTTTATAAGGTGTTTCAATCATCATATCCTAATATGTTGCCACTTGCTGCCCCTGTACCTGATAATAAAAAATATACTCCTAAATACCCAATCCACAGTCATGGCAACCCATACACCAAATACACCCATACCCATGTACTTACCAAGCACATAGCTTAAGCCTATTCTAAAGGTCCACATAGATATAATAGAAATAACCATGCTATATCTAACATCGCTGGCTGCTCTTAGAGCATTGGGTAACGTAAAGGACATTGGCCAAATAATAGCACTGCAGATAGAGCTATAAGTTAAAATAGATTTAGTAAGGTCAGCAGTAAGATCAGATAAGTTATAAATTCTTACTATGATAGGCAAGGCTAATATGAATAGAATATTTATTACAATCATGGCCCCATAAGCTATTATCATAAGCTTCTTTGTATAATATCTAACCTGTTTATAGTCCCCTGCCCCTACAGCTCTTGAAACAACTGTTACTAAAGCTAATCCTATAGCTGATCCCGGCAATATCTGGTATGACCCCATAGTACCAGCTATGGCATTGGCTGCTATGGAGGCTGTCCCAAAGCTAGCCACTAGGTTAAGAACCAATATTTTTCCCAGCTGAAACATACTATTTTCAAGTCCATTGGGTATTCCAATAAACAATATCTTTTTTATAAGGCTAAAATCCATAGTAAACCTAATACCTTGTCTCAAATGCACCGGAAGCCTTTTCCTCTTAAGGAGAATAATTATTATAACAGCTCCTATAATCCTGGATAAAAGGGTAGGTATTGCAGCACCGGCAACTCCCATTTTAAACCCATAAATAAGCAGTGCGTTTCCTGCAACATTAATTAGATTCATGATTATGGAGGTATACATGGTTATTTTTGAATTGCTCATAGCACGAAATACTGCAGCTCCACCATTATATAAGGCTATAAAGGGAATTGATAAAGAAACAATCATTAAATATGTGTTAGCTTGTACCTTAACATCCGGAGCTATGGTTCCAAAAAGATTGTTTAATATAAAGCCCTTACCCATATACATAAATGTCATTATTCCTATAGATAATACTGTAGTAACCATTACCAGCTGTTCTGCACTTCTACAGGCCTTTTCATTATTTTTTCTTCCCAGGTACTGTCCTACTACCACTGCACCTCCCGTAGCTAGGGCGGCAAAAATATTTATTATAAGAATATTTACAGAATCCACCAGGGATACAGCCGAAACTGCTGCTTCACCTACCCCTGCCACCATTACTGAATCTGCTAGTCCAACAGTTATAGCCAATAGCTGCTCTACCAAAAGCGGTGTTATCAGCTTGAATAAGTCCCTTGTGGAAAACAATACTTCCTTACTATCTGATTCCTTCAAATCTATCCCTTCTTATCTATATTGTTTATTCGTATATCTATTAAGTAGTAAATATCTTTAAGTTATAGTATTATTACATTCCATTTGTCTCTATATATAATTTACCATATTTTTGATGGATATAAAAATTTTTATCAAAATTAACCTTCAATTCATCCTAAACAAGAGCTAATAAAAATGCTATTTATAATTAGAAGGTGCATAGTGAAATTATTATTCACCATGCACCTTCTTATATTATTTCTTCTTTATTAATTCACGCTTATGTTATTACTTCTTAATCTCTAGATTACTGCTGCAACCGCTACAGCCTTCACTACCACTGCAGCCTGAACAGCCACCGCTCTTTTTTGTTTTTATTATTTTTCTTATGGCAACAAACATACAGACTACTAGAATTCCAATAACTAATATATCACCAATCATGATACGCACACCTCTTTAGGTTAAAGATACTTCGGCATTTACAGATTCATTTCTCTTTCTTTCTGGTCTAAAAAGCAGATAGAGCACAACCAAAAGAGCTAAAAGTGCAGCAATAGTTCCTGCTCCAAAGGATAATGCACCTGACAAAAAGCCTCCCAGCTGATTTATTATCAATGAAACAGTGTAAGCAACGACCATTTGATAAGCTAAAGCAAAGGCAGTCCACTTCCAGTCATTCATTTCTCTTCTAATGGCACCAACTGCTGCAAAGCAGGGAATGCTGAACAGATTAAAGGCAAGGAAGGAAAGTCCTGCAGCTCCGTAGGTAAACATAGAAGCAATCTGTTCTAGAAGAGCTGGGCTCGCTTCTGAAACCTCTTCTAACCCTTTTAATACCGCCAGGGTACCTACTACCTCTTCTTTAGCAACGAAGCCTGTTATAACAGCTACTGAAGCCTGCCAGTTTCCAAAGCCTAAAGGCTTAAAGATAGGAGCTACAAAGCCTCCAACCTTTGCCAGCAAGCTTTCACCAACTTCAACCATTCCGAAGCTTCCGCTGTGGAAGCCAAAGGAGGAAAGGAACCAAATCAAGCCACAGGCAACAAATATTACTGTACCTGCCTTTATTATAAAGGATTTACTTCTTTCCCACATATGAAGGAAAACTCCCTTTGCTCCAGGGATGTGATACTGAGGAAGCTCCATAACAAAAGGAGCAGGCTCTCCCTGAAAAGGCTTGGTCTTTTTTAGAATAATACCAGAAGCTACTATTATACCTATGGCCAAGAAATATATCCCTGGAGCCATCCACACAATATCAGGAAAAATTGCTCCTCCTATGAGAGCGATAACAGGAAGCTTAGCTCCACAGGGCATAAAGGTAGTAGTCATAATGGTCATCCTTCTATCCTTATCACTTTCTATGGTCTTAGTAGCCATAACTCCTGGAACTCCGCAGCCTGTAGAGATAATCATGGGTATAAAAGACTTACCAGACAATCCAAACTTTCTAAAAATCCTATCCATTATGAAAGCAACTCTTGCCATATATCCACAGTCCTCTAATATAGAGAGGAAGAAGAATAAAAGAAGCATCTGAGGAACAAAGCCTAGGACAGCTCCAACTCCACCAATTATTCCATCTACAACTAAGCTGTTTAGCCATGGAGATACCCCAATAGAATCTAAAAGATTCTGAACAGAAGGCTGAACTATTCCACCAATAACCGTGTCATTAGCCCAGTTAGTCAATACATCCCCTACAGTTGAAACAGATATATAGTATATTCCAAAGATAATTAATGCAAAAATGGGTAGTGCCAAAAATCTATTTGTAACAACTCTATCGATTTTATCTGAGGTAGTGAGGCCTGTCTGCTGCTTCTTTAAACACCTCTTAATTACAGAGCCAATAAGTATATATCTCTCATTAGTTATAATACTCTCGCTATCATCGTCCATAGCTTCTTCTGCTCGTTCTATTATAGCTGATATTCTATCCTTTTCATCCTCAGTTAAAGCTATAGACTCAAGGATTTTTTCATCTCTTTCAAAAAGCTTAATAGCCATAAATCTTCTCTGATCCTCTAGAATCTTGCTAGATACAATAGCCTCTATTTCCTTTAAATATACCTCAACTTCCTTTGAAAAGCTTAGCTGCCTATTATATCTCTTTTCTTTTGCAGCCTCTGTAGCTTTATCCACAGCCTTTAAAGATCCCATCCCTTTTAAAGCTGAGGTTTCTATAATATCACAGCCAAGGCTTTTTGAGAGCTTTTCTACATCTATAACATCTCCATTTTTCTTAACTAAATCCATCATATTAAGAGCAATAACCACCGGTATTCCAAGCTCTAAAAGCTGTGTTGTTAAGTAAAGATTTCTTTCTAGGTTTGTACCATCAACGATATTTATTAACCCTTGAGCTTCACCGCTTAAAAGATAATTTCTTGTTACAACCTCTTCTAGGGTATAGGGAGATAAGGAGTATACTCCTGGAAGGTCAGTAATAATAATATCTTTCTTTCCCTTCAGTCTCCCCTCCTTCTTTTCTACTGTAACCCCTGGCCAATTACCTACATATTGACTTGATCCCGTTAAATCATTGTACATGGTGGTTTTTCCACAGTTTGGATTACCAGCCAATGCTATTTTAATAGTCATTTTAATCCCCCCAAATTATCTAACAGTTAGTTTAGGCTAACCACAAAACCTTATTATAAGCAGAGCTCCCACTCTCCACTTATGAATTCATTATTTAACCTCAATCATCTCTGCATCAGCCTTCCTTAAGGAAAGCTCATAGCCTCTTACAGTTATCTCTATAGGATCACCCAAAGGCGCAACCTTTCGCAGGTATATTTCTGTTCCTTTGGTTATTCCCATATCCATTATTCTGCGCTTAAGTGCTCCTTCCCCATGGAGCTTAACAACAGTCACCGTTTCCCCAATATTAACATTTCTTAAGGTATTCATCTATACTCCCCATTTCACTCTTAAATCTCAGTTTATTTCATCAGTAAAATTTATTCCGTAATAATTAAACTATTATTCTATTAGCCATTTCCTTACTAATTGCTATTCGGCTATCCTTAATATTAACAATAACATTACCAGCCAATTCAGAAACTACAACTACATTTCCACCTACAACGAAGCCAAGCTTTTCTAAAAACCTTTTTGCTTCATCTCTGCCTCCGATTTTTTTTATAGAATTTATTTCCCCAGCTTTAGCCATTGTTAACGGCATAAATTCCACCCCACTACATATAAATTTAGTTAGTTACTTCTAACTATTGATTATAAAACTAAAGTTAGTAATATCTAACTTTAGTTATAGTATATCACCCTGTTACATTATTATCAATATATTGTAGATATTTTCTTAATTTTTAACAAACAAATAGTAAATTCTTATTAACTAAGTTAAAATATAATAAATCATCTAAGTATTATTGAGTATCTTAATCAGAGAAATAAAATAATATATTATTGTCATATAAATTGTATTTACAATTACTTAAATCTCATATATAATTACATTAATTGATAATCATTATCAATTAATATATATTCTTATTTATAATATTTAATATAACTTACACTAAAATCAAAGGAGGTAATTATGAATAATGTACTATTTGCATTTAGCCTAACACTTTTTGCAGGTTTATGCACAGGTATAGGAAGTGCTCTTGCTTTTTTTGCAAAAAAGACTAACACAAAATTTCTTTCAGTAAGCTTAGGTTTTTCTGCTGGTGTTATGATTTATGTTTCCATGGTTGAAATATTTGTTAAGGCCAAGGATTCCTTGACAGGAGAACTAGGAATTAAAACCGGTTCCTGGGTCACAGTAATCTCATTTTTTGGAGGCATGCTATTAATCGCTCTTATAGACAAAGTTATCCCCAGTGAAGAAAACCCTCATGAGGTATATAAAATCGAAGATATACCGCAAAATAGTTCCAAGGAAGATAAAAAACTTTTAAGGATGGGACTCTTTACAGCTTTAGCTGTAGCAATCCACAACTTTCCAGAAGGCTTAGCAACCTTTATCTCTGCCCTTCAGGAGCCAGAAATAGCCATACCAATAGCTGTTGCTATTGCTATCCATAACATTCCTGAAGGAATAGCTGTATCAGTTCCTGTATACTATGCTACAGGAAGTAAGAAAAAAGCCTTTATCTATTCCTTCCTGTCCGGTCTTTCAGAGCCTTTAGGAGCAATTATTGGATATTTAATATTAATGCCTTTTATAAATGACCTTGTACTAGGGATACTCTTTGGAGCTGTAGCAGGAATCATGGTATTCATATCTCTTGATGAGCTTCTGCCTTCAGCAGAGAAATATGGAGAACATCATCTATCTATATACGGATTAGTGGCAGGAATGGTTGTAATGGCCGTAAGTCTTCTTCTATTCCTATAATATCAAAATGTTTATATTTTTGTATTTAGCCGTCATATGAAGTTAGTACAAGTCTTCTAACACAGAAATACAAGGATAATAAAAAAGCATAGAATTAATCTATGCTTTTTTATTTGCTATTTTATTTCCAAGTTGATTTCTCTAGCGCTTTCAAGGGATTTCTTGATAGCCGATATAATATCTCCATGAGGATCATTAAGGCTCATAGTTGCTCCTGAGGTTACATCTGCTAGGTCTTTCTTCTCAGCATCAGTTAAAGCACTGTACTTTGCTTTATCCTTTTCATCCTCAGCTTCAGCTTTAAGAGGTCTTCCATTTATATCGGAGGTATACTTTTTAAACCACTGTTCAACTTCTTCTACAGTCTTGCCAACAAAGAGCTTTTCAAAAACTTCAATTTGATCTGTCCAGGTAGAAGCCCCTACAATATATTTATCTCCACGAGCTCTTTTAGTAACCCAGCCATTAACCTCGCTGGTAAACTGCTCCTCTGTATCTGCTGTCTTTCCATCTACCTTTTCATCATGATTTTCATTATTATTGTAGCCACCCTGTCCCGGGAAACCGCTGAGATGAGGCATTCCATCCCCATCATAGTTAGGAGTAGCAAACTCTAATTGATCTATGTGAAGTGCAGCTATCTTACCATCCTTATCAAATAAGGTATTAGCAAAAACTTGATTTATACTGTAAACTGGTGTGCCTGTATCATCCTTACCAGGACCTATACGAGGCATGAAGTTTAAGCCCATTCCCTGTTTTGTAGCTCCTTTAATATCTAAAGCAATACGATTCTCATAAGCATTTTTTATTGCACCTATAATATCTCCATGAGGATCCTTAAGACTCATAGTAGCACCTGAGGTTACATCTGCCAGTTCCTTTTTCTCAGCATCTGTTAAAGCATTAAACTTTGCTTTATCCTTTTCATCCTCAGACTCAGCTTTAAGAGGTCTTCCATTTATATCTGATGTATACTTTTTAAACCACTCTTCAACCTCATCTACTGTCATACCTGTAAAAAGCTTTTCAAAGGCTTCCATCTGTGCTGTCCAAGTAGAGGAACCAACTATATATTTATCTCCTCTTTCTCTCTTGGTTGTCCATCCTTTAATCTCTTCAACAAATCTATCCTCAGTATCTGCAGTCTTTCCATCTATCTTTCCATCATGATTTTCATCATTATTATAGCCACCCTGTCCTGGGTATCCACTGAAATGAGGCATGCCATCTCCATCATAGTTTGGAGTTGCTACCTCAAGCTGATCGATGATTAGAGAAAGAATTTTACCTTCTCCATCAAATAAAACATTAGCGAAAACTTCATTGAAGCTATAGACTGGAGTATCTGTATCATCCTTACCTGGACCCACTCTTGGAACACTTGTAATACCGAAGCCCTGATATACATCAGCAGCAGTGACAGAGCCTGAACCAGCCTCTTCCTTTTCTGGCGCTGGATACTTTTCAGGATCTAATGCATTATTAACCGCAGCTATTATTGCTTTACTGGTTACAGTAGCCCCTGAAATCACATCTACATCCGTAGAATTTGCCTTAACTATGGCAGCAGGAATGTCCTTCAAAGCTGGGTCTGCGATACCTTCTGTTTCCTTGTGTTCTGTAACCTTAACAGAAACTATCTTCTCCCCTTCTTTCTTTACTTCAACCTTCAGTTCGCCACCAATACCTTTACCTACTCCTGTTAGGGTTTCTTCCTCGCCACCACTAGAGCAAGCAACCATTGACATTGCAATTAGTCCTGTTAAAACAACTGATAAAAATCTTTTCACTAAAATGCCCCCCCTTAAAATTGTCCTTTAACTGAAAATCTCGATATGTTTGTTATTTATCTAACATAATATCCTTTTAAAGTATAGCATATATTTGTATTTGTTCCAATATAAACCACTAAATTTTTATTAAATTACGCTTTTTGTATTTCTATCAATAAATCTAGCTTATAAAAGATAAAAGATTAACTACTTATTGTGTTGAACATTAATTAATTAAATAACAATGAACATCTTTTTCATTTTGTTTGTAGGATATTTTAAAGACTATATTGATACTTTTTATTCAATTATCTAAGTAAGACTATTGACTTTATTCATTCTCATTTATATACTGATTATTAACACTACACCGTACTAAAGTTATGTAATTATTATAGATAATTTTTATATATATTAATATTAAATACAAATTATTGTAGAAAGGGTTGTATCAAATGAATAAAATTATCTGTTTAAATCCACTATCCATTGAAGGACTTCAACTACTGCCAAAAAGCTATGAAATTGTTGAAGATCTATCACAGGCTACGGGAGTTTTGGTACGCAGTGCAAATATGAAGGATTTAAAGCTGCCAGCTTCTCTCTTAGCCATAGCTAGAGCTGGTGCCGGCGTCAACAATATTCCTATCAATCAATGTGCAGAAAAAGGTATAGTTGTTTTTAATACCCCAGGAGCCAATGCCAATGGTGTAGTAGAGTCTGTAATAGCAGGGATGCTCATAGCTGCCCGAGATATTGTTGGAGGAATCAATTGGGTTAAAGCTAATTCTGCTCAAAAGGATATAGCTTCTCTTGTAGAGAAAAACAAAAAACAATTTTCAGGAACTGAACTCTTAGGTAAAAAGCTCGGAGTTATAGGTCTTGGTGCTATCGGATACAGAATAGCTAACGCTGCAATTGGCCTCGGTATGGAGGTTTATGGCTATGACCCCTTTATCCCTGTTAAGTGCGCTTGGAATCTCTCTCGTCATGTAAAGCATGTGGACTACCTTGAGAATTTACTTAAAAACTGTGATTATATCACTATCCACGTACCTCTTAACCATAAGACAGAGAAACTTATTAATAAGGAAGCCTTCGAAAAGCTAAAGGATGGCGCTATTTTGTTGAACTATTCTAGAGACAAGCTAGTAGATGAAGATGCTTTAGAAGAAGCTTTAGAGAGCAAAAAACTCCGTAAATATGTAACAGATTTCCCAAATGATAGGATTGTTAACCTAAAGAATATCATAGCTATCCCTCATCTTGGTGCTTCTACAGAGGAGGCTGAGGATAATTGCGCAGTAATGGCCGTGGAAGAGCTTAAGGATTATATAGATAACGGTAATATAACTAACTCCGTTAACTATCCCGATTGCTCCCTAGGGGCACTAAAAAAACCAGTGCGATTAGCCGTAGCTCATAAAAATATACCAAATATGCTGGGTAAACTCACAGTTCTTCTAGGTAACAAGGGAGTTAATATAGCAGATATGATATCAAAGAGTAGAGGGGAGTACGCTTATGCCCTCTTTGATTTAGATAGAGACATCCCTCTTGAAATATTAAATTCAATAAAAGACATAGATGGAGTAATTAAAGTAAGAACTTTAGCTTTAGAATAGAAACTTCAGGACTATTATAAGCAGTTTTCTTAAGTTTGTTTTTAGAATATTTGTATTATTATTGACATTTTCACTTTACCGCGTTAAAATATAAAAAATGTTTTTATTTTAACAAGAATATAATATGAATATTATTATAGCAATGATTAGGAAAAGTAAATTTCTTTATGCTATCAGAGAAAAGAACTCAATGGCTGAAAGGTTCTTTAAGCTACAGAAATGGAAAACCACCTATGAGTTTCCTGTGAAATAACAGTAGCAGTGAACGGTCGCCCGTTATAGCGTTAAAGTGGATTTATCAATCAGGGTGGAACCGCGGAAGCCAATGCTCTCGTCCCTTATATAGGGACAGGGCTTTTTTATTTAAATAAATTTAAGGAGGATATATATGCTGTATAAAAGCACTAGAGGAATTTCAAAAAAAATCACCTCCCCTTATGCTATTTTAAATGGAATAGCAGAGGACGGAGGCCTATATGTACCAGAAGAGCTACCAAAGCTAGATAAGGATATAAAGGACCTTGTAGCCTACAGCTACCAGGAGCTAGCCTTATACATTATATCTCTTTTCTTTCCCGAATTTTCTCAGGAGGAATTAAAGATTGCCATCTCAGATGCCTATGACGAAAGCTTTTCCGATCAACAAATAACTCCAACAGTTAAAGTAGGGGATTTATACTTTTTAGAGCTTTTCCATGGACCAACCTTAGCCTTCAAGGACATAGCCCTCACCCTACTCCCGAAGCTTATTGAGCTCTCAGCCCTCAGAGATAAATCAAAGAAGCAACCTGTTGTATTAACTGCAACCTCCGGAGATACTGGAAAGGCTGCTCTTCAGGGCTTTGCCGGAGTAAATGGAGTGAAAATAATAGTATTCTACCCAGAGGATGGTGTAAGCCCTATTCAAAAGCTTCAAATGATTACACAGGAAGGAAATAATACCTCTGTAATCGGTATTAAAGGAAACTTTGACGATGCTCAAAAAGGCGTCAAGGAGTTATTTAAGAACGAGCCGCTTAAAGAGAAGCTAGCGGACAAAGGTTACTTTTTTACCTCTGCCAATTCTATCAATATCGGCAGACTAGTACCTCAGGTGGTTTATTATTTTTACAGCTATCTATCTCTATTAAGGAATAAGGAAATACAGCCAGGAGAAGAGATTAATTTTGCTGTTCCCACAGGGAATTTTGGAGATATATTTGCAGGCTATTATGCAAAGCTTATGGGACTACCTGTCAACAAGCTTATCTGTGCTTCAAATGAAAATAATGTGCTATACCACTTCTTTAATAATGGCATCTATGACAGCAGAAGAGAGCTAAAAACCACCACCTCTCCTTCTATGGACATATTGATATCTAGTAATTTAGAAAGATTACTTTACGAAATATCCGAAAGAGACTCTGAAGCTACAAAAAATCTAATGGAAGAGCTCTCCCAAAAAGGCTTTTATAAGCTTACTGATAAAATAAAAGCAGGACTTAAGGACTTTTATAGCAATTTTGCTCTAGAGGAGGAGGTAGCTTCAACAATCTATAGCTTGTATAAAAGCACAGGCTATCTCATGGACACACATACAGCTGTGGCTTACAGCGTACTGAAAAAATATAAAGAAGACTGTAAGGATAGCACTAAAACAGTGATTCTATCCACAGCAAGTCCTTTTAAATTTTCAAAGGCATTGTGCAGCGCTTTAGATATAGAGCTTTCAGAGAAGGATATTTTTGAGGCAAGCTATAAACTTTCAGAAGCATCGGGAATACCGATCCCAAAAGCTATAGAAGAGCTTAAGGAAAAACCTATTCTCCATAAAGCTAGCTGTACACCAGAGGAAATGAAGATCAAAGTACAGAACATCTTAAATATATAGGTGGTGAAAGAATGATTGAAATAAAAGTTCCTGCCAGCACAGCAAACCTGGGTCCTGGGTTTGATACCCTAGGAGCAGCTTTAAATTTATACAACAGCTTTTTTCTTGAAGAATCTGGTGATAGCCTTATCATAACCGGCTGCCCAAAAGAATTTTCAGATGAAAACAACCTAGTTATTAAAGCAATGAAGTATACTGCAAATAAATATCACAAGCTTCTTCCTGCAGGAATAAAGCTTCATATAGATTCCCAAGTCCCGTTATCTAGAGGCCTCGGGAGCAGCTCCACCTGCATAGTAGCCGGAGTATTTGCCGCTGCAGAGCTTTTGAAGCTACCTCTAACTAGGGAGGACATACTCATAATAGCTTCTGAAATAGAAGGACATCCTGATAATGTAGCCCCAGCCATTTTAGGCGGTATCGTCACAGCCACTTACAAGGATTGTAATATATATTATGATAATATCCCCTTAAGCAAAGACATTAAGTTCATTGCACTTATACCAGAATTTGAACTAAGCACAGCTTTATCAAGGTCTGTACTCCCACATACAGTAGAAAGAAGTGACGGAATCTTTAATATAAACAGAGTATCCCTTCTTATCGCTGCATTAGCTACAGGAAAGCTAGAAAATCTTCCTGTGGCCTGCGAGGATAGACTCCATCAGCCCTACAGAGCTAAGTTAATCCCAGATTATGAGCCTGTAGTAAAGAAATGCTGGGAATATAATGCCTCAGCAGTATTTTTAAGTGGAGCAGGGCCAACGATATTGGTGCTTGTTCCACAGGAGAATAATGATTTTATTAAATCTATAAACAGCTATTTAATTACCTTAAATAATAAATGGCAGAGCAGTGAATTATATATAGACTTTCAAGGAACTCAGATAAATCGTAAATAACAATAGCTATACTAATGTATACACCATTATGGAGGTAACCATGGATAATGTAAAAATTGCAATTTTAGGACTAGGTAATGTAGGACAAGGTGTATGGAATATTCTAAGTACAAATAAAAACGTCATTAATAAAAGAGCTGGCTGCAATATACACATAGAAAAAATACTTGTAAAGAATAAGCTAAAAAACAGGACTATCGCTCTTCCAGAAGGGGTATTAACAGAGGATCCAGAAGATATATTTAGAAATGATGATATCAAGGTGGTAATAGAGCTTTTAGGAGGAGAGCAGCCTGCCCTGGATTATATGCTTAGAGCCATGAGAGCCAAAAAGCATGTTATTACCGCCAACAAGCTGGTATTAGCACTCCATGGCCGAACTCTTTTTGAAACAGCCTTTAAGGAAGGTGTCCACTTCTACTATGAGGCCAGCGTTGGAGGAGGCATCCCAATAATACGAGAACTCAATGAAAGCTTAACTGCAAATAAGATAGAATCCCTTGCAGGAATTATCAATGGAACTACCAACTATATTTTAACTAAAATGTCCAAGGATTCCATGACCTTTCAGTCCGCCTTAAAGGAGGCTCAAGAAATGGGCTTTGCAGAAGCAGATCCCACCTCTGATGTTGACGGCTATGACGCTGCTTATAAGCTGGCGATAATCTCAACCCTATCCTTCGGTCAATTTATCGATGTTAACTCCATAAGCACAGAAGGAATCGCAAAAATTCATCCTATTGATATAGAATATGCTAAAAAATTCGGCTATGTTATTAAGCTTCTCGCCATAGGTAAAAAAAGAGAAGGAACTCTAGAGCTTAGGGTTCATCCTGCTATGATACCTGATAGCCATCCCCTAGCTAATGTCAATGATTCCTTTAATGCAATCTTCTTAAAGGGTAATGCCGTGGGAGATTTAATGCTCTACGGTAGAGGAGCCGGAGATCTTCCTACAGGGAGCGCTGTTATAGGAGACTTAATTTCCGTCCTTAGAAATCACGTAGCTTATACCTTTTTAAATCTAAAAAATGAAAATCGCCGCCCTAAGGCCATCCTTCCCAGAGAGAAAAATACCTCTAAATATTATATTCGACTAAATACCTTAGATAAGCCTGGAATCCTCGGAAGGGTTGCAACAATCTTAGGAAGCTACGGAATTAGCATTTTTACTGTTAACCAGACAATAATCAATGAAAAAAATGTAGATGTAGTATTTACCACTCATCTCGGAGAAGAAGGCTTAGTTCACAGAGCTTTGGAAGAGATAGAGCTCCTCAATGAAATCAACAGCATAGAAAGCATAATCAAAATTGAAGAGCTATAGAAAAAAAGCTTTTATCCAGATTCACTGGATAAAAGCTTTAATGTATTACTTTATTCTTTTAATGTAAAGGTAAGGAGCAGGTCCTCTTGATTAACCCTATCCTTGGGAGAAACATAAATTTTATCAATAGTACCTTCAACAGCAGAAACTAATGTAGTTTCCATTTTCATAGCTTCTATTATCATCAGAGGCATATTTACCGACACCTGGTCCCCTTCCTTAACAAATATTTTTTCCACGGTTCCTGGTATATTTGAGCCAAGATGAGCTGGATTGTTCTTATCGGCCTTTAGCTTTCTATCAGCCTTGATTTCTAGACTCTCATCCAGAATCTGTATTTCCCTAATAGCACCATTAACCTCAAAGGAAAGATTTCTCATTCCCTGAGCATTTGGCTCTGAAGCATCTATGTATTTGATAATAAGCTCTTTTCCTTCTCCTATAGGAATACTTGTTTCTTCTCCCTTCCTCAGTCCGTAGAAGAAAACATGACTCTCAAGACGGCTCACATCATTGTACGCCTCAAAGTGCTGGCAATAATCCTCATAAACCTTAGGATATAGAGCATAGCTTATAACCTTCTGCTCCATAACCTCCTTATCCTCCATAGCAGACACATAATATTTTTCTTTAAGGAGCTCTTCTATTTCTCTAAAGTCAGCTTCAGGCAGCAGAGACCCTGGTCGAACCTTTATTGGCTTCTTCCCCTTTAATACTATTCTTTGAAGATTTTCAGGGAAGCCCCCCTCCGGCTGTCCTATTAATCCTTTAAAATATTCCACTACAGAATCTGGATAGGAAACATTCTTTCCCTTATCAGTTATATTATCCTTCGTCAATTCATTCTTCAGCATAAAAATCGCTAAATCTCCCACAACCTTAGAAGTGGGTGTTACCTTCACGATATTTCCTAAAAGCTCATTAGCATCCTTATACAGCTCCTTTATTTCCTTAAAGCTATCTTCAGCGCCCATAGCTTTAACCTGAGCTAGAAGATTCGAGTATTGACCTCCAGGTATCTCATATCTATAAATATCTGAATAAGGAGAATTCATCTCGCTCTCAAAGCCTTTATAAACCTTTCTCACCCTGCCATAGTAATTGCTTAGCTCATTAAGCTCCTGGGATTTAAGTCCAGTATCTCTTTTCGTTCCACTTAAAGCCTCTACCACAGAGTTCATAGATGGTTGACTGGTAAAGGAGCTCATGGATTCAATGGCAAGGTCAACTATATCTACTCCCGCTTCTGCAGCCATAAGCACTGAAGCTACTCCATTTCCCGTAGAATCATGAGTGTGAAGATGTACAGGTATGGTCAGTTCTCTCTTTAAAGCTGTTACCAGCTCCTTAGCAGCATAAGGCTTTAATAAGCCTGCCATATCCTTAATAGCAAGAATGTGACAACCCATTTTTTCAAGCTCAACAGCCTTTTTCACATAATAATCCAGAGTATATTTTACTTCCTTTGGATTTGTTATGTCTCCTGTATAGCAGATAGCACCTTCCACTAGCTTACCAGTTTTAAGAGCCTCTTCTACGGGAAGCTTCATATTCTCTAACCAGTTGAGGCTATCAAATATCCTGAATACATCAATACCTTTATTGGCTGATATCCTTATAAACTCTTTTACAACATTATCTGGATAGTTGCTATAGCCTACGGCGTTAGAGGCTCTAAGAAGCATCTGAATAAGAGTATTTGGCATCTTTTCTCTAAGAATCTCAAGCCTCTTCCAGGGTGATTCCTTTAAAAATCGATATGCAGTATCATAGGTAGCCCCTCCCCAGGCTTCTACAGAAAAGGCATTTTCCATAAAGGCATTGGTAGCAGAGGCAGCTCCTGCTATATCCTTAGTACGCATTCTTGTAGCCATAAGGGATTGTTGCGCATCTCTCATGGTAGTATCCGTTACATAGAGTCTATTATCCTTTAATATTTCCTTGGCAAATCTCTCTGCTCCTAGAGCTAAAAATCTATCTCTTGCACCATGTATTTTTTTATTACTGTCATACCTAGGCAGTATTGTACTCTCATAAAAGGGCTTTTCAGAAACATCGGAGTTAATAATTCTGTTACCTAAAAACTCTAAAAGCTTCGTTGCCCTATCTCCACTTTCTCTCAGCTTAAATAGCTCTGGAGAGCTTTCAATGAAGGTTGTATAGCAGCTCCCTTTTTCAAAGTCTTCATTGCTTAATACATTTATAAGGAAGGGTATATTTGTCTTAATCCCTCTTATACGCATTTCCTTTAAAGCACGCTTCGACTTTCTTATAGCCCCTTCAAAGGTCCTATCATGGGATATAACCTTAACTAGAAGGCTATCATAGTAAGGCAGTATCTCTGCACCGGTGTAAGCAACTCCACCATCAAGCCTTATTCCATTTCCAGAAGCAGACCTATAAACATTTATTTTTCCAGTGTCAGGGAGAAAGTTATTATTTGGGTCCTCTGTTGTAATCCTGCTCTGAATTGAATAACCTGAGGAAGCTATTGACTCCTGAGAAGGAATGCCAATTTCCTCTGAAGCTAAGGGATACCCCTCTGCTATACGTATCTGTGCCTGCACTATATCTATTCCTGTGATCATTTCTGTCACTGTGTGCTCAACCTGTATTCTTGGATTCATCTCAATAAAATAAGCCTTATTATCCTTATCCACCAAAAACTCTAAGGTTCCTGCATTATAATAGCCTACCTCCTTAGCTAAACGAAGAGCACTATCAAAAATTAAATTTCTCGTTTCCTTAGGTATACTGAAGGCTGGAGCGTATTCCACCACCTTCTGATGCCTCCTCTGAACAGAGCAATCTCTATCATAAAGATGAACTATATTTCCCTGATGGTCTCCCAATATCTGCACTTCTATATGCTTTGGATTTTCCAGATACTTTTCAATAAACACCCTGTCATCTCCAAAGGCCTTCTTAGACTCATTTACAGCCTCCTGATACTCTCTAGCCATGTCCTCTCTTTTGCGAACTATACGCATACCACGTCCTCCGCCTCCATTAGAAGCCTTGAGCATCACGGGATAACCAATCTCCTCGGCAATAGCCATGACAGAATCAATATCCTTCAAGGAATCATTAATTCCTGGTATTACAGGAACCTTAGCCTTTAAAGCAATTTCCTTGGAGGAAATCTTGTCTCCCATGGCCAGCATTATTTCTTTACTAGGACCTATAAAAACAATATTATTCCTTTCACAAGCCTCAACAAATTCCGGATTTTCCGATAAAAAACCATAACCAGGATGTATGGCATCTACATTTTTTGACTTTGCAATTTTTATTATGGTATCAATATCAAGATAAGCATCGATAGGACCCTTTTCAGGATTTAAAGGATAGGCTTCATCTGCTTTGGTCCTAAATAGAGAATATTTATCCTCCTTTGAATAGATACTTACGGTGGTTATTCCCAGCTCCTCTAGGGCTCTGAAAATACGAATTGCAATCTCCCCTCTGTTAGCAACCATAACTCTTTTAAATTTCTTCATTATTTTCTGCTTCACTAACAACACCTCATTCATGAATCTTCGTACATTAATTATTTCAACAAAGATAATAATATGCTATATAGTATACATAATATTGACAGTGTTTGCAATATTTTAATTTACAAATTTCATTTGTCAGATATAATCCCTAATAAAAAAGCAGTCTTTGCAGACTACTTTAGTTATTCTTCTCAATTTATTAGTTAATTTATTCCCCTAAATAAGCTTTTTTAATATCTTCATTATTTAAAAGGCTAGAAGCTTTACCCTCTAAGGCAATCCTACCTGTTTCTAGTACATAAGCTCTATCTGCTATGGATAGTGCTTTTTTAGCATTTTGCTCCACCAGAAGCACCGTAGTACCAGACTGACTAACCTCTTTAATAATATCGAAGATTTCATTTACATAGATTGGAGATAAGCCCATAGAAGGTTCATCCATTAATATAATATTTGGCTTTGACATCAGCGCCCTTCCCATAGCCAGCATCTGCTGTTCTCCACCACTTAGAGTACCTGCCTGCTGATTTTTTCTTTCCAGAAGCCTTGGGAACCTCTTATATATCATGTTAAGGGTTTCCTCGATTTCACTTTTATTCTTACGAGTATATGCTCCCATCATAAGATTTTGAAGCACAGAGAGACTGGCAAAAACCCTTCTTCCTTCTGGCACATGAGCCATTCCCATGGATACTATCTTATGGCCTGGTACCTTAGTAATATCCTGGCCATTAAAGAGTATTTCTCCAGAATCCTTATTTATAAGTCCTGTTATAGTATGAAGTATCGTAGTCTTCCCTGCCCCATTAGAACCTATAAGAGCAATTACCTCCCCTTGATTTACTTCAAAGGATATACCTTTTATTGCTTTAATCACTCCATATGAAACCTCTAAATTTTTCACTTCAAGCATAGCCATTTATTACTCCTCCTACTCACCAAGATATGCCTTAATTACCTCAGGATCATTTAAAACCTTTGAGGTTTCTCCTTGGGCAAGTATTCTACCAAAATTCAAAACTGTAAGCTCCTCACAAATGCCTGAAACAAGGTTCATATCATGCTCAATAAGAAGAACAGTCATATTAAACTCATCTCTCACGAATTTTATAGTATTCATGAGCTCCGCGGTTTCCATGGGATTCATCCCTGCAGCAGGTTCATCTAGAAGAAGTAGCTTAGGCTCCGTTGCCAAAGCCCTAGTAATTTCTAGCTTTCTCTGCTTACCATAGGGAAGGTTAGAGGCCTTAACCTCAGCATCCTTATCCAAATCGAAAATCTTCAATAAAGCCATGGCTCTTTCATTCATTTCTTTTTCCATTCTATAATATTTAGGCAACCTAAATATACCAGTAAAAGTGGAGTATTTGTTTTTATTATGAAGGCCTACCTTAACATTATCTAATACAGATAGATTAGAAAACAGCCTTATATTTTGAAAGGTTCTTGCAACCCCTGCTTTATTAATTTCTATGGTGTTCTTACCTGTAATATCCTTATCATCGATTACAATTTTCCCAGTGTCAGGGGTATACACACCTGTTAAAAGGTTAAAGATAGTAGTCTTACCAGCACCATTTGGTCCAATGAGCCCATATAATGAGCCCTGGTGTATGGATAGGTTAAATTCATCAACAGCTCTAAGGCCACCAAAGGAAATCCCAAGAGTTTTTACATCTAATAATGCCATTATCTCTCCGCCTCCTTTAGTATTATTTTCTTTTTAAAAATCTTATTTAATGATAAGTATCCTCTTAGCTTCTTACCACCGGAGCTGTAGGTTAAAATCATAGTTATAATCAGAACCACCGCATAAATCAACATCCTATACTCACTAAGATCCCTTAACAGCTCAGGAAGGAGAGTAAGAGCAACGGCTGATATCATTGAACCTCTTATATTTCCAAGTCCTCCTAGCACTACATATACCAATATCATTATTGACATATTATAGCCAAAGGATTTTGGATTGGCAGTGAGAGATGATAAATTATGAGCATATAAAACTCCTGCTGCTCCTGCAATAGCTGCAGAAACAGAAAAAGCTAAAAGCTTATATTTTGTAATGTTAATCCCAAGAGATTCAGCAGCTATCCTGTTATCTCTAATAGACATAACTGCCCTTCCTGTTCTAGAATTAATCATGTTCAATATAATAAAAAGTGCTATTAATATTAAAATAATACCCACAAAAAATGTAGCATCATTGGGGGTTCCCGTTATTCCTTGGGGTCCTTTGATTAAAACTTCTCCAGTTTCATCCAAATTAAGAGACATTGAATCCTTCATAGAAAAATGATAGCCACTATTATCTCTTCCAAAATAAATTACATTAATAACATTTTTTATTATCTCTCCAAAAGCAAGGGTTACAATAGCAAGATAATCACCTCTAAGCCTAAGGACAGGAATACCTATTAATATACCAAAAACACCTGCTACTGCTGCACCAATGATTATGGCAATAAAAATTCTTATAAAAGAATTTTCTATGGTCCCCACCATAATTTTGGAAAACAATGCGCCAGCAAAAGCTCCCACACACATAAAGCCTGCATGTCCAAGACTAAGCTCTCCCAATATTCCTACGGTTAGGTTCAGAGATATTGCTAAAATCACATAAACACAGATAGGCACTAAAAGTCCCTCCATGAGGCTAGACACATGACCTCCATTTATCATAAGTGTAACAGCAATATAACAGAATATAACTATCCCGTAGGTGATTAGATTTCTTTTTGAATTTAACGTTAGCTTTTTATCTCTCATTGATTTCACCTACACCTTCTCCTGCATTTTCTTACCTAATATTCCAGTAGGCTTGATTAAAAGCACTATGATTAAAACACTAAATACTATGGCATCGGATAGCTGTGAAGAAATATACGCCTTAGCTAATATCTCAATTACTCCCAGAAGTATTCCACCTATAAAGGCTCCAGGTACAGAACCAATTCCTCCAAAAACCGCTGCTACAAAAGCTTTAATTCCAGGCATTGCACCAGTATAGGGATTGAGAGAAGGATAAGCTGAGCATAAAAGCACACCAGCTATAGCTGCTAAAGCTGAGCCTATGGCAAAGGTAAGAGCTATGGTAGTATTTACATTAATACCCATAAGAAGTGAAGCACCTTGATCCTCAGAAACCGCCAGCATGGCCTGTCCAGACTTCGTTTTATTTATAAATAAGCTAAGACCTATCATAATAATAATACAGGCAATAATTGTTACTAAGGTAACCCCTGTGATAGTTAATTTACCTCCTGCTAGCTTCAAGGCTGGTAAGGAAACCACGGAAGTAAAGGATTTAGTATCTGGTCCAAATTTTAAAAGAGCAGCATTCTGAAGAAAATAGCTGACACCAATAGCAGTGATAAGCACTGCTAGCTTAGGGGCCTTTCTTAAAGGCTTATAGGCAACACGTTCAATAGTAATTCCAAGAACAGTACAAATGATAACAGAAAGAACCACGGAAGCTATAGGATTCACCCCCATGGAACCTAAAGCTATGAAACATACATAGCTGCCGATCATAATTACATCACCATGAGCAAAATTAAGCATCTTGGCAATTCCGTATACCATTGTATAACCCAAGGCAATGATTGCATAAACACTGCCAAGGCTTACTCCATTTAATAAATAGGATATAAAGCTCATAATACACCTCTTTACAAAAATCAATTCATTTACCGCTATATAAACATAAAAACAAACGATAGAGGGGGGCGTAAAACCCCTCTATGGTTTGTGTATAACTAAGTGATTATATAAATAAACTATTATTCTGCTGCCTTATATGCACCGTCTACTATTTTTACAGCCTTTGGAGCCTTATTTGGTTCTCCACTAGCATCCCAAGTCATTTGTAAGCCAGTTAAACCATCTATAGTGATCTCTGTCATAGCAACTTTTAATCCATCACATATCTCAGATGGTGTCATTTCTGGAGTAACTCCAGCCTTCTCTATAGCTGCAGCTATAATATAAACGCCATCATAGGCATCAGCAGCAAATTGATTTGGAACTTCATCAAACTTTTCTTTATAGCTTGCTACGAAGCTCTTAGTTAATTCATCCTCTGCATCCGCTGCAAAAGGAGTAAGTAGCATAGTTCCTTCTGCTAATGAAGTATCGAAATTTTTAACTCCAAGAATACCGTCTAAGCCATCACAGCCAAAGAATATTGGTGAATAATCCATGGCACCAGCTTGAGTAAGTATTAAAGAAGCCTCTGAGTAGTATATTGGTAGGAATACAAGCTCAGCACCGGAATCCTTAGCTTTTTGAAGCTGAACAGAAAAATCCTTGTTGCTTTCAGAAGTAAAGGCTTCAGCAGATACTATTTCTAGATTTTGATTCTTAGCCTCAGCAGTGAATTTCTCATATATACCACTGGAGTACACACTGGAGCTGTCATAGATTACAGCTACTTTAGTGGCTAGCTTGTGCTGTCCTATATAGGCTGCAGCTCCTATACCTTGGTTAGGATCTGAGAAGCAAACTCTAAATACATTATCATTTTGAACAATTTCAACTGCTGAACCAGAAGGTGTTAGCTGGAATATATTATCAGCATGAGTCTTGTCCGCAACAGCTATACTAGGAGTAGAGGTAACAGTTCCTAGAAGAATATCCATACCATTGTCCTTTAAGGTATTATAAGCATTTATTGATTTCTCAGCATCATTTTCATCGTCCTGGAAGTCAAACTGTAATTTATAACCATTGACCCCTCCATCAGCATTGATTTCTTCAATAGCTATCTCTGCACCGTTTTTTACAGCCTGTCCATAAATAGCAGCATCTCCTGTAATTGGTCCTATACCCCCGATTTGGAACGTGTCTGAGCTGCCCTTTGAACTGTCATCATTATTCTTAGAATCTGCATTAGAGCATCCAACTAATACAGTACAAGCCATAGTAGCCGCTAGCATTAAACTAAGTATTTTTTTCATAGTTTCATCCCCTTTAAAATTCTGAATAAAATGTTGCGTTTCTCTTTTAACAATCATAAACCCTTTTGATATTTAAAGTCAATAAAAAATATACACTAAATTATAATTATTCTTACTTTTCTAATGTTTTTTCTATGAAAACGTTAAAATATTTTCGTATTTAATAAAAATTTGCTAATTTATCATATGCCATTCTTTCACACAACCTTTCCCTTATATTTTTACATTTATTTCTATTTCCTCCATTATTCTTTTTATATTCACTCCTTTCGTTATAAATCTACTTTTTTATTATGTATCTCTTCACCCATTAAAAAAACAATAAAAAAAGTGGCCTTGCTGTAAAGCAAGACCACGGATAACTAATGTATCACATTAACGGGATAAAGTGAACTATAGCTAAATTCGTTGATTGCTTTCCAGCTTTGATATTATCCAGTATGACTAAAAGTATTATTAGAATACCAGTAGAAATACTAATAGAAATCAGGCTAATTAAAGCAACAACAAAAATGGACACTATCATAAGGATAGCGTCCACAGCTGCACAACTAAAATTATTTGCATAGGAAGAAACCGGTGCACACTTAGCATCATCGGCATAATAACTATTACATTGCATACAATCATAATTAAACATGCGGTTATCTCCTTCCTAAGCAAATCTATATTAATATATTATAAGTGTTTATAAAATTTTGTCAATAATTAAAATTTTCAATTAATAGCTTATTCCAAAGTGATTAAATAGAATATTCTCTGCATCAGCATTCCACAATCCCTTATGAGCCTTACAGCTTTCAGAGAGCTTTTTGAATAAGGGTTCTGTTTTACCTAAGCTTTCGAAATCATCAATTGCTGTTAAAGGAAGCTCTATCTGAGTATAAATAAGCTTCTTTCCTCCTGGAATTTCCGGAAGGTTAAGGGTAGTCTCTGCTACAGAATCAATACCACCGATATGTGTCACCATAACCGCAGGTTCTATGGCTTTCCTTTCTGAAAGGTTAAGAGCCTCTATAAGATCATCGGTGTTACCTCCAGTAGTACCAATTATGTGAGTACTAGTATAATGGCAGTTATACAGATTGATTTCGGCCTTAAAGTCACTATTTGTAGGGCCAGCGAAAAAATTCATGCATCCGTCAAAGGCCAACAGCTTATCTCCCAGCTCTGCCACCTGCTTTACTGGTATATATACAAAGACATCGTCATAGCCATGCCCCCCTGTAAGTGCTATCAGCTCCTTATAAGGGTCTTCCATAGTGGAGGTATTCACATAAATTAGCTCAACTCCCTTTTCAGCCGCCTCTAGTGGAGTAATCATCTCTTTTGCCCTGTTCAATTTGGCGTCATCAATATCCGTAACAACGATTCTTTTTGGCTTATTTTCAATACATAGGCCATAGCTTATAGCCCCTAATCCCATAGGACCACAGCCTCCAAGAATTATTATATTTCCATCCTTCTTAACCCCCATGGAATGGTTGTAGTTCTGTTTATTAGTATGATAATTAGCATTATAACCACCTATTACGCAGCTCATTGGCTCAGCTAAGGAAGCCTCAAAAAAACTATCCCCATTATAGTTTAAAAGACAACCTAGCTCCATAACTTCATTGGGTATTATACAATAAGTACAAGCTCCTCCAAAAAATTCATAGGAATACCCTGGTGAAGCAAGACTGCCTTTATAATTTAGGGCAGGCTGCTGGGCAAATTTTTGTCCTGCTTTAAATTGACCAGCCCATTTCTTACCAACCTTCTCAATTACTCCTGCAAATTCATGACCTATTATTATAGGATTAGTGTCAATATTTTGTGGAGCTCTCTTATGCTTCTTCCCCTGCTTCACCAGCTTGTAGCTAGACATACATATGCTATCTGTGATTATTCTCACAAGGATCTCATCATCCTTTATTTCTGGCAATTCAAATTCCTCCAGGCGCAAATCGTCAGCACCATACATTCTAACTGCTTTTGTTTTCATAAGTTCTCCCTCCTGATGCCCTATAGGCTGATTATAATTTTTCAATGATTACCAGTTCCATTAGATACTTATAATGACCTAATCATTACAGCCAAATATTTTCATAACAGTAGCTCTATCGCTTTCTATAACCCTGCTTACTGCCTCTTCATCACTTAACACACAAGCTATATTAGATAATATATTTATATGGTCATTGCCAGTTCCCGCTATACCAATAACTATTTTTGCTTTTTCACCGTTCCAATCAGTCCCTTCAGGGAATATCATAACAACTATGCAGGATTTCAGCACCTCTCCTCTTGAACTCTCAATACCATGAGGAATTGCAATGGAATTGCCTATATAGGTGTTCATAAGAGACTCTTTTTCCAGCATGGCGGCGGTGTACTTTTCAGTAGTACATCCTTCCCTATAGAATATCTCACCAATTCTCCTGATTATAGCTTCTTTATCTTCCTCTTTGCAGTTTATGAAAATATTCTTCTCCTTTAGAATCTGCTCCATATTCACCCTATCCCTTTCATTGATTTAGGAACCTCTCAAAATAATCACCGAGAATATCTCCCAGCTGGTTCCTTATGACTAATTCATTACCTTGAAAAATATTACTTAAAAAGCTTTCATCACTTATCAAAGAACTACTAACACTTCCCAGAAGCTTCATATTGATATCATTATGCTGACTTTCCGGCATAAGCATAACTATTACACTTCTAATTCCCTTCATATAGGAATCTGTAAAGGATTCACCCTGTTCAGGATTAAATATATAAAAGCTACTATTGGATACCCCCTTTGTTCTGCAGTGAAGAAGCGCAAATCTTTCCTCTTCAAAGATCTGGGTCAAAAGTCTCTCACGAGCTTGAATGTCTCTATATATTATTGCGGCTTTCTCTTTGTTCACTGCAATGGTATCACAGATATATTCCGTGAGACCGTTAAAGGAAATAGCTTCATTAACCTTTATGAGTTCAAATTTATTCAGTATTGCATCTATCTGCAGAGCAATATAATTTATTTCCTCAGTATTCCTTAGGCTTCGTCTTTTCTGCTGCTTTTTAGCTTTTCTACTGCAGGCTTTCATTTTGCTTTTTATATTTTTATAATCCTCTTCACTTAAGAAAGGACTAACACTTATATAATCTACCTCAAGATCCTCAAGGTTAATGCTGCTTATAAAAAAATCGACTTTTTCACGAGTCTCACGGTCAATATCCTCTCGAGAAAAAACATAAAGATTAGCTTCTTTTTTCAAATAGCTTTCCAGCTTCACCTGCATTAGTCTAGCAAGACCAATGCCGCTTTCACATACAATCCCTACATCAAGCTTTCTATCCAGCTCACTTGCGCTCTTCATTCTCTCCAATGCAGCACCAAAGTGAATTGCAAGATAGCCTACCTCATGATCATTTACAGCTACTCCCAAAAAATCCTCCAGAACTCTGGCAACCCTTCTGCTTTTTTCAAAACAATCCTGATAATGCATTTTTATTTCTGAAAGCATAGGATTGTATATCATCATATCCCTACTCAATCTATACATAGTTGGTTCAAGATGACAGATTAAACCTGTTATAAAATCATGATCATACTTTAAATTAAAAGCAAGACTTTCATCAAAGGCATCTATCATTGAATCCACAAGATCAGGAATCTTATCATAGCTAATATCCAGGTTAATCCTCGACTCCTCTTTGGGAAGCTTCAGCTTTGCTCCACGTATCTCCATAAAAATGTAAGCATATTCTCCCTTTGAAAGTTTTATATTAAACTTCCTTTCCAGAGCTAAAATTATCTCCTCAGTAACCAGGTAATCCTCCTCTGGTCTTAGCTCTTCTATAGACTCTTTTATAGAATTGCCACTAAGAATCCTAGTCACTGCCACAGAGATATGCACAATGATGGCAAAATAACTTATATCTGTCATTAGCCTTAATTTAGGATTAACTATATTCTGTAAAACTTCAGCAATGGTAATTAGCGTATGTGGGCTTATAAGGCTATATATTCCTCTTGCAGAATCATTTAAGCTTAAACTCTCTCTGTAAGCTTCATTATTATTGCTAATAAGCTTATTGAGTTCATCATTGCTTACTTCTTCAGAAAAAAGCTTTTTAACGGCTTTTCTTATTTCCTTTTCCCTTCCCTGAAGATTTATCCCATAGCCATGTCTTCTTATGAGCTTTACACCAGTATCGTAAAACCACTCCGCTACTCCTTCTAGATCTGAGCTAACAGTACCATCACTTACAGCCATGGTATGACTAAAATAATAAAGCTTCTGAGGCTCTTTAGTCTTGAGAAGCTCACATATAATATACTTTCTCCTAAGCTCCTTGTCAGTGTAATCCACCAGATCAGTGTTCTCAAGGATCTTCCTAAGCTTCTCTTTATCTCCTTGGTTTCCCTGAAGCCATATACCCTGTCCCTGTCTTTTTTCTAGAGATATATTAAAATCTATAAGATTAGCTCCAATATTATTTAGTTCTCTGAGAACTGTACGCCTGCTTACCTTAAGCTTTTCCGCAATCTCTTTGACATACATTATACCTTCCCCATCAAGCATTACCTGTAAAATGTGCTTTTCACGGGGCGAAAGCTCCATATCCACTCCCCCTTAACTTTTCCCCAGAGCCACATAGGTAGCTAATTAAGCCTTCCCTACAGTGACCCTGGAGATTAATATCAATTAATGGATCTGACTATATAACTTTTTCAGGTCATCAACTACCATGTCATACTCTGGAGCTGCCATAAAGTTAGTTATAGTCACAAGCTTTGCCTCTGGTGCTGATTTAGCAGCCCTTTCAGCTAAATCCTTGTGAACTACTACTAGCTTAGCATCCTTAGGAATCTCAGAAACAGAAGCATGTTCAACTTCAATTTCAGATAGTCCTGCTTCCTTGAGCTTTTTCTTGAGCACTGTTGCTCCCATAGCACTGGAGCCCATACCAGCATCACAAGCAAAAATTATCTTATTAATAGGAGTATTCCCTAGTCCTTTTGATTCTGCCTTCATTTCCTTAATCTTCATTGTAGCATCCTCAAGATTTGATGATTTTTTATTAGCCCTCTTAATAAGAGGTATTGAAATAACAAAGGATACAGCTGCTGCTATTACTGCTCCGAAAAGCACTGCTATGGTTGACCCTTTAGGTGCCATACCAAGGTATGCAAGAATGCTTCCAGGTGAAGCTGGACCAGCAAGACCAAGATTGAATATAGTATAATATAACAAGGCTGCTAAGGAACCACCAATAGTAGATAGTAAAAGTATAGGATTCATCAATATATAAGGGAAATAAATCTCATGAATACCGCCAAAGAAGTGTATAATTATCGCTCCTGGAGCAGAGGTCTTTGTTACCTTGTCCTTAGAAAACATCCAGTATGCAAGTAGAACTCCTAAGCCTGGACCAGGATTTGTCTCAATTAAATACATTATTGATTTTCCTGCCTCAGCTACCTGATCTACTGCAAGAGGGGTAAAGACACCATGATTAATAGCATTATTCAAGAATAACACCTTAGCAGGCTCAACAAAGATAGCTACAAGAGGAAGTATACTGTTCTTTACCATAAACTGTACGCCACTGTCTAATACAGATAATATAGCTCCCATAAAAGGGCCAACCAAATAATATCCTATAATAGCAAGTATCATACCGAGAATTCCAATAGAAAAGTTATTAACTAGCATTTCAAAACCAGCCTTAACCTTACCTTCTACTGCTTCATCGAATTTTTTAATAACCCAACCAGCTACGGGACCTATTATCATTGCTCCAAGGAACATTACATAGTCGGAGCCAACAATAACACCTGTAGCTGCAATAATTCCCATGACAGCACCACGATTTCCTCCTACAAGCTTTCCACCCTGATAAGCTATTAAGCCAGGTATTATATAGGTAAGCATAGGAGATACCATAGACTCTAACTCTTTATTTGGTAGCCACCCAGTACCAATAAATAAGGTAGTTATTAAGCCCCAGGCAATAATAGCCCCAATGTTTGGCATTATCATACCACTTAAAAAATTTCCAAAACCTTGAACATTTGATTTAGATTTTGCTTTACTGTTCATATCGTCCCTCCATTTAAAATAAAATAATGGTTAAAAATCCATATACATAGGGAGATTGACCGGCCAGTCTTACCTTCTAATTTAATAATAGTAAACTTTGCACTCGTTTTCAATTAAATGTAATTTAGATTTGTCACCTTAAACATATGACAGAATTATTTTTTATATTATTTGTTTATCATTTTGGTATTCTATTTAAATAATAAATGGAACCAGCTATAACGCTGATTCCACCTAAAATAATATCTTTCTATCCTTTTATAACTGTTTCTTCTTAATTTTCTTCACAGATTTCTTAACCTTATTATCCTTGGTAACTACTTTTTCATTACTCGATGTCTCAGCTTTTTCTGCCAAATCCTCTTTGCTTTCTATTTCAGGGTTACTCTCTGTCACTTCAGTTTTGTCCTCGGTCACTGCATCATCTTTAATGTCCTCTATATGCTCTTCTTTCCCTTTGTTTATTGACTCAGCTTCTGCTTTTTTCTCTTTCTCAGCACTATGTACAGATTCTACTTTTTCCTCTTGGATATTCTCTTTTGTAACTTCCTTTTCTTCAATATAACTGTACTCTGATGCAGACTTTTTAATAGATGAATCTGTATTTCTATTTGATGATTCTGAGTCAAGATCTATTGGCGAGCTTCTCTTATTTACAAAATCAATTCTATGGTTACTGAAGGTATAAATATCCTTTGTTACGACTTCTTTTAGACATTCTAATAATTTCTCAGGAATTATATACTCAGGAATTTTATCCAGTCCATATCTCAAAAAATTATATTTATCCACAGGACTGACTTTTATAGAATCATCTGTACCTGTTATAATCCATCTATCGTGATTTTCAGCAGTATTACTCGTATCTGTAAGCCACAACAGATAATCGAATAGAAGTCTTATGATGCTATTCATATTATTGACTATTGTTTTTGTTATCCCTTTTTCCAATTCAGTATCCTCAAGGATAAATATAGTTATCGCATCCTCTTTCGCATCCTGGCAAATAATAGGCTCATACATATGGATTATCTCTGCTTCTCTATGTATTACCTCTTTATTCTTAATAACAGAACGAGCTATAATATATTGATTTACTTCTGGGAATAGAGTCTCAAAAATTTCGTTAAGCAGCAGACTAAATGTAAAGGATAGATTAAAATTATCCACTACGCTATTTGATTTAATTCTATCACTGGTTATTTTCCACTCTAAAATATTACCATTTCGGTAGTTCCTTTTAAGACCTCTTTTTCTTCTGTTTATTTCTCTATAAGAATATTCACCATCACCAAAGGTAATTCTATTGGAAAACTGATAGTAGCCCTCAGTATCTATGGTTATTTCTCCTCTATATATATTCTGAGAGAACTCACTGTCTCTTATGGAATATGAAGGCGGCTCATTATCCTCCAAGCTATTTATGCCTACTGATACAATTCGTTTTTGTCTATAAAAGAAATTATTGAGCAGAGTGGAATAGCTAACCTCTACTACAGCTTTATCAAAATCTATTCTTTCTATGAGGTAATACCTGCCACCAATTGTTATATATTGCCCCTCAAGATAATTTTGATAAAGCTCATAGGCTGGTATAGTATTAATAACCTTATTTCTCTTTTCCGAATCAATAAATTTAAGATTCTTGAAGAGCCTTTGAGGAAGCTCATTTATAACGGAGCTTAAAAGCTTATAATATCTCTTACTTTCAAATATTTCCTTCTGCCAATCATCACTTTCATTGTACACTTTTAAATATATGTCAAATGATATATTAACGCTGAAAGCCTCTTGTGTAAGCTTATTAAGAGCCTTAATAATTATTTTATTTATGTTGCTATTAGTAGAATCTGTATCAATGCCCAACCTATTTAGGTTTATTAGAAGCTTTTCCTCTTCCATACCTCTACATAGCTCACTGATTATTCTAAATACAGCAAGCTTTATATTATTATGTTGTACGGGCATTATAGCTCCCGAAGCTTCACTATTTCCCAGGAAAAAGTCAATATTATCAATAAAATAATCTCTCAATAAATATTGTGGAGAAACTATGTTAACGAATAGATTTTTCTTCCCTTGTCCTGACCAATTATAAGCACAGGAACCCACATTCTTATCTTTATCTTCTAATATAAGCAAGTCATTATCCTTTATAGCTACAAAGTTACCATTTTCGTAGAAATCTATACCTTCATCAATATTTACTATTTCTTTATGATGCATGTATCTCTTCATCATAGGCTGTGATTTATATACACTGTTAAGTTCATCTAAATACGCTTCCTTAGAGGTTATAATTCCCACTCCATAAAGCTCTCTTCTCAGGGCTGGCATTGATAAGGGTATAAGCTGTCCCATAAAAGAAGCTCCGTATCCTGAAATAATGTTACTTTGAAGCCATCCTCGTTCACTGGACCAAAAGTTAATTGTAACAGCTCTATCTAATCCATCTTCTTCTACAATATAATGAAAATCAAGGTTCATAAAAACATTAGAAATTGCCTGTTCTAAGCCATTAACTCTTTTACTGAAAAGTATATACTGCATGTCCTGAGTTCTATTACTTTTAAATATAGATGATAAAATCGTTAGATTTAAAGCCTCTGCAGAGAGAATTCTATCTGTATTTATACCTAAAACTACATCTATATCCTCATAATTTATCTTTCCTTTTAAAGCCAGCTCCACAGTAGTAATATAAATATCGATATTACTATCAAGCTTCGCTTCCTTTTCTATCTCATCGTAGGAAAGAGTTTCCACCACTATAGATCCATGGTCCTTCTTAAGCTGTAGATCATTAAGCCACTCAGAACACTTATTTACTGTGTACTGACTATCACAGAGAAAAATCAGCTTCTTATTAGCTGCAAATAAAATATTGATAACTGGATATAAAGCCTCAGTATAGTTAATGACTATCTCACTTTCAATTATGAGATTTTTTCCTGATAATATCTGAGATATAATCCTTCCGTTAGAGAAATTACTGCTATTTCCATCCTTACTAGTAATAAAATCAGCTATTTCTCTACTATAATGATTTCCCTTAAGCTTATCATCTTTTACATATATCTTTTTTGATTTCCCATAAATTCGATAAGATGCCAGAAGCTTATCCTTCCATATAGACTCATACTCATCAGATAAATCTACCCATGCTATATTCCTGTCTGATTTCTCTGCAGCTCTTTTAGCATCAAGCTTTTCCTCTTCTACAGAACCATCCATGTATGCTGCTACTTCAGCTAAAAATGCAATTAAGCACATGGCTGTGATAGGTATATAGTTTAAGTTAATATTATTATCTGTCAAAGAAAAATATGCTTGTACACCACTATATAATCCACTGAACCAGACAATAAAGCTACCCAAGGCCTTTAAAATTTTGTTGTAGGTTACTGCACTTTTCACAATATATCCATAGCCTTTTTCAGCTTCTTTTTCCTGAGCATGGGAGCTTAATGCTTTATAATAATAAAGATAAGGCAACCTCTCATTGATACCTATTACATTATCATCCTTCTTATTAACGATATGAGCATAAATATACTTAACTATTAACCAGAGAAGTATTATCCCTAGACAAGAGAGTCTTGTTACCCTAGAATCATTAAAAAAGTCATAAACCTTTTTCATATCCTCATTATAGAATGCCCATAAAGTAAATATCCCATTAAATAGAGCTATGAGTAAGAAGGTTAACCCCATTATGATTATTATTATTTTTTCCTTATACCTCTTTTCTTTTCTTACAGCAATCTTTGTAAAAAGCCCTCTTACACCGTATCCAGTGAGAATAATACCTGCAGTGGTTAATAAGGCTATAACTAAACTAATCATGGCTATACTCCTTATCGTCTATTAGAATAAATTTATCAATGTATCCAAGGATAGGCAGATTAAGCTTTTGCTCTGCCTGATTATTAATATTTATTCTACTGCTTACCCCCTGATATAAATCTGTGTATTCTAAAGGGCAATAAACCTGATTATTTTCACAGCTAAAATCTAAGACAAGATTAAGCTTTTCCATATCTAAGTATTCCTTAGGCTTATGAATTTTCAGCTTATCAATGACAATCTCCCCAAGCTCTATGTGCTCATCGAGCATTTTTTTATGATAATTAAAACGGGTGATCTTCTTGTTAGCAGCATCAAGCTTTTCCCTGCAGGAGGAAACGTATTTTTTCATCATCATGAGATTATAAATATCATTTATGTACTTAGAAACATTTTTATCTCCCTCATAAAGCCTTTCAATAATTTTCTCACTATCATTCACTATGTAAGCAACACAAGCCTCCAGCTCTATCTTTACTTTCTTCCCCTTACTATTTGCAACAAGCAAGGCAAGAATCGGTAGTGATATATTAATTATTAGAGCAAAGAGTAAACTTTGATAATTAAAAGATACATATCTATACCAGAGAGGATAAACCAAAAATGCAGCTGCAGAAATTAAAAGGATTATATTCCTTACTTCTTCTTTTTTGGGCCTCTGCATAGATATATCCTTAGCTTTTTCAACAAAGTCATAATACTTTTTCTTAATTGAAGTTTTGTCCTCCAATTCTATATTTTCTCTGAAATTTATCAATTTCTTCTGTTGCTCTAGTATCTTTCTTTCATATTCTTTTACAATATACTCTACCTCTAAAACTCCTGCTTTCTTTGTTATTTCACCGGTGCTTCCTTCTTTCTGTATTCTCAGGGATGCAGATAGTTCCCTCATTCTTTTCTGAGAATGGTCTAAAGCATACTTATATCTTTTGTATAAATTATCAGCAAATACTTTAATTTTATATTCATCCTTTTCTCCATAATAACTTGAAAACTGTGGCACTTCACTTATCTTTGGCTTCTCCATAACCATAGATGGATTAAAGGTAATAGGAGTGTACTCCTCATATTCTATATCAGCTACAGTATATCTACCCAATTTCTCATTTTCTTTTTTTAGCTTTGTTAGATAAGAATAAAAAAGCTGAGATAGCTTATCCTCTTGAAAACTACCTTTAATCCGCCAATTTGCCTTCCTTGTTATATCATTTCCTGGAAGGATTTTTTTCATATCCTTCTCAGATATTAGTATAAGTACTGATATAACCTCTAAAAGATATCTGTATTTAGCCGTGTCATAGCTAATATCTGACAAATGGTTATCAAAATCCATACGGAGTATTATAGTATTCCTGTTCCCTGCTAAAGCAATATGACTTTTAAAGCATTGCTTTAATATTTCTACTGGATTTTCTATTCTATCTATATAGTCATTTGATCTATTAATAGAATCCTTAAAGCTGTTTATAAATTCATTCTGACTCTTTTCTAAAGCAGCTTTATACCAGAGAAAAAAACTATCATTTTTCTTTTTAAGCTCATTAATTATTGGAATAAAGTAATCATTATTAAATCTCTCAATAACTTCTTGAAGCAGATAAGTAGAATTATCTATTCTACCCTGATTATTTATAGGATGGCTCTTTTTAATAGACTCCCAATCCTCACCCATCCTAATCAAATGAGCTTCTGAAAAAAATACCTCTTCATCAATTAATCCATAGGTATCCTGCACATACCCATCAGTATCAATATCTCTTGACAGCTTTATTCCCTCACTTACTCCTTTGCCATAGCCGTCCCTTCCTGCAGAGTCTACAATTAAAACATAGAGAGTATTAAAAGGAAATTTATCAGAAAGCTTTTCTATAATCTCTCTCTTTGAAGTATTTATAATATTTGAGAGAGAAGCCTCTAAAGGCTCCTCAACCTGTTGGCCCCTATCAACAATTAATGTCATATTCCATTTATTAGATCCTTTATTAAATAGAAAGGAGTTTATTCTTTCTTTGATCCCTTCCATATCCAAGCCTACATCGTCCACAGTAGCAGGATCATTGGCAAAAAACATGCTTCCTTTGTTCTCTAGCTTATAAAAGAAGCTTTTAAATAATATAAAACCAGAGAATTTTCCACTAAAATCTATAACTACATTTACCATGAACTGCACCTCACAAGGTACCCATATGAATTATGGGTACCAGATAATTAAACTAACATTATAAATTTTTCATCCTTCCCTCAATTAGTCCTATGGTGTTATGATATTCTATACTTTCCTTGTTAATTTTCTCTGTCCATGCAGATTCATTTATAAGCCGTGTATACAGCTCCTTTATTTTCATCTTTTCCACTGTTTCGCCTTGTCCAAAGCTACATATTCTAGCAAAAGCTTCTATTATATTGTGAAGAGCATCATAAAGGTATAGGAACTTATCATCCATAGATCCATCCTCAGATTTTGGAGTTTCCTTATAAAGGTTAATAAACACATCGAGGATAGTATCTCCCATATCATAGCTACTAACCTTAAGATTAAGCAGATTCTTCACATCCTGAACTTCAAAGATATCTTTATCACCATTGATTTTTGACTTAAGATCCTGGCAGCTCGCCTCAAACTTAGAAACTATTTGCTTTACCATGCTTCTGTTTGAGCTTAAGGCTTCATATAGATTTTTTACCTTATCATCAATATTGGCTCCATTAAGGGCTATATTTTTTGGTGTTCCATCGAGCTTCTGGAAAAATCTTCTTTCACCAGTAGTTTCATTCACTAAAACCACCTTAAACATTTCTTCAGCCAAACCTATAATAAAGGCTTTCGAAGCGTCTAAAAGATCCTTCTTATACTCATCATCGTTTATATCTCTAAGGGTTTGATGCCAGAGCTTATCAATATGTGGAGTTATAGCTGTTCCTTTTGGATTAAAGCTAGCACCATCCTCTGGTATTTTAGCTATTAGCTCATGGTAGGCTTTAAAGTAAGCTCCCTGCTCCTTATCTATGTACTCTTCTTTCTTACCAGAAGAAAATTTAGCAAAATCATTTACCATGAGACCATATCTGATTACAACAAAGACTATCTCATTCCTTGGAAGGAGCTTGTCCTCAACAATTGAAATATTTAGCTTGCCAGCATTGGCTTGCTCTATTAATCTCTCCAAAGAGCTTTTTCCTTGAGGATCATCATAAACTGCTCTACAATCTTCACTGAAGCCCCAGATATTATAATCACTGCTCTCAGTTGTCTCAGGTGCCCATGGATTAGCTATTTTAGGCAAGCTGCTTAGCTTTTCTCTGATATAATCCTCCTTAGACCCTTGTGGATTATAGTATTCCGCTTCCTTTATAAGAGCATCCATAATATTCATATCTAGTATATCCCTGCAGTCTTCAATGAGCTTCTCTCGACATATAGGTACAATATAGGTATTAAATAAGCTATCATAGCCACTGACAATAGAGTCACTGCTATTTAACTTCATTCTAAAGTTTCTAAAGAGAGCTGAATATATATTTTCTGATAAAGCCCCTGATAAAGCATTGGTCTTTGTAACCTCAGGGATCTTATCCCACATCTGATTCTTAAACCTTTGACTTCCTAAAACAAACATTTCATTAGTTCCAGTAGTATCTTCATGTTTTTTATAAAGAGCATCACAATTCTTTGAAACATCAAATTTTAATTCTCCAAGCCTTCCAAACATGTTTTCATATTCTCTTAGCAGCTTTTCTAAGTTCTCTACTAGGCTAGTATAAAAAGCTTCTGAGAAATAATCCTCTGAATAGCTGTTAAGAAGCTTCAAATGCTTAAGATGCTTGTTCTCATATTCTTCCTTGAACTTCTTTAGCTTCCTTCCAATAATTCCCTTATTTTTTATTGCCTCATCAACCTTTTTGCTGGCACTAACTCTAGAGCTAGAGCCCTTAACAGGCTCAAAGCATGACTCTTCTGCAGTCTTCAGGTTCATTTTCTGTTTTTTATTTCTATCTATTAATTGCTCCTTTTCCTTCTTCAGCTCATAATGAAGCTTATATAAGAAATATCTGATTCCCACAGAATTAATATACTGGTCGTCCTTTTTAATAAATTCATCTAGTATACCTTTATTGTTCTCATCATGGATACCTAAGAGAGTTCCTGCCCAGGATAATCCCTTTGTAGCACTCTTACCTTCAATTTCATTTCTATAGGCAACTAAGCTATTTTCTTTAGCTTTTATTAATGGAGCCAAGGAACCATCTGCAGTATTTGAAAAAGAACCTGGCAATAAACACTTACTCTTTATTTCATTAAGCTCTTTATCCTCTAAGATAAATTTCTTAATCTCATCCTTAAGCTTCTTTTTTATTGCCTCTATATTGCTTCCTTTTTCTTTACCATATTCATCTATCTCGTATAAATCTCCTTTAATTCTTTTAAAGAAGGGCTCATTTTCTGCCAGCTCTTCAAACTTCCTTATGTATATATCCTCTAATTCAGGCTCAGCAGTATAGATACCCTTGTCTTCATTAGCCTTATACTTGGCTCTTTCATTAAGGAAGATGTTATCTATCTTTAAAAGCTGATTATCTAAGCTCTCTAAGACTAAACGATTAGTACAATAGTCTACTATATCCTCATATGGATAGGTAAGGGTTGCTGTTCCTACACCTCCAAAGGTATTTCTACCATTTCTGCTCACCGTTGACCTCATTTCATTTATATAATGTGAGAAAACTTTATCAGATATAGGTCCAAAGAGCTGAAGATAAATATTATTTTCAATCATCCTTATGTAATCATTAAAGCTGGACAATACTTTCCCCTTGCTGTCCTCCTTATCATAAATATAACAATAATCATAAGGCAGGTCCTTTACAGTTATATCTCTAAAGCCTTGCTTATCCATCTGCTCAGGCTTATATTCTAAGTCAATGCTAGAACCATCACCTGCCAGTGACATTATTATGGCACTGAGCTCCTTCATGGAGGCGTAGGCATTGGCATATATATTACTTATTTCTTTGTTAGTAACTACCCCCATCATTACATCTGGTAGTATAAAGGTTCCTTGTATTTCAACTCTTTCCATGGCAAACTGACTCTGAATAACCTCTCTTATATAAAGAGGTATCTGAAGGAACATACCAGAACCTGTCCCCCCCATCATGGAGGTAACAATCATAACTCTAAGCCCTTTTGTATCCGTATCATTACCAAGCTTAAATATTTTATTTCTAGCTTCTTCTATAGGCTTTAGAGCTCCTTGATCCATAGCAGATCTTAAGGCCAATCTAGAGATAGCTCTGATCTGACCTGCACCATCAAGCATATGCATAGTACCAATAAGCCTATGATAAGGGAACCAGGATTTTGCTTCTGGATCCATCTGAAGAGCATAATTAACTGTTCTATCAGTGCTTGTTTGAATTCTGTAGGCTGGATCTATATTAGTCATCATTTTTTGTGAATTAATATCCGTATCAAAGACAATTGCCTGAACATTTTTGTCCCTGCCATCAGCCTTAAGCTTTCCATACACATCATTTACAATTGTAGACCCTATGCCGCCTAATCCTATAAGCAGCGTCGGCACATTTTTGTATTCCATCTATATATCATCCTTTCAAAAGTTAAATAGATTGTCATCTTCTGAGCCCTGCTCCTGAGCTTCTTCTCCATTAAAAGAGAAGTCATCAGTTAAAAAATCATCCTCCTCAATGTTTCCTGAAGAATATTTTGTACATTTATATATGTAGCTTTCCTTCTGTCCTTCACTGAACAGTGTCAGCTTTTGGTCAGTACTAAGCTTAAAGTTTTCATTTATAGCCTCATCCTCTAATTTTATATGCTCATAGCCTGATAAGTCCTTATAATCAATAGCTACAATATTTTTATTTCCCGTAGCCTTAAAACTCAGACTGGCTACATTTCCCTTTTGAGGGATATAGGGTATAAATCTTGAAACTGTATCAATGTTTATCCCATAGCTTTCATAAATCTCAGAGTCATAGGCCACCTCAAAGGAATAATTTTTCCTATCAAATCTCTTTTTTATTCCAGGTATATAGCCTATGAGTAATACTATTACTAAGAGAATTACCAGTGGAATAACCCATTTTATCAGTGAATCCTTAACTGTGTAGGTGGTAAGCTCTTGACTGTACTCCTCTCCAAAAGCAGTCTTCAAGGTTATTGAAGAATTAATTTCACCAGTAGGAGCTAAAAACACTAGAGAGTCTTCTCCATACACAACTATCTCCGGTGTAGAACCGCTATTATCTAGCTCATAGGTATATTTCATATCTTTATTGGAGGTAAAGAAAATTTCACATTCCTTCAGCTCCTCATAGGTCATAGGAATATCTTTAATATATGGTGTTATTCTATAAATTTCTTTTCCTGAAAGCTCTGTAACCTTAAAGCTATCCTCACTAATTTTCTCTTCATTTAATGTAATCTCTCTCTCTACAGGTACAAGGGTTATCTGTGGCTTAACTCCTTCTGCCCAATTAAGCACATACTGCTCGCTGGTTACTTCAAAGGTCAGAGGTAATTCCTTATCCTCTTTGTACTCAATATTTCTTAAAATCTTAATAGGAATGCCTCTTCCACTGTATGCTCTTAATGTTATCTCCCCATCCTCAGTAAGTACTATGTCATTTACAGAAACAGCAATTCCTTTAGGCATATTAGATATTTTCATCATTATACTTCCATTTATATCTCCACCAACAATGCTATATTCTAATGTTTCAGCCAGCTGATATTCATCAGAATAGATATAAGGCACCTCCACCTTTATCTCAGTAAACACTGGTTTAGCATCAGTTATTACTTCTATAGGATATAAATTAATAACCTCTGATTTAACTCTGAAGAAGCCTGGAAGAGATACTATAGCATAAGCAACATTACTACCTCTTTGTATAGTGAAGTCTCCATAAAGCTTATTGTCTTCCTGATCATAAGTCATTTGAGAATACTCATTATTAATTACAAGGGTTCCTGACACCTTATCCTTCCAGTGAGAAATATCAACTGGTGTTTTATCTATGCTGTTTATAATCTCCGCAGCGTAGGTAATCATGTCACCCTCAACAATATCATCTATATTATTACCTTCTAGAACTCTACCATTTCCGTCCAATATACTGAGCTTAACTTCTACAGCAGCATCCACTAGAACCTTGAATTTGTCAGCTTTTAAATCTATATTATCCTTAAAAGTAATCACTATATCCCCAGCAGGTATATAATCATAATTATTTGCTCCATAATGAATTATTCTAGACTGTAATTTATCTGATCCCGGATTACTTGTAATAAAATCAGAGTAAGCATCTAAATTCCCCCCATCATAAGCTACGGATTTTATATCTACACTCTGCTCCTGCTGATAAACTATAAGCTTCCTTAAGGGGAAGTTAGATGTTACGGTAACACTCTTTCCATCAGGGGACTTTGTTAATTTAACACTTTCCCCCTCCATACCTCTTCCCGATATGAGTCCAGCTACCTTTGACATGGCAGTTACTATTCCTTCTTTATTAGATGCTGAAATATAATAGTTACCTGCAACCTCTTGCCAACTTCGTATAACGTCTTGAGGAATATTTTTTCCAATTCCTACAAAGATACTTTCATACTTACTCTCTCCCATATCCCCTTTCAAATCTGAAAGATATTTGCTTAAATCCTTAGGCTTTCCCGTTTCAAATTCACCATCGGTAATTACTACTAACCAGTACTCTACCTCCGGAGCATCACTGTAATCCTGTTTTTTCTGTTTAAGCCAGTTAGCAGCCGTTTCTACAGCTTCGAAGGGAGTAGTCATACCTTCACTTTTCCACTTACTTATGTTTTTAATCTCTTTTTTTACATCACTTTCCGTCCCTAGGTTAAGCGTGGTGTTATGGCTCTCATCACTCATTTTTACTACATTAATTTCATCAGAGGCCGAAAGTAGACCTGTTAAATTTTGAAGAGCATAGCTTGCATAAGCCCAATTCTCATTTTGCTTCATACTTCCTGAATCATCATATACAATGCTTACAACCTTTTTGATAGCCTTATCTTCTAAAGCATATGAAGCTTCAGTGGTAAAACACCCCATCAATATAACTATAGCCATGATATAGAGTAGCTTCATTTTTGAATACTTACTCATAAAATCCCCCCTATGTAATACATCCAAACTTCAACTCAATCGTCATTAAACATCATCAAACCGCATAAAATAATTTTTATTTTAAACAATATATTATATAATTGTTTACAATATAATAAATATACATAAATTATACACAATTACGACAATATTATCAATTATACATAGCTAATCATACGTCTCTAAGAAGACCTATCATAAAAAAATCAGCAGGCTTCTTTTTTTAGCCTGCTGATATCCTATATTTAGCTTAATTAATCAACTATATTTTATTATTAACCACACACAATCTACTCTGACTCAAAAGTTCTAAGACTTTTAACTAGCATAATTTCATTTGTGAGCATTCCTTTAGTATATATGTATAACTGCTTAGAAAAGGGCATATAGTCCTCTTCTCTTACCACTTGAATCATCTTATCCATAAAGTCCAACTGCTTTTCTAAATACTTAATTCTAGAAGTTAATAGCTTTTCTCTATTCTCTTCAGTAAGTAGGCTGAAGAAGGCTAGCTTATTGTGGAATTCGTTATTATTTGCCCCGGTGTCTTCGTTAACATCCTGAAGCAACCTTTGAAATATCTCTTTTCCTTTATCAGTGATGCTGTATAAAAATCTATTAGGACTTCCTTCCTGAATTTCAACTTCCTTAACTACTGCTCCCATCTCCTCAAATTTTTTCAATCGTGGATATAGGGTATTATTATTTAGCTTATAGGATTCTCCCAAAACAAAGGCAACATTCTTTTTAATTTTATAACCATGCTTAGGACCATGTATCAGCTGTGAAAGAATTAATATATCAATATACAAATTGAAGCCCCCTAGAATATCATTTATTTAACTGAATTTTTTCGTTACATTTAATATAAGTGCATATATTTTTCAAATAAAATATTAACATAAATAATTCTGAAAAAAAAGACCTGTAGAAGCCTACAGGTCATGTGGATGTCCCTTAAATTATATTGCTCTTCCTATAGCTGCAGCTTCCCAAATAGCATTGATTGCCTTTCTAGCCTGGAGAGCATCTCCTATAACATGGTAAGGATAATTCATATCCTTCAATATTTCCACCATTGTGTTGTCAGCTCTAGAGCCTACAGCCATAACAACTGTTCCAATTCCTTTAATCTCTTCATTAACAGCATCCTTTTCTATAACTATGCTGTTTTCTTTTATCTCAACACATTTAGAATCAGTATAGGTCTTAATATTATGCTTATTAATAAACTCTAAAGCAAATATCTTACGAAGGTGAACTAGCTCTTTAGCAACCTGATCAAGCATCTCTACTATTATTACTTCTTTGCCTTGAGAGGTTAGGAGTTCTGCAGTTTCTACCCCTACTAATCCTCCTCCTATGATTGCTACGGTATTCTCAGCTGTAGCGTTTCCACTTAAAATCTCATGAGCTGTAACCACATTTTCTTTATTATGGCCAGGTATAGGAGGTATTACAGGTTTAGAGCCGCTGGCTATAACCACTTCATCAGGATTAATCCCCAGAATAAGCTCTCTTGTCACCTCAGTATTTAATCTGATATCAACTCCAGCTCTTTCTGCAAGTCGTCCCATTTGAAGGGCAGCCTCTGACATCTCACCCTTAGTTGGAGCTTTACCAGCCAAATAGAATTGTCCTCCTAAACTGCTATTCTTTTCACAAAGTACAACCTCATGACCTCTTCGTTTTAATGTAGTGGCAGCCTCTAGTCCTGCTGCACCTCCACCTATAACTAGAACCTTCTTCTTAACCTCAGCAGGTTTAATTTCATATTCACTTTCTCTTCCGGTAGAAGGATTTCTTAAGCAGGCAGGTCCCACATGATCCTTATCAGGGCACTGTCCACCCACACAGCCTTGATTACAACCGATACATTTTATTATATCGTCTATTCTTCCTTCTATAGTTTTATTTACAAATTCAGGATCCGCAAGACTTGCTCTTCCTAAGGCAACAAAATCACATTTTCCTTCTTCAACGAGCTTATCAGCATAAACAGGATCATTAATTCTTCCTACTGCTATAACAGGTATAATTACAGCCTTCTTTATTGCTTCAGCATTAGGCACATTAAAGCCTACTGGTACATCAATTGGAGCAATTGTATACTGAAGGCGCTCAAAGAGACCATTGGATACATGGATAACATCAATCCCAGCCTCCTCCAGTAGCTTCGCTGCAATCACCGTATCTTCAATTGTTAATCCTTCAGGAACATATTCATTAGCAGTAATTCTATAGGATAAAGGAAAATCTTTTCCTACCTTCTCTTTTATATTTTTAACAACTTCTACGGCAAAGCGCGTTCTATTTTCAAGACTACCACCATATTCATCAGTCCTCTTGTTAGAATAAGCGCTCATAAATTGGTTCAGTAAATATCCATGAGCACCATGGAGCTCTACAGCATCAAAGCCAGCCTTTTTTGCCCTAACCGCTGCATCTCCATAGGCTTCTACTATCTCTTTAATCTGTTCTTTAGTCATCTCCAAAGGCATTTCCCTATATACAACATGAGGTATAGGAGAAGCTCCTATAATTGGTCTACCAGTAATTCTGCTGCTTGTCTGTCTACCCGCATGCCAGATCTGCAAGCATATCTTTCCACCAACTTCATGGACAGCATCCACTAGCTTCTTTAAACCAGGTATATACTTATCATCATAAGCTCCTGGAAGATGTGCTTCTGCTGTTGTAGGATGTACTGAAGAAAACTCTGTGATATTTAAAGCCATGCCTCCCTTTGCTCTCTCCACATGATAGTCTATCAATCCCTGAGTAATAAATCCCTGTTCATCAGACATATGGGTTCCCATTGCCGGCATTATGAACCTATTCTTTAAAGTTAACGTTCCAAACTTACCTTCCGATAAAACATTTTTCAATTCCATTTTATACCCCCCATTATTTTTACCACTATTTAACTAGTTTGTTATAGAACAAACCAATATAGGTTAAACTAACCTATGTTAGTTTAACTATATATCTTTGTTATTATTTTGTCAATACAGCATTGTAATTTTTTTACATAAAAATTATTAATCATAACTTTTCTTCTAAAACCTCTATTGTAATAAATAATTAAAAAAACCGCGGAGGTATCCACGGTTTTTCAATTATCATTATTAATAATTTATAAACACCAATACAATTAAAAATCGTTGTTTTAATTACAAGTTCACTATAATATTTATATCGCTCTAGCTATTTCAGCCGCCTCCGCAATTGCATCAATGGCTCTCCTTGGTTTTAAAGCATCTCCAATTACATAGTAAGGAATTTTCTTACCCTCACAGTAGCTCTTTAGCTCCTCATAATCATTAGAAGCAGAACCAATAGCTATTACTACATAGTCGCAAGGAAGCTCCTGAACCTCTCCATCTCTCTCGACTATGACGGATGTTTCTTTTATTTCCATGCATTTTGTATTCACAATGGTCTGGATTCCTTTCATATATAGGTTTTCCATAACGCATATTTTACGGAACACTCCCAGGTCCTTACCAACCGCATCCATCATTTCCAATACTGTGATTTTATTGCTTCCATCCTTTTCTGAGAGATATTCTGCTACTTCTAATCCCACTAGACCTCCACCAATTACAACTATATTTCCTTTAGCTGTTTCTTTTTCTTCCATTACATCAAAGGAATGAAGCACATGAGGAAGATCTTTTCCCGGTACATTCAGCTTTGCAGGTTTACCACCTGTGGAAATTATCACTGCGTCAGGATTATATTCTTCAATGAGAGAAGTTGTAACTTTGGTATTTATATTTATATCAATTCCCAGGCTTTGAGCCTGAGCTCCTCTTGAAATAGCTGCCTCTTTCATTTCTTCTTTTCTAGGAGCTAAGCCTGCCAATAAGAATTGTCCACCTAAATGATCAGATTCCTCCAGAATAGTGGGCATGTGTCCTCTTTGCTTCAAGGTTATTGCTGCTTCTAATCCAGCCATTCCCCCACCAGCAATCAAAACTTTCTTCGGCTCCGCTGTTTCTTTAAGTGCATATTCTTTTTCTCTTCCAACAGCAGGATTCCTTAAACAACTTAGAGACAAATTTCCTGGAGCCATAAAGCGGTCAACACAGCCTTGATTACATGCAATACAACGGATAATCTTATCCTCATCACCACTATAAGCCTTTTTGCAGAATTCTGGGTCAGCTATCTGGGCTCTACCCATAACAACCATATCTACCTTTCCAGATGAAATAATCTCTTCTGCCTGTTCTGGAGAATTAATTCTTCCCACAGCAATGGTAGTCATTCCTGTCTCCTTCTTTATTCTAGCTGCATTATCTACATTGAAGCTTCTCGGAATATCTATGGCTGGAACCTCATACTTTATGCCAGCACTATGTGCATTACCTCTAGAAACATCCAGAACATCTACTCCAGCTTTTTTAGCCATTTTGCAGAACTCTATTATATCCTCTATTGTAAGACCATTTTCCAAATAATCATCCTGGGCTACGATTCTCATAAGCAGAGGCATATCATCAGGTATATTTTTACGAATTTCTTTAATGCATTCCAAAGAATATCTAGCACGGTTTTCTAATGATCCACCATATTCATCAGTTCTTTTATTAATAGCAGCACTTAAGAAGGAATGAGGTGAATATCCATGAGCAGCATGATATTCTACACAGTCAAAACCAGTTTCTACAGCACGCTTAGCAGCCTCTCCAAAGGCTTCTACTACCTCTTGAATAGTCTCTACCGTTGCGCCTGGACATATCATACCTCCTAAATTTGTATCGCTAGGAACAATACACATAGCCTCTGGATCTCCTGAAACAGCAGCTACTCCACCCTGCCATAATTGAACACAAGCCTTTCCACCAGCATTATGAATTGCATCTGTAAATCTCTTTAATCCAGGATTACACTCATCGTCACAAATACGCATCAAAAAATCTCTAGGTGCAGATGGACCGTGAACAGCTGCTGCTTCAGTGATATTTAAACCATTACCTCCTAAAGCCCTAGCAACATGATAATCAATGAAGCTATCTGTAACATGTCCATTCTTAAGAAACCCACTTCCCATCGCTGGAAAAACAACTCTGTTTTTTAGCTGTAGCCCTCTTAATATAATTGGTTCAAATAAATTTTTATACTTCAATACCCTCTCCCCCTCATTTTTATTTTTATTATTATTGAATAATTAACTTTGGAGTTCCTTACAGTACTTCGTTAGTTAATAAATTAACAATTATATTGTAACAAATACAAATTAAGGAATCACTGCTATAAAATACAATATTTCTCTGCTGATTTGGTATTTTTATACTATAATAGACTTGAGGTGATTTTAATGGCAGTAAACTTTGACATTCTCCTATCAAAGCTCACTGAATACGAAATTGAAGTATCTAGAAGTAGACTTGGCAATTTGTCATATAAGGAAGTGAGATTACTTTATGATAAAGAATTAGCTATTGAAAAAAATGTCCTTTACTTAGGATATTTATCTATGATATCTGAAAGAGTACCTACTCTTAAGGATATTGGACTAATCCTTATAAAAGACTGCAACTTATCTCTACTACCAGAACAGGCTGATATAGCATTATTTCCTTACGAAACAAATATATTTAAGCTGTTTGATATGATATTAAATATCTTTCATTCTAATAGAAAGATTGTGGACAGCTCTGCTGAACTGCTAAATTCTTTGATAAAAGGAAAGGGGCTCGATTATATAGTACAGGTTGGTTCAGAAATCCTTGGTAATCCAGTATTTTTAGTAGATGCCTCCTCTAAACTTTTAGCTTCATCAATCAATACAGCTATAGATGATACCTTTTGGAATGACCTATCCTCTCTTGGCTATGGAAATGATAAGAACTTAACTCCATATGTTCATGAAGGCTTTGTAAATCAAGTTATTAATAACCCACAGCCCGTTCTAATAACTCCTAGGACTCCTAACAACTTGAAAAGAATTGTTGGAAAGATAAAGATAAATGATAATATTATTGGCTATATAGGCGTTTTAGAAAATAATAGAAAGCTTAAAACGGAAGATGTTCAAATAACTGAACTTCTTTGCGACGTGATAGCCTCTGAAATGCAAAAAAGCAAACTCTACGATAATCTTACAGGGGTTAAGCACGAGTTTCTTATAGTTGACCTCCTTGAAGAGCGAATAGGTAATGAGAGTATGGCAAAGGAAAGAGCAAAGGCTTTATTTCCAGTGGTCAATAAGAACATATTCGTGGCTGCTGTTAATATTGTGGAAAATAGCACCAATTCACGGCTTCTTAGTTATTTAAGATGGACATTTGAAGTCAATTTACCCTCCTGTAAATCAGCCTATTATAATGAAAATATTATTCTAGTTATAAATACTAAGAGTAATAATCAATGGCAAGAAATTAAAAAATCACTGATAAATATATTGAAAAGAAATAATCTAATAGCTGGATTAAGCATTAGATTTGAAAATATTATCGATATTAGAAAGTATTATATACAAGCAGAAAGGGCGTCAAAGCTAGGCAAGCTCCTAAAAAAAGATGCCGTTCTTTTCGATTATGATGATTTATATGTTCACGATATGTTAAATAATCTAAATAAAGATATAAACCCAAAGGACTTCTGTCATCCAGGTATTCTGAAAATACAGGATTATGATAAATCTTACGGAACGGACTATTATACTACCTTGTATGAATACCTTATATGTGGTGGAAACATAACACTTACAGCCAACCGGCTATTTACCCATAGAAATACAGTTGTTCATCGAATCGCTAAGATACAAGAGATAACTGATATTGATATAAGTGATGGAAACAACCGTTTTAAACTTCTTTTATCATATCGCATTATGGAACTTTCTGAATAGCATCTATAGCTCCTTATATATTCTTTTACTAAAGTACTATGCAAACCCGCCTAAGGCTCCAAAGGACAACGTCTTGGTAATAATAGCTGGCAACACAAATCTGTGGAGTACGAGGTGTGTTGTTATTTCATCGCTCACGAAAAAGACTGCCTCCTGATTTTTCAGGAAGCAGTCTTAATATATAGTTCTATTTATTCATGTAAGGATCCCTTGATTCACAGAGGATGTCCAGAATGAACATAAATTTAATTCAGCATATGTCTTATAGATGTATTTGTTCTTTTTCCTCCCTTCCCTTTACCGTTATCATTGTTCTTATCTTTATTATTCTTGTTATCCTTATTCTTGTCCTTGTTATCCTTATTCTTCTTATCCTTATTTTCCTCCTTGTTATCCTTCTTCTTTTTATCCTTGCCCTTCTTTAATTTTTTCAAGGCTTTTTCTGAATCTTTAAGCTTGTCATAGTTTTCTACCTTAGCTTTTTCCTTGGTACTTAAGGCATTATAGGCAGCTCTAGCAGCCATTATGGCTTCCTCATCCTCTAAGGTTACCTCTCCTATAGCAGCGATGGCCTTTTCTACTGCTTCAACTCTTGCAGCAGATGAAGCCTCTTCCTCTGCCTCAGCCTTTAGCTTCGCAAGGGTCTCTTCCGCGGTAGTGAGCTTGTTATAGTTATCTATCTTAGCTTTTTCATCCTCACTTAAAGCATCATAGGCATTTCTAGTTGCTTTGATAGCTTCCTCATCTTCTAAGGTTACCTCGCCTATAGCTTCGATAGCATTCTTTACTGCTTCTACTCTTGCAGCCGATGCAGCTTCTTCCTCTGCCTTAGCCCTTAGCTCTGCAAAAGTTTTTTCTGCCTCTAAGAGAAGATTATAGTTTTCAACTAAAGCCTTCTGCTCCTCTGTAAGAGCATCATAAGCTGCTCTGACTGCCTTTATAGCCTCCTCATCCTCTAAGGTAATTGGATTAGGTAATGCAGCTATTAAATTCACTACTCCATTAGCAGCAACCTGATTCTCAGCCTGTACTAATACAGCTTGATTACTTACAAGCACCTTCTGAGCATCTGTAAGTGCATCATACATAGCCCTTACTTCTGCTACTCTGCTCTTATCCTCTGAGGTTAAGCCATCTACAGGCTTAAGAGCTTCTATAGCTTTTACCACTGTAGAGGCAGCTTCTTCATCAGAATTTAAGCCATTGATAGTAACAAATACGTATTTTTCAGGACCATATACAGCAGCTTCATCTTCACCCTTAACAGCTGTTACACGATAAGCATAGGTTAATCCTATAACAAGATTTTCATCGAGATAGCCATTTTCTGTTACATTTCCTAAGTCTTCAAAGCCATCAAAGAGGTAGGTAAGCTGGTCATCTGTATTTACTTCCTTAGCAACGGATCTCTCAACCTTGTAGCTAGTAGCCCACTGTGGAGTAGACCAATCAACTTGTACATTATGGGTATTATCCACCTGAACTGCTGTTAAGGATTCTAAGCCCAGCATGTTGTCCACAGTCATTTCCGTAACACTACCATTTGCAGTGTAGAAGAATGCCTTCCATACTCTGCTATCATATCCTTGTCCACCTTCAGGATAATAAAGATTAAGAGCTAAATCTTTATTATTACCACTATTTATATCAAAATAGAAATTCTTAAAGGTTCCATAATAGCCTATTTGAGTTGTGTGTCCAGATAAATAGGTGCTAAGCTCAAGAAGTGGGGCATAAGTTCCATTAAAGATGTAGTCATTGAGATTTTCACATCCATAGAAGGCCTGATCTCCAACTCTCTGAAGAGTAGATGGGAAGTGAACCTTCTTTAGATATTTATTATTGTAGAAGCTCTTGTATCCAACTCTTGTAGTTCCCTCTGGAATCACATACTCTTCAGCAGTTCTTCCCATAGGATATATCCTCAAGGTTTTTTCATTATAATCATAGAGAACTCCATCAATATCTACATAATTATAGCTTCCATCAGTAACATAAATGTTTTGTAATGCACTGCTGCCAGCGAATGGATTTGTAGCTACTTCGGTTGCTATATAGCTCACACTCTTAGGTATGGTGATTTCTGCTAAAGCAGTGCAACCAGAGAATGCTCCTCCCATAATCTCAACTATTCCCTCTTGCAGGGTGACATTCTTTAATGCAGTATTTCCTCTAAAGGCATTATCTCCAATTGTTACTACCGTTCCAGGAATCACAATGGATTCTAAGGCAGTACTTGATGAGAAGGCATTGCTTCCTATTGATGTTAAGCCCCTAGGCAGGGTTACTGAAGTTAGATTTATACAATTGCTAAAGGCCATACTTCCTATAACTATACCATTATTGCTTCTTTCAAATACAACAGTTTCTATATTTGAGCCAGAGAAAGCACTGGAGCCTACAGAGGTTACATGTCCAGGTATAATTATCTTCTTCAAGCTCTTATTATTAGCAAACATGCTGCTAGGTATAGAGGTCATGCTATCTGGAATTGTAAATTCTGTTGTAGTATTGCCTAATGGCCAGATATGGATTGCACCGGTATCCCTTACTATTAGTAAACCTTCAACAGTACTAGTATATACAGCATTACTCTCATCCACAGTAATTTTTTCTAGATACCTAGTGTAGTTAAAGGCATTGGTAGGAATAGTATTTACCTTGGAAGGTATAACTACTTCCTTAATAGGCTCTACATTTCCATAGCTGCTGCTGGTACCATAGTAGTTCATATAGGCAAAGGCCTGGGTTCCTATGGTTTCTAAGGTTTCTGGTAATACCAGATTATTGATGCTATAGCTCTGATAAAATGCACTATTACCAATAGATTTTACCTTTGTTCCTGATAGATCCAGAGAGGTAAGCTGATGCGGGAAGTAGAATGCGTTATTTCCTATAGTCTCCAAGGAGCTAGGCCATACAAATTCCTTCAAGGATGAACTTCTATTAAAGGCATAATTCCCTATAGCAGTAACCTTATCAGAAACTGTTATTTTCTCAGCCTTTAAAGCTTCAGAGAAGGCATAAGCAGGAATAACTGTTAACCCACCAGTGTTAATCTCTATCGCTACCTTACATCCAGCGAAGGCATAATCACCTAATGTTTCAAGGCTCTGTGGCAGTATAATACTGGTAACGCTATTACAGTTTCTAAAGGCGTCCTTACCAATGGATATTAATCCCTCCTGGAAGGTTAAACTAGTTAATGAAGTACAATTTTGGAACGCTCCATTGCCTATTGATTTTAATGTTGCTGGGAATTCTACTGCTTTTAGCTTAACACAACCATAGAAGGCATTATTACCTATAATCTCTACACTGTTTCCCATCACTAGTGTGGTTAGGGATGAAGCATTGTAGAAGGCAGCTTCTCCAATATAGGTTGTAGAATTAGGTATTTTAAGCTCTACCAAATTAACAGCTCCATAGAAGGCATAATCTCCAATATAGGTTACGGAATCAGGGATGGTAACACTAGTAAGATTCTTTGCCACAGCATAGAAGGCTTCATCTCCTATGACCTCCAAGCTCTCTGGAAGTACTACCTCAGTTCCAGTGAAAGTTGGGGGCACATATAAAAGGTAAGTCTTATCTTTATTGTAAACAAATCCATTTTCATCAACGGTAAGATTAGCATTTCCTTCCTCAACTACTATACCTTTGAATTTTGTAGCACTAACAAAGGGCTGAGATTCCATAGCACCGAGCTCTGCCTCAAACTTAGAGTTAGCAGAGAATACTATCGTTTCTAGATTAGCACTGTTCTTAAAGGCATTTTTACCAATCTTAGTAACCTCATCAGGAACTTCAAAATTCACCAATGAAGTATTCCTCTCAAACATTCCTTCTCCTATTGTGGTGAGCTTTCCTGTTACCGTAGTTAAAAGCTCATTGTAAGTAAAGACTCCTTTACCTATGGTAGCAGGACTTCCTTTAAACTCAACAGTTTCCATACCACTTACCACTACTCTATCCACTAATCTTCTTGAGTAGGCAAAGGCTAAATTACCTATACTTTCAACGGTTTCTGGTATAACTAGGTGTTTTAAGCTATATGCACTATGGAAGGCTGAATCTCCAAGGACTGTTACATTCTTAAGATCAGGCAGCTCTGTTATGGAATATAACCCCATAAAAGTTTTTTGAGGAAGCGCTGTGAGCTTAGATGATATAACAACCTTAGTTACATTTGTATTCATCTGCCACTGACCACCTACAGGGTCTAAGGTAGTAATTGAATCAGGCATTATGATTTCCGTAAAGCTTTGGCAGTTATAGAAGGCCTCTGCACCTATAGTAGTAACAGTTTCAGGTATAGTTACATTGTTTAATGACTTACAATTATAGAAGGTTCTTGTAGCTATCTCTGTTAATCCATTAGGTAATGTTATATCCTTTAACACTTCACTATTCTGGAAAGCCCCTTCTCCTATAGAGGTCATGGTTTCCGGAAGATCCACACTAACTAAAGCATCACAGTCATAAAAGGCTCTATATCCGATTGTCTCCACGGATTCTGGTAGGTTAACTACTTTTATATAGTCATTATTATTAAATGCATTATCTGCTATGGCAGTTACACCCTCTGGTACATTTACTATAGCTTCCTGTCCTGTATAACTTACCAATGTCGTGCCATTAATAACAAAGCTTCCTGTGGATTTCTTAACAGTAACTGTGAAGGAAGCTTTCCCTCCTCCATTAGTAGTACCAGTAATAGTAGCTACTCCAGGAGAAACACCAGTTACAATTGCAGCAGGAACCTGGGAGCCTGAAGATAAAGTAGTTCCAGCAGCTGCTGTAGCTATAGCTTCATTACTACTAGACCAAGTAACTACTCTATTCGTAGCATTGTAAGGATTCCAATTCATTATACGATTTGCTGCGCTAGCATCAACAAATACATCTAAGCTTGAGCTGTAAACCTCAAAGTCTGTAGCCTCTATAGGTGATACAGCCTCCTCTAGCACTGTAACGGTGATAGTATCATTAATGGAAGAACTATCGGTACTTGCAGCCGTGATTGTAGCAGCACCAGCCTTTAGACCTGTTATTTCTCCATCCCTCACCATAACTACACTTTCATCGGAAGAGGACCATATAAGCCCCTTATTAGTGCTGTTTTCTGGAAGGACAGCAGCAGTAAGCTTTGCCACCTCATTAGTCTTTATAGTAAGCTCTTCAGCACTGAGCTCTACAGTTTCAGGAGCTACTTTAGGTATCACCACCTTATAGACACCTTCATTCATAGCATAATCATATGCTAAAATATAGAAGGTTCCCTCAAAGAGATTATCATAGAAGTCTGTAACATCGAAGGTAATCTTGCTCTCTTTATCAGGTGTACTATCATAGATAGGTGTCATATATTCATAGTAGTTTTTTCCTGGTACTATTGCACCATTAGGGTTGGTGTAACTAAATTCTTTAGCAGCAGAGTATAGGGTTGCTGCCATGAGATAGTTACTATCTTCTAAAACAACGTCAAGATACATATTACCATCGCTGCCCTCATAAAATTGCAGGCTATCTCTATTTACTACATATGGCGCTTCTCCATCCACGTTTAAATCAAAGGAGTAGGAGGTTTCGCCCTTAGTATTTTGTGGCTCATCATAATCAAGGTTAAGATCTACATTATAGGTAAGCCTTGTATTACTGTCTAATCCAGAGTAGTTCAAAAGGGTTGGCCAGGTATCTCCCACATAGCCAGGAAGTATGGAATCATTATTATATCTAGCCCTTCTTGTATTAATTACAGTTTTTTCAAAGTAAATTTCATCAGTATCCTTATCAGCTATGGTTATATGGGCGCTCTTAGCTCCTCTTAAAAGTCCTCCCGCTAAGGGATAAAGATTACTAAGTCCGTTACCCATTCCTAAACCCATAGCTATCTTATCCATAGATCTCTCAGGCACCTTTGCACCTTCTGGTAGGTTAAAGGCATAAGCACCAGCAGGGAATACATACATCAATCCATATACGCCCAGAATATCCGTAGCATACATAAGTGGGCTTTCATCACTGAAGGCATCTACATCCATTAAAGGAGCTTCTGTCCAGTCTCCAAAGAAGCCCAGATAAGGTATTGATAAATCGGAATCCTCTTCATTCAATGCATCAAGGTTCACAAAGCCTTCTACATAGATACCATTTTCAAAGGTATCTCTCATATACTTTTTATCCTCTTCACCAAGGACTACTTTAACAGTTACTTCAGCATCACCATTACCACTAACTGTTAAGGTATTTCCATTAAGAGAGCCCTTTCCAGCTACAGTAATATTGCTGGTATCAGCATTCTTTAAAGGATACCCCTTTTCCATAGTGGTTTTGCCATCCTTAGAAGCCGTTTCTGTCTGTACCAAGGTAGATATATCGTAAGATATAGCCTTAGAGGTCATATTCACCACATGGAAGGAGATATCATAAACACCTACTTCAGCTTTATCATCTCCTAGCTCCACCTTAGGCTTGTCTTCACCCTTTACATAAAGATAAGCTTTTGAATTAAGAGCTGCATCTATATCTACTACTCCAGCCCCCTGCTTTCTTGGGGAATAAGTAACACCATCCTTATCTAAATAAGGAACTGCAGTACTCATATATAACCGGTTACTAAGAGTTTCTATATCCTGATAAGATAATGTAGGGAATCTCTGTGAAAGATATTGCTTCATTATTGCACTAGCTCCGGCCATATAAGGTGATGCCATGGAAGTACCGCTCATATATTCATATCTTCCTCCGGGAACAGCTGAATATATATCTCCACCAGGAGCAGTAATTTCTGGCTTCAGCTCCAGGCTTGGAAGCGGTCCCCAGGATGAGAAGTCAGACATGGTAGTATAGCCTTGAACCTCATCATTAATGGTAACCTTCTTATCCTCTAGCTTTCCTAAGGCTTGTCCACCACCTAAAGATAATGCAGCAGTAGGTATCATATAATTGTCTATAGCCATATTAAGAAGATAGCCATCTCTATTATTATAAATGAAGCAGGCTATAGCGCCGTTGTTAGCTGCATTAACTTGCTTATCATTAAAGGTGATGCCTCCACCACGCTGTACCACTGCTATTTTCCCCTTAACATCTATGTTGGCATAATCCTCTGGTGAGCCATAACCAGGAACCATAACATATTCATAGGTGCCTGCCTTAAGCTCATCAACAAGCTTATGACCACTGATATCATTGTAGGGTATAGCTTCCTCACCAGCCATAAAGCTGCTGGTAGCTGATGCATTGATGCTGGCTACACTTAAAGCCATATCATAAGCTGAAGGGGAAGATATTATTCCTGAATCCGGATTGCTAGTTAAAGGTAAATCCCCTGCGGAGCTTCCTTGATAGGCGTTGTAGGAGTTTCCTGCTGAGATATTAAGAATTATTCCACTTTCCGCTACTAAATCGTAAATCTCCTCTAATAGAGAGCCTGCTTCCTCTTGTCCAAAGCCTCCCGATGATCCAAGGCTCAAGTTTAAGGCATCAACCCCTAATAAAACTGCATCACTGAGAGCTGCAAGAATATCCACTGTGGTTGCTCCATTGCTGCTATCGCTGAAAACCTTAAATATAGCTAGCTGAGCCTCTGGTGCTACACCACTGAAGGTAACATCACCATTACTGGCTATAGTCTTACCGGCAGCTATTCCTGCTACATGGGTACCATGATCATTGCCGTAGTTTGTTACTGATGATGGACTCGGATTAACATCAGGATCTACATCAGCATAGTCAAAGGCAAAGGGCACCTTTTCACTTACATAAAGATCATCTAGTTCTAAGAGACTATCTAAGCTTCCATCGAAGTTTTCCTGAGCATACCAGTAGGAAGCGTAGGAATAGAGACTTATCATATTGTCAGGAGTAATGGTATGTAGCATCTTCTTCAGGTCATTCTTTGTTAATTCCGCATCCTCTACACCATTTACAAAGGCTTCATGGTTGTAATCAAGACCTGTATCTAGAATACCTATTACCGTGCCTTCACCCTGAAAGTCAGAAGTATTGGCATAGCCACTGGTTGCAAGGGAATTAACCACGCCTCCCATGACCTCTTCACCGTCAACATTGTCCTCCTTCTCATAGAGAATAGAAAGCACTACACTTTCAACATTCTCCAGCTGGCTGATCTCTGGAACCTTTCCATATTCAACGGACATAGAGAAGCCATTAAGTAGTGTGGTATAACTGTATTTTGTATCTACCTCTATACCCAGGTCTTGGATTTCCTCCTTAACCTCTTCTTGAGACTCTGTAATATCAGCTATTTCTGATTTACCTGTGTCGCTGACAGCAAAGTCAGATATGGTCATGGAGTCAAGTCCTAGATTGTTACGACGCTGAACCAAGGAATCACCCTTGACAGTAACTATTACCTCTACCACATCGGTCAGAGCTGGAATGTCATAATCCTCCAAAAGCATTGGATCACTATTTTCCTTTAAGAGCTCAATACGCTTTTCTTCTACAAGCTCTTCCTCAGTTGCCTCAAGCTCTATAGCCTGATTCACTCTACTAAACCAGGCTCCCAAGGCTAGTACTTCTATAGGAACGGTGGAAACAACCATTATTGCAGATAAGAACAAACAAATAAAACCTTTGTATCTCCTCACTTTTTACCCTCCTTTATTCTATATAAAATAAAAATTTGAAATTGTGTTTATTTAATAAAATATATAGATTATTTTGAATTTATAGCTAATTTTAGAGTAAATAGTATTTATTGTCAACGCTTTAAAGCAATAATGTGATAAAAATTAACTCGACAAATTATTTATTGTTACTTTTTGATTTTTATTACTTATCATTAAAACTGGAGTCATAAAAAAAAGAGCTCTTTTGAAGAGAACAGCTTCATTAGCACTCTACTTCAAAAAAGCCCGTATTACCTAGGAGTATATTTTTTCTAATCTACTTTTCACTACTCTCTTCAGAGATAGTCCTTCCCGCATCAATCAACACTTTACTATTGAACGAAATATTGTTCATATCTTTATATATTCTTTTATTAAAGTACCATGCAAACCCTCCTAAGGCTACTCTTTTTGAAAAACTACTTATATCTATTACCATTCCAATGAAAGTAAACTACATCTATAGTTTATTCTCCCATATCCTTTAATGTATCCCCAGTTATGCGATATACAGTCCAATCCTCCATTGGCTCTGCTCCTAGGGATAAATAAAAGTCAATGCTTGGCTTGTTCCAGTTGAGACACCACCACTCAAGACGACCGCATCCACGTTCTACGGCTATTTTGGCCAATTGCTTTAGAGTAGCCTTTCCATAGCCCTTACCTCGGTATTCAGGCAAGATAAATAAATCCTCTAAATAAATACCTGCTCGTCCAAGAAAAGTTGAGAAATTATGAAAGAACAGCGCAAAGCCAATCTCTTTTCCATTCTCTAAAGCAAAAATAACCTCTGCTTTCTTCTTTTCAAAAATCCATTCCCCCAGCAATTCTTCTGTGGCTACTACTTCCTCTGACATTTTTTCGTAGGCAGCTAACTCTTTTATAAAGTATAATATTTTCTCTGTATCTCCCTCAGTGGCATATCTAAATTGCAAATTGGTTTCCATAAAGCCTCTCCTTAATCTTAGTAATATTTATATATAATATAATTGTAAATAATATCCTCAATACTATCAACAAAATATATAGTATATAAAATAACCGAAGAAATTCTCCTCAACAGAGAATTCCATGGGAATTCTTAAGCAAGAAGGCAGTACACATATAGATATTCATTAGTAATAATTATCGAGGAATACATTGAATACCACAACACAGTACATCTTCAGATGAATCAAGAAAACTGCTGGTAACATCATGTGCTACCAGCAGGAAAATTTATATTGTTTATATAACTAACTTTTATTTAACTGTCTTATATATTCCTTTATTTCTCCTACCTTATTAAGCTGCTCCCAAGGTAACTTAACATCTGTTCTCCCAAAATGTCCGTAGGCTGCTGTAGCCTGGTAAATTGGTCTTCTTAATCTCAAGTCCCTTATGATTGCAGCAGGTCTTAAATCAAATATACTATTAATAATTTTAATTATCTCTTCATTAGGAAGCTTTTCTGTATTAAATGTATCTACAGCAATTGATACAGGCCTGGATACACCAATTGCATAGGCAATCTCCACCTGAAGCTTATCAGCCACTCCAGCAGCTACAAGATTCTTAGCTATCCACCTTGCAGCATAAGCCCCGGACCTATCAACCTTTGTAGGATCCTTTCCTGAGAAAGCACCTCCCCCATGGCTTCCATAACCACCATAGGTATCTACTATGATTTTTCGTCCTGTTAAGCCCGAATCCCCCTGGGGGCCTCCAACAACAAATCTTCCTGTGGGATTAATATAAAACTTCGTATCCTCATCTATAAGTTCCTTTGGAACTATAGCATTTACCACTTCCTTCATTATATCATTACGAAGTTTATCCTGCTGAACCTCCTCTCCATGCTGAGTTGATATTACTATTGTATCTATTCTTACAGGTCTGTCATCTTCATACTCAACAGTAACCTGTGTCTTCCCATCAGGTCTTAAATACTCCAACACTCCGCTCTTTCTTGCCTCTGTTAATCGCCTTGCTAGCTTATGAGCCATATCTATAGCCATGGGCATATATTCCTCTGTTTCATTGGTGGCGAAGCCAAATACCATACCTTGATCACCGGCACCAATGGCTTCTAACATGTCCTTTTCAGCTTTTTTCCCTTTTATGGATTTATCAACACCTAGTGCTATATCTGGAGACTGTTCATCGATAGAAGTCAATACAGCACAGGTATCACAATCAAAGCCATATTTAGCACTATCGTATCCAATTTTCCTTATGGTATCTCTTACAACCTTAGGTATATCAACATAACACTTTGTTGTTATTTCTCCCATAACTAATACCATACCAGTGGTAACGGCAGTTTCGCAGGCTACCCTTGCTTCTGGGTCCTTACTGATAATAGCGTCTAATATCGAGTCAGATATTTGATCACAAATTTTATCAGGATGTCCTTCTGTAACAGATTCTGATGTAAATAATCTCTTCATACAATCACGAATTTGACTCCAATCAAAAACGCTTATCACCTCTTATAAGAATTAATCTTTATATTTTTTTATTTCCATACTTATTTATTATATCTAAACGGCTTAAGGCCCTGGCCATGGCAGCCCTGGAGCGATGGAATTCTTTGAGGTCTTCCTTGTGCTTCAATTTCTCCAATGCTCTCTCCTTGGCCTCTAGAGCTCTCAGCTCGTCAATTTCTTCAGGACGCTCTGCACTGCTCACAAGTACTATTACTACGTCCTTCTGCACCTTTGCAAAGCCCGAGCCTGAAGCGGCAACTATCCTTTCCTGACCTGCAGTGGTTATTCTCAGCTCCCCAGGAACTATTCCTATAACCATCTCCTCATGGTTAGCCAGTATTCCTATTTCTCCGTCCACAGTAGTTAGCGTAATGGATTCAACATCGCCTTCGTAGAAAACACGATCACTGGCCAGTACTTTAATCTTGAAAATAGTCATTTACATCCCCCCATCCTTTTCATTGTAGAGGACTAAGATTCGCTTTCTTTATTACATCATCAATACCACCAACGTTGAAAAATGCCCACTCGGGATATTCATCCATCTCACCGTTGATGATTGCCTTAAAGCCTCTAATAGTATCCTTTACCGGTACATATTTACCAGGAACCCCTGTGAAGTTTTCAGCTACATGGAAAGGTTGAGAAAGAAATTTTTGAATTTTTCTAGCACGATATACTATAAGCTTATCCTCATCGGATAGCTCGTCCATACCTAGTATTGCTATAATATCTTGAAGGTTCTTATACTTCTGAAGTATTTCCTGTACCTTTCTGGCAGTATTATAGTGCTCTTCCCCTACCACATCTTCCTCCAGTATACGGGAGGTGGATTCAAGGGGATCAACGGCTGGATATATACCCTGTTCCACTATCTTTCTGGATAAAACCGTTGTAGCGTCAAGGTGAGCAAAGGTTGTTGCCGGAGCCGGGTCAGTGAGATCATCAGCAGGTACATATACAGCCTGCACTGAAGTTACGGAACCATTCTTAGTAGATGCTATTCTCTCCTGAAGCTCTCCCATATCAGTAGACAAGGTTGGCTGGTAGCCTACGGCAGAAGGCATACGTCCAAGAAGTGCTGATACCTCAGAACCTGCCTGAACAAAACGGAAAATATTATCTATGAAGAGAAGCACATCCTGATGGTCATGGTCTCTGAAGTACTCTGCCATGGTAAGTCCGGATTCAGCAACTCTCATACGAGCTCCCGGTGGTTCATTCATCTGTCCAAACACCAGGGCGGTCTTTGATAAAACTCCTGATTCTCTCATCTCTGTCCATAGGTCATTTCCTTCTCTAGAACGCTCTCCTACTCCTGTAAATATTGAGTATCCCCCATGTTCTGTAGCTACATTAGTGATGAGCTCTTGAATGAGCACTGTTTTACCTACTCCTGCTCCTCCGAAGAGTCCGATCTTTCCGCCCTTAGCGTAAGGAGCCAGAAGATCTATCACCTTTATTCCCGTTTCCAGCATCTCAACTACAGGGCTCTGATCCTCAAAGCTCGGAGGCTCCCTGTGAATAGACCATTTTTCAACAGCCTCTATTTTATCCCCATCATCTATGGTATCTCCAAGAACATTAAAAAGTCTTCCTAGGGTTTTTTCTCCTACTGGAACCATTATTTCAGTTCCGTAGGAGGTAACCTCCATACCCTTTCTAAGACCTTCACTGGCAGCTAGCATGATACAGCGAGCCACGTTATTTCCTACATGCTGTGCCACCTCCATGACGGTTCTTGTACCGTCATTATCCAGCTCCAAAGCTTCCTTTATACGGGGGAGATACCCGGCCTCAAAAGTCACATCAACAACAGGGCCTGCAATTCGTATTATTTTACCAATATGTATTGACTGCTTTTTCATGATAACGAATGATCTCCTTCCTTAAACTTCATTTTTTTCTTATTCTTCTGCGCTCTAGCCCCGCTTACCACCTCGGTAATTTCCTGTGTTATATTGGCCTGACGCAGCCGATTATAAACAATGGACATTTCCTGGAGCATAATCTTAGCGTTTCTTGTGGCACTCTCCATGGCCATAACACGAGCATTCTGCTCACTAGTATAGGACTCCATAAGAGTGGCGAATATATAGCCAGTTAAATAATCCGGAACCAGAGCAGAAACAATCTCTTCCGCAGAAGGATATATAGGAAGCTCTGAGGCTGCTTCTCTAACTTGAAAATTCTCCTTAGAAAGGGGAAGCAGTTTTTCAATAATAGTTTTTGAAGAAATAGCACTTTCATTTTTTGTATAGATCACGTATATTTCATCAGCCTTCCTGCTTAAGTACATATCTACAAGCTCATCTGCAATAAGCCTTGCTTTCTTCAAGGTGGGATTAGAAGCAGTAAACTGAAAATCCTTTTTTAGATTATACTCCTTCTTGGAGAAAAAATGGTATCCGAATATACCAACGGTGCAGAAACAGCTTTCTTCTCCTGCATTTTTCTCCATGTGTTCTAGTGCAAGCTTGCATGCATTGTGATTATAAGCTCCTGCAAGCCCCTTATCTCCTGTTATGACTAAATAACATGTTTTTTTCTTTGAGATTTTCTGATTTTCCTCATCTTCAAAGAAGATATAGGGAGCACTAGGAAATCTCTTGATTATATCATGCATAGTCTTCTGGAGCTCTTCAAAGAACGGCTCCGTTTTATTCAATGCTCTTTTAGCCTGCTTCAATTTAGTAGTAGAAATCATATGCATTGCATTAGTTATTTTCATTGTATCCCTAACGCTGTTCATCCTGTTTTTAATCTCTCTAACATCTGCCATAGCTATTACCTGCTTACATATTCTTTTGCTATGCTGATAATCTTTTCTATAAGCTCATCAGATAGCTTATTGGTTGTTTCTATCTCCTGTACCATATCTGGATGCTCCTGGTGGAAGAACTTCAGAATTTCTCCCTGGAACTTTTTGATATTTTGGGTTTCTACGCCTACCATTATCTTGTTAGTAGCCATTACCAGAGTTAATACCTGATCACACATTGACATAGGATGAGCCAAAGGTTGCTTCAAAAGCTCCATGAGACCGCTTCCGTAGGCAAGCTGCATCTTGGTGGCATCATCTAGGTCAGAGCTGAACTGGGTGAAAACCTCCATTTCCCTGTACTGTGCCAGGTCTATTCTTACACTTCCTGCAGCCTTTTTCATTGCCTTCGTCTGGGCTGCTCCACCAACACGGGATACGGAAAGTCCTACATTAACCGCAGGCCTTATTCCTGAGAAGAAGAGACTGCTTTCTAGGAATATCTGTCCGTCGGTTATGGATATAACATTGGTGGGTATGTAAGCACTAACGTCACCAGCCTGGGTTTCTATTATTGGCAGTGCCGTTATGGAGCCACCACCGAAATTTTCGTTAAGCCTTGCAGAACGCTCAAGAAGCCTTGAATGGAGGTAGAAAACATCCCCGGGATAAGCTTCTCTACCAGGAGAACGTTCCAGCAGCAGTGAGATTGCACGGTATGCAACCGCATGCTTGGATAGGTCATCATAAACTATGAGAACATCCTTTCCCTGACGCATAAAATGCTCAGCCATGGCAGTTCCAGAATAGGGTGCTATGTACTGAAGGGTAGCTGTATCACTGGCCGTAGAGGATACAACAGTAGTATACTCCATGGCACCGTTCTGCTTAAGGGTGGTAACAAGCTTTGCTACGGTGGAAGCCTTCTGTCCTATAGCAACATAGATGCATATAACATCCTTTCCCTTCTGATTAATTATAGTATCCATGGCTATGGATGTCTTACCGGTCTGCCTGTCCCCTATGATAAGCTCTCTCTGACCTCTTCCTATAGGAAACATAGAGTCTATTGATAATATTCCTGTTTCCAGCGGCACATCAACAGCTCTTCTTTCAACAATACCCTGAGCCTTGGACTCTATAGGACGGTAATCCTCTCCCTTTATTAAGCCCAAGCCGTCTATGGGATTTCCAAGAGCATCCACTACCCTTCCAAGGAAGTCCTTTCCTACCTTAACCCCAGCCTTCTTTCCAGAGCCAACAACTCTAGATCCCTCCATGATATCGTTATCACGACCGAAGAGTATACAGCCAATCTCGTCCTCTCTTATATCCTGAACCATCCCCTTTGTACCTGTTTCAAAAATCACAATTTCTCCGTACATTACATGGTCCAAGCCTTTTATGGTTGCGATACCGTCGCCTAAAAAGGTTACATAGCCAACCTCTTTGCAATTTTCGTCAAATTGAGCACTTTTGATTTCCTCTTTAACTATAGATATTATGTCCTTGGGGCACTGTAACTTTTCACAAATGCCATCTTTTATATGAGCTTTGATCTGGCGAAGCTTTTCCTTTGTGCTCCAGTCATACTCTTCATTGCCTATCTTAAGCACAAATCCACCAATAAGACTCTTTCTTTCCTCCAGAATAAGATTGACTTCTTCCTTTTTATACCTGTCATTTATAAAAGATCTTATGCCAATTATCTGCTCCTCTGTAGGGGGAGTAACATATAGAAGCCTTGCTTCTACTCTATTTATCTCCTTCGCCATCGCTTCCACCTACCTTGACTAAAAAATCATCATACAGTTCACAGTCTCTACCTAGCGTAGCTTTGTCATTGATAATTTTCTCAGCGGCCTCTATAGCTAACATTCCAATCTCATCCTTAAGGTTTACTAGGGCGTTTTCTTTCTCTCTCTCAATCTTTTTCTCAGCCTTGATCAATATCTTCTGGGCTTCAGCATTTGCTTTTTCTATTATAGCTTCGTAAGCAAGCTCTCCCTTCTTTTTAGACTCTTCAATAATAGTATGATATTCTGCATTTCCCATGAGTAGCTTTTCCTCATACTGAGCTTTTAACTCATTTGCCTGTTTTTCTATTTCAGCTGAGTTATTCAGCTGAGCTTCTACAAGGCTCCTGCGCTTTTCAATAATGCCAAGAACAGGCTTATACAAAAACTTCTTCATAAGTAAATATAATATTAATAAATTTATTATTGTAAATAAAAGGTTCCAATCTAGTCTAAGCACCTATATACACTCCTTTATCTATTATTTAAGGAACAGTATTATTAATAGGGCTATAACGAAACCATAAATAGCGGTTGCTTCTGCCAAGGCAGCACCCAAAAGCAATATCTTACTAATCTTACCTTCTGCTTCCGGCTGTCTTGCTACAGCCTCTGAAGCCTTCGCTGTGGCAACGCCTATACCTATACCTGCTCCTACTCCTGTTAATACTGCTACAGCAGCACCAATTGCTATTAATTGTGACATAACCTTCCTCTCTCCTTCTTTTATCTTAAATTTTTATTCAATGGCTTCTTTGATGAACAAAGAGGTTAAAAATACGAATACATAAGCCTGAATCAAGGCATCAAATATATCGAAGTACAGGCTAAATGCTACGGGTACCCCCACAGGGATAATAATCTTGATAAGCTCCATAACAACAAAGGCTCCAAGTATGTTACCAAAAAGTCGCATACATAAAGATAGAGGTCTAATGAGGATCTCAAGAAAGTTTATTGGAGCTACAATTGCAATAGGTTCAGCCTTTTTCTTGAAATAGCCCTTGACTCCGCTCTTGGAAATGGTCGCTGACTCAATGAGCACTATACTCATTATTGCAAGACCTAGTGTAACGGATAAGTCTTTTGTGGGTGGCTTCATTCCAAGAAGTCCTATAGTGTTAGCAGTCCCAAGATATATGATTACCGTCATGAGATATGGTATGTACTTTCTTCCATGCTCCCCTATGATATCATCGAAGAAGCTATAGAGCCATTCAACGGCAAACTCGATAGCCAGCTGCCTCTTCCCAGGGTTTTCAACCACTAGATTACGAGTAAGCGCTATGGATATTATTGTAAGTGCAGCTATTATGAACCAGGTTATTACTGTAGACTCTGAAACTCCGATACCACCTAAGACAGGAATTGTGAATACTGTTTCACAGTTGAGCATTTCTAATAGTTCTTCAGATAAATGTTCCGTTATAAACACATCCTTTCCTATAGGTTAACAATATTAATTTGAAATAATGACGTGAATAGATATAATAAAATCTAGGCACGCCAATATTTTTTAATTACTATGCTTAATACTAAATTTAAATTCAATATTCGTTATTATAATAATCCTTCACTGGCTTTGCTATTTCCATTAGCATTTCACGATCAGAAATATAACAACCTTTTTCATCTTTCCCTAATATGTATTCATCCTTTAACTTGTCCAAAACATAATATAAGTTTCTTCTGCTTATACATAATTCCAAACATGCCTTATAGAGGCTATCACATACAAAGCGATTACCTTCACGGTTTTCTAAGATGTGATAGGCGATGATTTCATACTGCGTAAATAACTTATTTACTAGGGTTTTCTTATACATAGTATAAAGTCGTTCATTAACTTTACAATAATAAAATCGAGCAAATATTTCATTCTTCATAAGAGTTGTAAAACATTTTACAGATAACTTTATGAGTATAGATGATGTTTCTGCTATTGTGTCACAATAAAAATTTTTGTTTTGCAGATTACTCAGATGACCAGCGAAATGACCTGGTGTTAAATCATCCACCAATATTTTTTTACCATTGGAAGCCGTAGCAACTACCTTAACCTTTCCTTCAAGAATGTAAAATATATAGTCATTATCCTTTCCTGCGTGTACTACATAATCTCCCTTTTTAAAGCTGACAATAGGAAGATTATCCGTGTCATGACCACAATCGTTAATAACTTTATAAATTTCATCATCATACTTATACAATTAAATCACCAACATCATAAATTATATTTGGTCAATTATTTATTCTTTTATCTAATTTTCACTAAAATCTATTTTTCAATCCATGCCACTACTTTTTCTTTTATAGCTTTATTAATAATACCTACTCCCTTTCCTACAAATATGGCTGCTACTATTGTTCCTTCTCTTACAACAACAAGATTAGCATCTGTAAAAGCCTTTCCCCCCCCTAATAGGGCAAAAGATAAAATTGCTGCTACAACAACCATGCTTGTATCTACAGTACTCTTAGCATTGTGGAAGGCTATCTTACCTTCACTTGCCTCACTAACAGCCGCTGATAATCCTTCTGCAGGTAGTGGTATCCATTTTGGCATAAGATAGAAGGAAACTCCCACAGCAATAATCACTACACTAAGTACAAGATAAATAAGCTGTATAAAATAATTAGAAGGCTTAGGTAATAAGTTGTTTACGAATAAGCATACATCAATAAAATAACTTAAAATAAATGTAATTCCAAATTGAAGTAATTGTATTGGTTTATACTTCTTTCTTAAAATGATGATTTGTAAAATTATAAGAATAACATATATCATAGAAGTGCTCATACCAAGAGATATTCCCTCTATACCAAACTTAGCAAATATTTTTTCACATGCTCTAGGAATTGAGCTAACTGGTGATATACCTGTAGCACTTAAAGCTGATATTCTTATTCCAAAGGCAATTAGAAACATCCCACCAAAGTAACAAATAGCTTTCTTAATTATTTTTCCCAAAAGAAAGTACCTCCTTAATTAAATTGAGAATAATTTAATATAATAATGGGGGATTTATGCTTTACACAATCCCCCTTCAAGACTAAAAGGGTGTATTATCAGCAATATAACAAGCTATTCTGTTATCAAGATAAACCTCCTGTAGCTTACTAAGCTGTTCTTCCGTTACATCCCCTGTTCCAACGGTATTATATACATAATCTCTTCCAAGCTGATCCCATTTAGTACCACCTAATCTATGGAACTTAAGCAAATTAATTTCATAAAGATCGTTTTCCTTCATGAACTCAATACATTTGTTCGCATTTTCTAAGCTGTCATTATATCCTCTAATTATAGGAGTTCTTAAAACAATTCTCCCTTTCCATCTAGATTTTTTCAATGCAGATATATTTGAAAGAATTTGCTTGTTGGAAACCCCCGTTCCTTCCTTATGCAATTCATCATCCATGTTTTTTACATCTACAAAAGCAAAATGAATATATTTCATAACTTCTAGAAATATTTTTTCGCTTGTAAATCCAGAGGTCTCTATGGCTGTGTGGATCTGCATATCCTTACATCTTTTCAATACCTCTAATAGGAATTTATGCTGCATTAAAGGCTCACCACCAGTGAAGGTAACTCCTCCTTCTGGTCCCCAGTTGCTAAAGTCCCGTCTAAGAATTTTCATCAATTCATCAACAGACAGCTCCTTAACACATTGCTTCAGTGCATTATTCGGACAAATTGAAGTACACTCAAAGGTTTCGCAATTCTTGCATATATCCCATTGTATACTTGGTTTTCCACTTAAATCGAACACTATGGAACCGTAGGGACATTTTCCTTCACAGACTTTACAACCTTTTTCCCATTTACAAACTCTTTCAGCAAACATTATATGCTTTTTTAGAATCCAGCTCTCTGGGTTAGCGCACCATTTACACTGCAGAGGGCATCCAGTAAAAAATACATTTGTTCTGCAGCCAGGTCCATCATGAACAGAAAAGCTTTGAATGTCAAATATTAATCCTTTTTCTTCCATATACAGCCTATCTAGCTTTATATCCGTTACATCCGAAGGCTCCACAAGAGGAATATGCCCAATTTTCCTTTTCTAAGCCTGTACATAATCCTATACCATATCTGTCTTCGTTAGCAAAATTTTTGCAATTTCCACATTTCTCAACTTCTATAAACTCGGGGCATGCTTCACTACCTTCCCCATCTATAGGAACTATCATCTTAGTTAATCCACACATTCCTTTTTCAACATCCAAATGTATATAATTCTTGCAATCAACGTGTTTCATTTATTTTACCTCCTTATATTATAGGCCCCTCAGTGGGACGTATTTAAGGTTAACGCCCAAGGGTATATGCCTCCTCGGGCATAAACCAAAATATGAATATGTAAATTTATTATAGATTACCTTTATGCCTCATCATATTCAGTTCTGTATATAACCTCATCCTGAATTGGCTTACCAATTTCACACCAGTACTGAGTAAATCCTGCAACACGAACCATTAAGTCTCTATAAGCTTCTGGCTTCTTCTGAGCATCTCGTAAGGTATTGGAATCAACAACATTAAATTGAACGTGGAAGCCACCCTTTCTCATATATGCTCTTACGCAGTCAAGAAGTTTTCTAGTACCGTTAATTCCCTTAACTGCTGATGGATGAAGCTTCAGATTCATCTGGGAGTTCTGGCACATTGAGTGGTCATAAACTGTTGCTGATTCAAATATTGCATAGATACCGTTCTTATCAGTTCCTGCAGCAGCTGACATTGATCCATCTGCATATGTGGTTCCTGCAAGTCTTCCATCAGCGCTAGCCAAGGTTATGAAGCCTTGTGGTCCGTGAGTAGATACGGAAATTTGACACATGTATAATGGCTTTCCATAGTAGGAACGGAATTGATGCACCCAATCAAACATAAAGTCTTCATACTCAACAAGAAGGCTATCAGCTGCCCAGTCTGCATTACCATACTTAGGTGCATTTATGCAATCTGCAAATATCTGTGCATATTTAGCACTGTTTTCTGTACTTTCTCTGAAGTCAGGGGAGAATACTCCTGTTTCATAAGCAGTTTTAAACCCAAAGTTATTTAATAATGCATCTGTCATTTCCTCAATTGTGTACTTCTTATCATCAAATACATTTTTCTTAATTGAAGCCATAGCGTTCAAATAGGTTACAGTACCGCAGGACTCGAAGTTGATTGTAGCATTGTATCTTGCACCCATTGTTCCTATATGCCTTCCAACCTTGAAGCAGTCAGGCTTTAATAGTGATTGAACCACTGGCATATTGTGCTTTCTCCAAATGTCCATCTGAAGATTATTAGCCTTGTTAACACAATCAGTAGCAATTGTTAGATAATGTCCCCAGAGCTTAAATAAGGTCTCATAGGAATCAATTTTTGTATTATGTGGTGGGAATATCATCTTACCTGTTCTCTTATCAACACCATTAGTAAGAACTAATTCGATAAGCTTTGGAAGAGCTATAAAGTGAACGCCTGTACCACATGTTGGAGAGGCTCCACCAGGAATCATCCAAACCTGACCATCATAATCTAATGGCTGGAAGCAGCCAGGTGCGGATTCAAGGCATCCACCAAGACACCATGCCCTAGCATCTTCAACATTCATTCCCTCTGGCCCATACTGTCTGAGCATGAAGTTCATTCCCTGTTGATTATTCATCCAAGCAGGATATCCCATACCAAGCTTAGTACATCTTGCAGCCTTCATTAAGAAGTCTTCAGGGGTTCTTTCATCGTAAAGAATTGAAAGAGTAGGCTGAGTAGTCTGACATCTCATACCTGCTTCTATGATTAGATATTCAAGAGGTGTAACCGCTGAAGTACCTTTATAGTTTAAGCCACCAAGGGAAAGGTTATTAAAGGTATTACCGGAAAGAACACCACCAGAAACTCCTGAAGAAGCAAAGCATTCAATTTGAGTAATCTTAATTCTATATTGTTCAAGAAGTTCAATAACCTCTTCATCGGTCATAACGCCTTCTCTAATATCCTTTTGATAGAATGGCTGTAGTACTTGTCCAATTCTTCCGATGGATTGACCGGATTGTGGGTCTTCATTAACTACTCCAAGATGGCAGCAGAAGGTTATCTGAAGAGCTTCCCAGAAGGTCTGAGGTTTTCTATGAGCTGCATTCATAGCATTTTTCGCAACGGCTTCATAATTCGCCTTAATTGCTGGATCAGTTTCTATGGTAGCAAGGTAAGCTGCTCTCTTAGCATGATTTTCTAACCATGTGCTCAAGCCCTTAGCTATTTCCTTCATAGCTACATAATAGTAAGCTCTGCTCATTCCAAATTGTCCATCGTCTCCAGCCTCGCCCATAAGCTCTGGTATTTTCTTATCGCATTCTTCAATAATTCCATCAAAACCATATTGAAGAGGAAGATAATAATTTATAACTTCACGTCCCTGAGGGATAGCAAAAGAGTCAAACATACATACTACGCTATCCATAGTTCTTCTGAACTGATCATAGTCAGGGGTTAATTTTGCATATTTATCACTTAAATCTTCTACAGAAATTCCATCCCAATACTTTGAAACTTTAACTAGTACAGGTATTTCATCTTTTCTCATACCGAACTTTTTTGCCAAGCAAACGATTTCACCATAGCTCTCAGTTATATTTCCGCCACCAGCTCCAACTATACTGATGTCGTCAGCTTCACTCATTTTAGGTGCATCCACTTCATTCATAAGTGCTTCTGCCTGAGCATTAAAGAAAGATGCACATACCCATGGGAATGGGAAAGCTCCTCTTACAAATTTATTCTTGTTCATTATTACTTTTTCATAAGGTTGAACAGTAGGAGTAACGTGAGATAAAGCAGCCGCCATAGCCTTTGCTCTTCTTACTTCAGTGATATCACCTTCATTTTCCCACCATACTCTGTTGTACCAATAAGGAATTTCCATATCAGCACTTACTTTTAAAGAGTAATAAACATCTAATAACTTTTGGCTACTTTCCTTCTTTTCAGGAACCTCAGTTTCCAACACCGCATCAACTTCTGCCATGTCGATTCCTCGCTCCTTCAAGATGTCCTGAAGTTTCATTTCATTTTGTTTCATAGAATTTCCTCCTTATTTTATTGTTTAAATTTTCACATGAATTTTAAACACCTTACGATTTAAATTATATCTATGTGAAAAACAGGAGGTTAGTGAATTTTGCACATTTTTTAAATTTTCTAAAAATTATTTGCTTTTCTTCAATAATTATTCAAATAATATATAACATACTAATATTATACATTATTTTCATATATTAAAGTGCATAATAACTATTAATTTGAGAAATTTCTCATTAAACGATTCCGTAATAAAGACAAACTCGAATACTGTCTTAATGCTTAAATAAGGTTGCTGACTTTGTCAGCAACCTCATATAAATCTCAATTTAAATTACTAATAAGAGCTATTATCTCCGAATATAGCCTTCCTTGTGATACCCCACCCAGGGATAATTCTTCTAGAGCCTCCTTAAAGATTTCCCTGGCTCTTTCAAGCTTTCCTTTTTCCTTATAAAAAACACCAAGCTCCTTTATTATATAAGCTGTTCCAGAGCTTCTTTCAATACGAACTCTTTTCTTCTTTAACTCATTCATTTCCTCTAGTCGTGGATCTCCCTCACAGGAGCCATAGGAGCAGCAGCAGCCCATATTTTCAGGTAGAGATTCCCGGAGATTCTTAATTGCAGCTTTTAAAAAAGCCTCAATCTCCTTATCCCCTTGGGTTTCTTTCACAAAATTCAAGTCCTTTAAAAACAATTCCTCGTTAAATACCACTAGAATTTCCCCTCCTTTTATACCTTTATTGATATACCAAAATATTTCTTTAAAGCTATTCTGGCATCATCTTCCGTTTCAAGTTCTTTTTTAAATTCCTGTGAAGAAGTATTTATATGAAGAGTTCTTCCACTTATTGCGTAATATCCGTCCTCTCTCTTGTAATTCACCATATATCCTGTGCGGAATTCTGATTCATCCCTAGCCATATAATTGCACAGAGCAATAAAGTCAATGGGGTCTGTATGATTTAAAGAAAACCTAAGAATACGTTTACCTACCCACTCTGAAGCAGCTTCATCTGGCTTTAACACTTTAGATTTTCTCCACATTTCCTTCCAACCATCGCCACAGTCTATGGTAAAGTAAGTTTCATCCTTTATGGTATGCTCTCCATCCTCTCCTATGGGCAGTGCTCCTCCTGGCATTGGTCCTCCAAATCCCACATCACAATAATATAATAGATTATCAAGCTTAACTATACACCCCCTATGATTGATGGGCATAAAGTACTCTCCTTCAAACATTGTTACACGACAAAAACACGACCAAGCATCGAAGCCTATGCTTCTTAAAAGTGCTACAAAAAGGCCATTTAATTCAAAGCAAAAGCCCCCTCTTTTTCGTGTAACTAGCTTGTCAAACAAATCATCAAGCTCTAATGATACAGGACGCTTCTCAAAGTAAATATCAAGATTCTCAAAAATAATCGCCTTCTGATGCGCATCTACCAGACCACTAAGACATTTTTCATTTACTTCAACCTTATTCCTATAATTAATTCTTTCAAGATATCGTTCAATCTGGTCATTAGATAGATTTTTGTAACTATACTTCATATAACATCTCCCCGTATACTAAAAGATAATTTCTTTAATCAAAATATATCATTTTGCCACATTTAATTGTAGTGCATTTTGCACCGTTGAAGACTATATAGTATGTTAGAATCTAAGTATACTAATACCTATAAGAAAGACCTTTAACTATAGAATAGAAAAAGCTAGCTTAAACGGAAGAACTCCATTCAAACTAGCCGAAATGTTATTTAGATACTTTTAATTATTTGTTTCTATTCCCCTAATTATCTTTGCAGGCACGCCACCTACAATAACATTATCAGGAACATCCTTTGTAACAACAGCTCCAGCAGCTATGATAGCACCATCACCAATAGTTACGCCTGGTGTAACTGTGGCATTTGATCCAATCCATACATTTTTACCAATGATAATGGGCGCTGGATGTATGGAGCTTCGCTTTCTAGGATTAACATCATGATTCAGGGTAGCTAGCACCACATTATGTCCTATTAAGGCACCATCACCAATTGTAATACCGCCCTGATCCTGAAAGCGGCAGCCAGAGTTGATGAAGACATTTTTACCCACAGAGATATTCCTACCACAGTCTGTATAAAAGGGAGGAAACAGGCCAAAGCTTTCATCCACTGCCTTACCAATCAGCTTAGAAAATATCTCACGGACCTCCTCAGGGGTATGATATTCTCTATTAAGCTCTGCTGTTAGCTTTAATGCTTCCTGTGCAGCACCATGCATCACCTGGTGAAATTCCGATCCTCCCTCAATAGCTTCACCTCTATTTAAATGAGCTAATAAATCATTTATATCCATTAATTTGCTCCTTCAGTATATCTTTTAAAATTACCTAATATAGACTGCCAACCAGCCCTTTGCAGCTCAATAGAAGGTGTATGCCAGTCCTCTGAGGCATTATTCCATCTCCTTATGTGCTCTGGTTCATTAAAACACTTCCATACATTCTCTATAGGAGCGTTAACTGTTGTATTTATGGTTATCGTTTCCCTTTTATCCATGGCTAATCTCCTCCTTCTTAAGCGAATCTTTAAAGAATCAGTAGCTCTATGCTATTATTACTATTATACCAAATTAAGGTAATTTATCAAATATTAATTATCTTCTGATAATAATTATCGATATAGTTAATCACCTTTGAAGGCTGCTAAATTTCGCATCATTAATATATGCAAACTTCAATTGATTCCTTTCAATCATTTTAAGGAAATCAGCTTTTTTTACGCGGCCTCTAAGACCAACAGCTTGAATACCCTCAGCCTTAACCTCTTCATACCTATTCTTTAATGCTTCTAATAAAGGTGTAGAATTAGGATAAAGGGAATCTACAAGCCACACAAAATCTTCATGATCTATGAGCAGCTTTAATCTTGATAAATAGCTTTCCTCAATGTTGTTTGCAGTAAAATCATAGTCAAGATAAAAACCTGGATACTCTTTATTAGCCTCGTCTGTAAATTCATATTCAACAATATCGTATAATGGTATACCATTTGAAACTGCAAAATAATTAACTGTAAACTCAGTATTTATACCTGTTGCAATCCAGAAAAATCTAGAGTCCCCATATTCATTTATAAACTTCACAGTATCCTCTAAGGATCTGGTTTCATTAAAGCTTAAGGATATATCCAGCACCGTGGATTCAGGTAATTCTTTTATATCCTCTAAGCTGTAATACAGCCAAAAGTCATCAAACAGCTCTTTATTATTTTCATTATAGAATTCATCTGCTATTCTTCCAAGAGCCTTTCTATCACTTAACTCCACATCTAAGGATATATCTCTAATATTAAAAGCAACATTTGTAGCGCCATCAATTTCAACAGGATCCATAAAATTTTGTAATTTAGCTCTTACTACATAACTACCAAAGCCTTTCTTTTCATAGCTATGCTCCATACTATCTCCATAATATAATTTACCAGGATAAAACATACGGATATAGGTTCCCATTAACACATGGAAGCCATCCAAGCTATCTCTTTCATCATTTAAAACCAGAAAATCATTTTCATGGAAAGGATTATAGCTTGTTTTATCAAATAGAAATGAAGTCCCATAATATAAGACCGCAGTAATAACAGCAATTGCACATATAATACTTATTACTCTAGAATTGATTTGTTTTCTCATTGCTTTTTTTATTTTTTTGTTTATATCTTTGTTAAATCCATCCTCGCTTTCCAATAGCTCATTAAATTCTTCTTCCTTCATATAAGTCCCTCCTTCATACATAAATCCTTAAGCTTCTTTTTCACACGATGCTTTATCACTCTTACATTTTCAATAGACAAACCAACAATATTGGCAATAGTATTATCATCTAAATCCTCTTGAATAGATAACAGCATTATTTGTTTTTCTTTGTCCTTTAACAAGCAGATTTGTTTATATAGCCATCTCTTTTTATTCTCTAATATATATTCTTCTAATACATTCAATGAATCTTCAATTTCATTAAGGTTAATCCTATCCTCACTTATAATTTTCTTCTTCTTTTTATACAAGTTTATAAACTCATTTTTTAAAACCACATATAGCCATGCTTTTAAATTGCCTTGTTCATAGCTCAAGAAAGCTTTAACAAAGGTATTTGCAACCATATCCTCTGCGTCTTCCTTGTTATGGGAAAGGGAGAAAGCAAAGAGAAAAAGCTGCTTATAGTATTTTTGATAAATCATTTCTAGATACTTACTTTTCATCCTTTTTCTCCCTTCGCTTATATAACAATTAACTATAAATATAATTACAAATAACTTAAAAAATCCATCTCATAATTAAGATGAATTTTTTAAATTATTCTTTATTACTGTATATAGTCTTAAGTTTTATCACATTTATGTCCTCGCTTCATTCCATTCATTAATAAATTTCTGTATGGACTGCTGCCTCTTGCTACGCTCATTACTCACTACTTTTAATGCAACCTTGTATAATTCTTCTGTAAGCTGCCATTTTTCTAGTGTTCTACTACAGTCAGCAAAAAGAGCAAATGCCGTTGCACCCATCAGGAATACATTTGTTATTTCATCTATGACTGCACCCTTCTCAAATTCTTCTGGGGACATAAAACGTGAGCTTCCCCACATTCTACCCATATTATTGATGTAAGGTAGCTTTGAATAAAAATCAATATCGCAGATAATAGTTTTCTTTCCATTGAAATCATACATAATACTTCCGTCATAAAAATCTATAGCAATATAATTCTGCTTGATAACATAATTATGAAAGGACAGTATATCATTAAATACATCAAGCCTTGTACTACACGGCATCTGCAGGAATTTCTCTCTTGACCTAGGATATTGTCTTCCCATACACTCTCCATCCACCCACTGAAAGATAGCTGCAAAACCACCACCGATATTTTCTGCTTTAATCAATTTAATTAAGCTAGGATGAGCTAAATCTTGATACACCGATACAGTGTGTTCCAAACGTGCTATAGCATCTTCAGGAGTTCCTCTATACTGCTCCGTAGGTGCTCCTGCAAATTTAATGAAATACCTACTTTCCTTGCTTTCCACGCCAAAGCATATATTACCAGAATCCTGATCATCATAAACTTTAAAAGCCTTGCCATATTCTTTGATAAAAGACATATCAAAGGGAGCCTTCAATTTATACGGTATATTATCAATATATTGAATGTAAAAGTCTTTCAAATACCAAGTAGGTACAGGATTATTCATGTTATCAAACCAGGATAGAATATCCTTTGTCTGCTTTTTCATAGTAGTAATTTCATCCTCACCAAATGGTATTGACCAGTATATTGAGGATAGAGTATTGCTTGCTATATAAAATGCTAATAGCTTGAAAAACTCAATGGGAGGCCTGCCACCAAAATAACCATTGAGCTGGCCTGTGGCAAAATGGGGACTTACTGCTGCAGTCCACACTATCCTATTGAATTCCTCCCAAGGGTCTCCAAAATCAAGACGATTGAAATCAATAATCAAAAGCTTATTATCAGGTGATATAATCATATTACCTACATGATAATCTCCATGGTGAAAGCACTGCGGCCTATTAGCTAATAGGTGGCGATTTTTTTCAATATAGCTAATGATTTTATCATCACCATCAACCTTTATTCCGCAACCTTTATATTTTTCAATTTTATCGCTCACCTTACGGTTAAAGCGTACACTCCATTCCTCCTGTTCTATTGAAGCAGGAATAGAATGAATCTGTCTTAGAATTTTGCCAGACTTTATTCCAAGGTCATATTGCTCCGCTTCAGTGAGCTTCTGTAAAACCACCTCTGCATCTTCCCCGTCACACCATGTGAGCAGTGAATATACACTTTTTCCGTTGTCACATACTCCAAAGTCTATTGGCTGTGACATCGGTATACCAAGGGCTGCAACCTGTTTCATACTCTCGAACTCACTCTTTCTTCTGTCATAATGGATTATATCTGCAATACGAAGGAGCAACCTTTTACCCTCTATATCTTCTATATAATATTTCTTATCACTGGACCAGCCTTTATTAATAGGCTCAAGCTTCAGAAATGAGTTGTAGCCTGCAACTTCCTTCATAATATCACCTTCTTTCGAGCTTCTTTAGTTATGGGCGCTTATTCTTCCTCAGTAGTTTATAATAATTATGCCATAATCTGTAATTTATGTCCACGTAAGAGATTTTACCCTTCCGTCTTTCCAAGTTTTTTGTGTATTGCATCCGCTGCCAGCTTGCCAGTTAAAATACATACAGAGAGCCCAGAAGGACTTAAGGACCATTGTCCTACGTGATACACATTAAATACCAAGTATTATAACTAAAAAAAGACGCCTCTTTTTACAGAAGCATCTAAAACTTTTAATGTGATTGTAGCTAAACTATAGGCATTTTTGCAATTGGAGCTAATAGCACCCTACCAGTGCCACGATAAACATTAACTAAGCCTTCACCAGAGGCAGCTGAACCAACAAGTGATTTACCTGAACGTTCTACAGTAAATTCTAAGCTATTACTCCAAGCGATAGCAAAGTTTCCATCCACTTTAAGAACATCATTTTGAAGTGTTATTTCCACCAATTCCTCTTTAGGAACATTGGACTCAATGCAAAATACTCCACTACCATTTAAACTAAGATTAAATAAGCCTTCTCCACCAGCAACAGCTGAGGAAAAATTCGAGCGCATAACAGCCTTGTGCTTTAGTTTCGCATCACAGGCAAGAAATAATCCATCATCTAAAACAACAGAGCCATTCCAATCAGCAGCATCCATTAGGATTACATGTTTATATGTAGGCTCTAAAACAAGAGTCCCATCACCAGTATATTCTGGCTTAATAGCAGATTCTCCGGTAACCTTTCCACGAATAGCCTTTCCAAAAAGATCACCTACACCCTTAATTCCCGTAGTTGCATTTACATTTCCCACCATCCACTGCATGGCACCTGCCTGAACAGTAACATTCCCTTTGCTAAGATCGCATATAACCTGACGTTTACGTACATTCATATGGCTGCTGTAATATGCAATCATTGCAGAGCTAGGGGATACACTTAGATCTCTTTGATATTCAATAATAGAAAAAGGTCCTAAGCTATCCAAGGTCTTAACATCATCATTATCCTGGAAGTTTTTAATTTGATACATAATTATACCTCATTTCTTTCTCTATTTTATTAAACCGAGTAATATTACATATATAATAATATTATATTTCTCATTTGAATTTTTTACTATCCTTTATAAAATAATATCCTCTTATATGATAAAAACCATGAACATACAAGAGGAAATTTTTAAAAATTTTATTTATAGTAAGTCTAATTTCTGCTGGTGAATATGAATCAAAAATAAAAGGGTTTAATTTAATCTAATGCCAGTTGATTCTTTTGCTTATTTACACTTCTAGCATTTGTCTTACCTACCGGTTTAATTTCACCAGAAAGCATTAAGGAGCGCTTTGTTAGTGCTGGACCAATTAACTCATAAATCAATACACTAAATAAAATAACATTCCTAATAATCGCACCATCGGATAAGGCTGAAGCTGTTAAAGACATACCTAAAGCTACACCTGCTTGTGGAAGCAATGTAATTCCTAGATTTTTTGTGATTTTTTCATTACATTTTGTCAATAAACAACTACCATATGAACCATAATATTTACCTAAGGAGCGGAATAAAATATAAACTACACCAACTAATACAATCATTGGATTACTTAAAATCTTTAGATCTAACTCTGCACCAGATAATATAAAGAACAAAATAATAAGGGGACCTGTCCAACCATCTACACGAGACATCAGCTCTTCTGAGGTTTCACAGGTATTACAGAAAACAGTTCCTGTCATCATACATACCAGTAGTAAAGAAAATCCACAATGGACACCTGCAAGCTCAAATTGCAAATTTGATAATCCAACTGCTAATAACACCACTGCTACTGATAAAGACATGCGCTTACTGCGAGAATGGAAAAATCTTTCTAATAAGTGAAGCATTGTTCCAATAAGAGCTCCAAGGGCTAAAGACAGAACAATCTCCAATATTGGTTCAACTACCATCCCACTTACACTGATACTTCCTGCTTCAATGGCATTTGCAATTCCAAAGGAAACAGCAAATAAAACTAAACCTACAGCATCATCAATTGCTACAACAAGCATTAATAACTTTGTTAATGGCCCGTCTGCTTTATACTGGCGAACCACCATAAGGGTTGCTGCCGGTGCTGTGGCAGAAGCAATAGCTCCCAAAGTAATTGCTGCAGGAATTGAGATTAAATCTGGCATTAAAAAGTGAAGCCCAATTAATGCAATATCAACAACAGCTGTAGTTGCAACAGCCTGTAAAATACCTATAGTAATCGCTTTACGACCCATAGTTTTTAGTTGTGACAAACGAAATTCATTACCAATTGCAAATGCAATAAATCCCATAGCTCCTTGCGAAATAAAACTAACATGTTCCACCTGTGATAATGTATTAAAACCTAGCCCTTCAATCCCCAGTGCCCCAATACAAAATGGACCAAGTAATAAACCAGCCATCAAATAAGCCGTAACAGCAGGTAAATTCAATTTTTTCGCTAAACGTGACATCATAAGTCCTACAATAATTGCTATGGACAAATTAATAAAATATATATTCATTCTTTCCCTTCTTTCTTTAAGACCAAAAAATATAATACCACCAAGCATCATCATAATCAAGAAAACCCTAGCAAGAAAATATAGGATACAGCTTTATGTTATCATTAGATTACACCCTTGACTGGCGCACAAAAAGCAAAGCATCCTACAACAATTAATGTAGGATGCCTTGCTTATCTTCTATATTTCAATATCAGCTTTTTTTGATTTTATTAAGCTCACTGTTCAGCTTCAGGAGGTCTTCCTTGGTGAGATTAACACCCATGGTACCAATCATTCCACTTAATCTTAGAATAGTAAAACCACCTAACATGCTCATCATTGCTTCATTCATTTCAAATCCAGCCATTGAGTCTTTCCCGCCCTTGGGAATTATAGCATCTAACAGCTTTATGGTGAGTACTTTCCCTTCCGGTGTGTTAAGAATATCACTAATCCTGTCATTCAGTGAGTAATATCCTTCTGGAGCAGTGATATCAAACCAATTTAGAATAGCATTTTTTTCTTTTAAGCGATAGCTTTCATCAAAGGCGTCTACTTTTCTTATTATGCTTTCATCCTTCAGCTCCCCAGAAACAGCAGTAAGCACAGTTTCCCCATTGTTAGGAACAGAGAAGTAGAAGAAATGCTCTCCTTTCTTTTTCCCCAATGAAACTCCGTTGGCAAAGAGTTCCACTTCAGCCTGATTAGAATATACGGTAACCTTAGTCACCTCTTCCTCACGATTGATATATCTCTTTCCACAGAGATGAACAAATGGTTCGTCTGAGAGCCATGCTTTATAGGCATAGAAGGAGTCCTTCTTATATTTTCTATCGAAGGTAACCAGCCCTTTATGATTCTGTCCGTTTTCTCCTCCCTCACTCCTGGCATCTGCCCCGAAATCAAACATATTCCATACATGTGTAGCCCAGATGTATTTTCGACTGAAAAGCTGACGTATCAGTTCCTCATGATAATATGCCTGATATTCTTCTGTATAATCTCCCTGAGTGGGATTTGAAGTATGCCAGTTCAGTGCTTCACATCCATATTCAGAACACCCAATGGCTGTATCAGGGTACTTCTCATGGAATCGATCAAACCATGGTCCATTCATAGATACATCCCCACCATACCATCCAAAGTAATGGTTATAGGATACAACATCGGGAATTTTCACATATGGACTGTCAATTGGGCAAGGGGAAACCACCGCCATGACAGTAGGACGAGTCTTATCCAGTATATGGCAGAGATCATTGAGAATATGATGATTCTCAATAAGATCTGGATCCCTATCCCCTTTCATGCTTACCTCATTGGAGAGCCCCCATACCACTATGGAAGGATGATTGTAGTTCTGAACAATCAGTTCTTTCATCTGAGATATGGTATTTTCTCTTCCCGTAGGCATATGCTGGGAAATATATGGTATTTCCGCCCATACAATCATGCCCTTTTCATCACAGAGATCATAGAAGTACTGATCATGCTGATAATGGGCAAGTCTTATCGTTGTAGCTCCTACCTCATATATAAGGTTCATATCCTCTTCATGGTGCTCTGGGAGCAGTGCATTCCCCAATCCTAAACGGTCCTGATGTCTGGAAACCCCGCGAAGAGGATATTCTTCTCCATTGAGGATAAATCCTCTTTCCGGATCAATCTGATAAGTACGACACCCGAAACGAGCACTTATATCATCGAGAACTTCTTCTCCATCAAGGAGTTCAATTTTAGCTGTATATAGATAAGGATCTTTTCTACCATGCCAAAGATGTACATCATCAATCTGAAGTACTGTCTTCATCTCTCTGGTTTCTGTCTTTCTGATTAACTTTCCAGTTTCATCGAAAATGTAATATACAAGCTTCTGTCCATCCTTGAAGCTGCTAACCCAAGCCTCTATTTCCACCCTTGCATCATTACTTATCACTTCAGGTGTGATTTTAAGTCCTGGACTTCCAAAATAATTCAGTTCAAAATGAGATTCATTGACACAGATAATATTCACATCACGATACAGTCCCCCATAAAAAGTAAAGTCCGCCATCTGTGGATATACTCTGTCATTGGCTGAATTATCCACAGAAATGACCATGAGATTTTCTCTCTGAAGAGCCTCTGTGATATCCACCCGCCATGTAGAATACCCTCCATCATGATGTGCCAGTTGTTCTCCATTGACATAGACATCAGCAGAGGAGTTGGCTCCCTGAATCTCAAGATAGTAGCAATCAGCCACAGGCAGGTCCATTTTATCCAATGCCTTTGCATAGTAGCAGGTACCACGATAATAATCGTTCCCGCCATCTTGTCCATCAATCGCATTCCAAGTATGGGGCAGATTGACCCAGTTCCAGTTCATCGGCAGCTCGCTAGGTACTGTGTCTGTCTGTTTTGTAAAGGCCCACTTCCTATTTAAATTATATATTTCTCTCAAAATTATTCCTCCATTGTTTTCATAGTACAGGGAAATGTAAGAGCTCCTTCTGATTCTTATCACTTCCCTGCTTCTTTTTACTCTTTCTACTTATTATTATCTTACACAGACTGCATACTTCTTTCTTCCAGCTCTTCATTCATCTTGGCCAGTCTTTTCTTATCCAGATTATAGATAAGTCCCAGACCGACAAACTGAAGAATTCCACTGAGTAGATAAAGTGCAGCTACAAGATATCTCATTCTTACCGCTACATCAAAGGTCTGATTTCCTTGATTGGCTTCTACATAGCCTAGTCCCACCATGATCACCAGTGCCAGCGCTGGCCCTAAGCCCTGTGCCAGTTTACGGAAAAAGGAATGAAGGGAATAGGTGACACCTTCTTCTCGAACACCATTCTTCCACTGATTATAATCTATGGCATCTCCCATAAGCGCCCAAGATACAGTGGAGTAAACACCAAGTCCAAGACTGAATAGCAGCATACAGAGCACATAGATTATAACTCCTCTTCCGTCTGCTGTTATAGGTAGAAGAAGTAATCCAGCGGAAGCCACTATACTGATAAGAGACCCCACAACAGACAGTTCCTTTTTCCCGTACTTTACAACCATTTTACGGGCAAGAGGTGTAAAGAAAATTATAGGCAGCATCGCAAAGAGCTGAACAACGCCTAATATCTTTGCATTTTCAAAATAGGACTGAAACAAAACCTGGGTAGCCGTTGTAGCTCCCTGCATTCCCAAAAACATTCCCATGGCAGCAACAGTAGCACCTACTGCAGGTCTGTTGTGAAGGAAGTTCCTCAATGCATTGAACACATTGAACTTCACTTTTTCTTCGTTGATCTTTATTGCTTCATCTACACGAACTTCCGTATTTCTGATCATGAACTGGAATGCGATAAATCCCAGCACACCCATGAGTAGCGCAACAAGGAAAACCCTCTCTCCGATGATATTGTTATTGGCATCATAAATAAGGAAAGGTAAAATTACCATTGGTAGCATATTACCTATCATAGAACCTACAGACCTCCATGCTGATAATGAGGCACGGTCAGCTGGCTCCTTGGAAATAAGAGAAAGTAATGAGCCGTATGGAACATTGGCTATAGTATAGAATGCATCCCATATAACATATCCGAAAATAAAAATAATAACCTTAGCTACTTTGGGTGCACCTGCCCATGGAATAAAGACTAGTGCTCCCCCCACTATGAGTCCGATTGATCCAGTAAAGATATAAGATATGAATTTATTGCGCTTATACTTTCTCTGATCTGCATCAATTATCGAACCGATCATTGGATCATTGATTGCATCCCAGATCTGCACGACAATCAGTAGCGATGCGTACAAAATAGAATCCATCTGCATGAACTGTGTCCAAAATAGAGCCATAGTGCCTTTTAACGCAAAACTCATATTGCATCCGAAATCTCCTGCAGCATAGGCTAGACTATCTCGTATACCAAACTTGCGGTGTCCCCTTTCGTCCAACTGAACTTCTTTTTTCATAATAAATCCCCCCATTTTTTAGTAAGTATAGCAGAGCATACAACGGGAATATCTACACTTCTTTCTTAATTTTAGCAATAGAAAACGATTACTGTTAGAATAATTTTGAGCTTTTTTAGTATTATTTCAATATAATCTCTTGATTACCATTATTAGTATAATGTAAGATAAGATCAATCTAACTTTCAAATCGCCTTTTGCTTAGTATAAGGAGGACCTTTATGTGCTATAGACAGGAACTTCAGTTTATGAAGAATATATTTCAAAAAATGAATCTTCAAATTCTTGAATATAAAGAAAATACTCATCCATCGTCATTGGTTGATTTTGGTATACGCAGATTCTTCGGTCTGGAAAAAGAATATGAATCCACATTTTTAATAACTCCTTTTACAGGGAACCAGAAAAAAATCTACAAGCTAACTGATAGCTTTCACTGTAACTATCTACATCTACTTCTGCCAGAAGAAAACGGTTCTGTCCTTCTTATTGGCCCTTATATATCTGCTCAGTTTACCTACGAGGACCTCCTTCATGAAGCGGAGCGACTTTCAATTCCACCTAATCAACTTAGTGAAATGGAAAACTATTATGGAAATATCCCCGTTCTAAAAGATGACAGCTTTCTCTTTTCTATCATCAATGCCTTTGCAGAAGTGCTCTGGGGAAGCAGCAAGAGTTATACAATCATGAATCTGAAAGAAGATGAGATATCTCCCAATCCGATTCCTTCAATGGAGGATTATATTCCTATGGATAAAACACTCCTTACCATGGAGAATATGGAAAAAAGATATGCCTATGAAAATGAAATCCTTAATGCAGTAACATTAGGATTGGCTCATAAGGCTGAAATGATGTTGTCAACCTTCAGTGAAATGGCACTTAAGCTTCGCGTATCAGATCCCATTAGAAACGCAAAAAATTACTGTATTATAATGAATACACTCATGAGAAAATCTGCTGAACAAGCTTCGATCCACCCTATTTATCTTGACGCAGTTTCTTCTACCTTCGCCAGAAAAATCGAACTTATAGGATCTGTTTCTTCTGCATACAAATTAATGAAAGAAATGATTTCAAATTATTGCAGACTAGTCAACAAGTACTCCATGATAAAGTATTCTCTTCCCATTCGAAAAACTCTTGTCTGCATAGAGTCAAATCTGATAGGAGATCTTTCACTTAATTCTCTGGCTTCATTGCAGAACATTTCTTCCGGATATCTTTCTGCTCTCTTTAGGAAAGAGACTGGGCAGACACTTACGGAATACGTAAATATAAGGCGCATCAAACATGCAGAATATCTCCTTCGAAGCACTGCTCTTCAGATTCAGACCATAGCCCAGTTCTGTGGAATTCCTGACGCAAACTATTTTACAAAGACCTTCAAGCGATATTCGGGCTCTACTCCTGAGGAGTATAGACGGACTCGGCGGAATAGCAATGAAAGTAAGGATTCTTAAGAAAATTACATCTATACTAGCCGCACATAAATAAACTGACCCTATGCTTTAAGAATAGCATAGGGTCAGTTTATGAATGGAGCATTAGAGTTATTAAAATATAATTCTTATTCTTTTTCAAATACAACTATAGCCTTTGGTTCTTTAATGCGAAGAGCCACAGTTTCTGTAATGCGGAAATAATGATTGAAATCTTTCTGTTCTAGATATCCAACGGAAAGATCCATTCCAATTGCAAGATCCATATATTGAGGCTCAGCACATACTAAAACAGCTTTTCCTGCTCCGAAAGGACCTGCAGGATAGACTCTATCGTTTACTAAAGCCTTAATACGATCAAGCTCTAAAAGGCCAACATTGGGCTGCAAACGTTGTAAATCAATATACACATCTGGACTTACGATTAAAGCATAACGTCCGAGCATGCTGTTGCTTGAAAGATAAGCTATTCCTCGAGCCACATCTTTATATGCATCTTCACCAGTTGTCCAATCCCCGCGTTTAATTTTATGAGAGCCTTCAGCATTTAATAGCCCTTCTGTACCAAGTTTCTTGTCCCCAAAAAGAATCAACGAATCTTCTGCTTTAGCACTACGCTGAGCAGCGGTAGCTGCTACAGAAAGATCTAAAGGATATCCCGTTTCTTCTGCTTGTGCAATATCACGCCAGAGAATACTAAAATCCTGATATAGCTGCGGCAATTCCACAAGTCTGCGTCCTGTCACTCTTGCCATATTATTTTCATAAGTTTCATCCTTTGCTGCAGAATCCACTGCAACATAAGAAGCACCTGCTCCCAGTGGCCCATAGATATTTAAGAAGCGACGACAGACCATGTGCTTCTTTGCACTCTCAATAATGGTAGATTCAATTTCTCCCCATAATTCTGTAGAAATAGGTGCGTCATTCTTAGCTAAATAATCCATTATATATCCTCCCTTTAATTCTATTCAACGAGGCTACCCACGGTAGGACCAGCTGCTGGCGCAATCTTTTCTTTTTTATTGGCCATTCCAAGCTTTTCTAGCATTTCATTGACTTCTTTTTCTCCTTCAAGGAAGAAAGACGCTTCTTCCGGATCAAGATAACGCATTAATGTGATTAATTCCCCTACGTGAACCTTTTCCTCATCTCTTATATCTGCAAGTACTGCTTTTGCTACTGGATCATCAGTTGCCCGATAATGAGCATCATAGAGGAAAATCGCTTCAAGCTCCCCTGAAATATCGTGACGCAAAGCCTGCATCAATTCAGCATTAGATATTTTTCTTTCTATGTTCCCTGGAAAAGGGTTTGGAAATGCACCCATAGCCAGACCTCCTTTTTAAGAATATTCTTGTTTTTAATTTAACATATGCTTACAACATTGTCAATTTAACAACTTTATTTCTTTAATCCTTATGTAAATAAAATGGCCATAATAACTCTATTAAATGGTCTTATTTCATTAATGGCATTTTGGTCTTTAATGCGTCCTCATTCCATTTGTGATTATTTTTATAGCCGTACATTTGTGCATCCGCTTTTTTAACCGCCAAGTCGTATTCTTCCGCTGACCCATGAAATACGGCATACCCTGTAGAAACCGTTGGAAATTCACCCTGCAGATTGTTATTTCTTCTAACATTATCTATCTTTCGGTGAAACAGACTGAGTGCAGCCTCTACCTGCTGTTCTCCCGTTTTTTGGCAAATCACACAAAATTCATCCCCACCTATACGGTAGCTAAAACCCATTTTATAAAAACAATCTTTGATTAGACATCCTACCGTTCGTAGGCAGTAATCGCCCCACTGATGACCGTATAGGTCATTAATCTGTTTGAAACTATCCAAATCAAAAACAATAACCGCACAGATATCACCATGATGCACGTTCTTAGTATACCGGTCATACACGTTGCGGTTTAACAATCCCGTTAAAGTATCCTGAGTCTCCGTAAGCACACAAAAATAAGCATAAAACAAGATCAGGCTCAAGGTCACACACAACCAAGAAGCATGCACATTGGGCAATATCAACTGGACAGTTGTTCCTAGTATAGTAAAAACAAGCAACATGATAAATGTACTTTTTCTATGGCACTGGTAATGCTTCATGGCCTTAACTGAATCTATGACCAGTATGGCATATGAACAGAAATATGCACCCACATACACACAAAACAGCGGCCCTCGGAAGTAACTGATATTGGAGTTTACGTTGAAAACCAAACCGGTCCAAGGAGAACTTATAACAAGGGCAAAGCTTATCCACACTGGAATTGTCAGGAGTAATCTGATATTCCCTTTCCCCACAGAAAATGCCTTAGACAAAACAATCCCAATAAGGGGCGAAAGAGAAAAACCAATGGTATTAGCAATAAGCACTGAGGCTCTACGCACAAGTCTAATGTTTTCAAAAACTACGCTACCCATTTCTGCCACGATCACCGTCATTGCTATCAGAGCAGCAAGGACAAATTGTTTTTTCATTTCGGTAGTAAACAAAACATTACACCAGGACGCATGTGCCAAAATAATCAAGGCAATAGCGCATATCACGTTCACAGCTATATAATTAAGAAATAAATCGGTCATATGTATTAGCTCCTTCAAATTTTATATGAAAGTAACCCTTTTTTCTTTAGTATCCAAAATTAGAATAGGAGTATGGCATACCAAGAAGATCTTCTGAAATGGGGAGATGAAGCTATACTTTGCCTATTACCATCCATAAGACTTCATATGCAATTTATAAATGTAACAGCTTAAGCTTTAATACTTTTATAAGTTAATTATAAAAAACATTTTACACATCTACAACATAAGTTTTTGTAATTCTGCATATTATTTACATATCTACATACCGCTAATCTTTCCTAAACCAACATAGCTGTCATAGATATCAAGACATAAATTTTTGTTCTTCTCAAGAGCTTCAAATTTCAAACCTCCCTTAAACAAAAGAGAAAATATATCATATTTATAATTATATTCAATAGGGGTATAGTAATAAAAGTACCCTAACCATTGGACAAAGTAATTCATTAATAATAGAATAGCCTACTTCATATAATGATCTATTAGTAACTATCTATATAAAAATTAAAGAGCCCTACAGGACTCTTTAAATATATTTATTACGAAAATATAACCGTTCTTCCACAAAGAAATTTCATCTTCTTATTTATATATATCTTTCATCCATCAATGGCAAGTTCCTTTTTTGTTAATTCACTTATAGCCCTAAATAATACTATAAATACCAATCCGAACATACCCAAAAACATTGCGATTGATGAAAATTCCGGTGCCTTAAAATTAATAAATATTAAAATTAAAGATATTATTAAGAAACATAAATATCCAATAGTTTTATCTTTCTTAGTAATTAAAGTAATTGTTTTGTCAGGATTTTTTATATCTTTAATAAATTTTATCAATAGCCCTACCATTATAATAATAAACGGTATATCATATAATAAATCTTTAAAAAACATCTTTCCTAAAAAATCTAGTTCTATAAAAACTTCCCCATAAGCCCCACTATTATAGAAGTAAACATTCAGTGGAAAATAAATTAATAAAATAATATAGCTTATTGTCTTGGTTCGAATTTCATTATGATAATACATTTTAACAGTTTTTTCTTCCGTTAAAGTTTCCACTAAATCATCTTTTTCTCCATTAATCAGAGAGTCTATTTCTACATTAAATAATACAGAAAGATTCAGTAAATTTTCAGTAGAAGGTTCGCTTATATTATTTTCCCATTTTGAAACTGCCTGTCTGCTAACCCCTAATTTTTCTGCAACTATCTCCTGAGAATATCCTTTTGCCTCTCTTAACTTTTTTATATTCATACCTAATTTCATAATTTAACCTCCTTTCATGTTTAAAGTATAAATAATTTAATAGTTGCATTCTACCAACTATAGCGCAACTATAGGTTTCCCTATGCTAATATCTTCCTACACATTTCTAGTAGATGAAGATAATCATGCAACTTTACCTTTCTATAAATTATATAGATTTAATTCCTTAGTATAAAATTCAGAGTTAGTATAACTTACTTAAAACTATATTCCATATTATTACAAAGATAACATACCAATTATGATATATCAACGGTTAAAAAGTAGTTATAAAATAAGCCCGCAGATAATATCCTCTGCAGGCTGTTTCATATTTCCCTTATTATTTAGATACCCCAAAATGTTTAAGCTCATCTTTAATTACTTCCACCTTATGAGTGGCACTGGTTTTCACAGATGTTTCAATTTATTGACTCCGTTAGGTACTTCATACATAGGTAAACCAAGAGAATACTTAACATCAGCAGTAGGCCGTTTCCAATCGAACCAAACGCTGTTCTCATGGACGTCCATTCGTTTGCGGGAACATATCCACTACTGCCTTTACTTCTTATTTTTTGCAACCCGTTTCGCCTTTATTTCCTCAATCTTCTTGATATAGGTATCAGACTTATAGGCATATGTTGGTTTGGTTCTTTTAAGTTTTGTTACAAAAGCAAGAGCGTCATCATACCGCTTTGCTTTGATATATAAATCTGGCAGTTCAAAGTGCCATCTAGTACCCTCAAACCTCAAGCCACCGTTTGCCCATATCATTTCCCAAAAGGCAATATAGGAATCCAAGTCTTTGTCCTTACTATATTTATCCCTTGCTTTCTGAACATCTGCAATCTGCTGGTCTTGTGTCTTTAGAGCATTATATCCTTCAGGGTCAATTTTCTTAAGGTCCTTCATGAAAACATCATTTCTATCTGATGTTTCCTTATTCATTTTTCGTTCTTGTTCGTCCACAACTGCTTTCCAATTGGACTTATCTCCTCTACCAAGTAATTTATTAATGCTCCACACATTAAAAGTCATACCCCATCGTTCATCTTCTGTTGTCTTATTAGGAGCACTATGCATATAAGGAACATATGCATTTTCGCAGAGTTCCTGTTGTCCTATTTCAGTAAGAAGATATTTTACTTGAACACCTGCTGCAAGCAACTCTTCTTCTGGGACAGTTTCCGCCACACGTGCAACAAGTTCTGCTTTCTTTCCAGTAGTAGATAGACCTTTTTCTACAAGTAATTCCTTTAATTGTGGCACTGTAAAGCCTTTTACAGAATCTTTAGCAGATGCAAAAGCAATATACCCTCTATCTTCCAGACTCTTAAGTGCAACTCCTACATCACGAATACCATATGCAAACCACCAGAATCCCGGATATCCATTTTTCGGTTCGGGATAAGTACCCTTCGAGCAATACTCCAACAATAAAATTTCTGCAGGATAAAGACCTCTGTTTGATGGAATAGCTGTTTTCTTTCTATCTTCAAAAGATATAACCTTTCGCTCAAAATCGGTACCTTCGGCAATAACATCTGTATAATACGAGTCTGGCTGATAGTATTTCTTTTCTTCTTTAGGTACTTTTGTATTTACACTTTTTTCTAGTGGTGTTGGAACTGGTTTATCCTTTTTCTTAAATAAATCAAATAATCCCATAATGACCTCTTTAATTATAGTATATTTCATATAGGAAAGATTCCTATATTTCGAGTTTTTTTATACATTATTATTCTACTCTTGACATCAGTACAACACACTCTATATGAGCCGTCTGCGGGAACATATCCACCGGCTGTACTTTCTGTGTTTTATAGCCACGTTCCTCTAATATAGCCAAATCTCTAGCGAGAGTCGATGGGTCGCAGGATACATATACTATTCTTCTAGGAGCCATTTCTCCTATGGCTTCTAGTAGCTCCTTACCGCAGCCCTTTCTAGGTGGATCAACCACTACTACATCGGCCTTAACCCCTTTGCTTATAAGCTGTGGAATAACTTTTTCAGCTTCTCCTACGAAGAATTCTGCGTTGTCTACATTATTGTCCTTGGCATTTTCTATGGCGTTTTCTATAGCCTGAGGAACTATTTCAACTCCATATACCTTTTTGGCCTTTTGAGAGAGGAATAAGGATATGGTTCCTGTACCGCAGTAAGCATCAAAAACTGTTTCTTCTCCTGTGAGTCCAGCATACTCTAGCGCTTTTCCATATAGCACTTCAGTCTGAACAGGATTTACTTGAAAGAAGGACAATGGAGAAATTTTAAATCTAAAATCTCCTATATAATCGGTTATGTGATCCTCTCCATAGAGGACTGTATTCTCTTCTCCCAGGATTACATTTGTTGCCTTAGGATTGTAATTGAGTATTATGCTTTTGATAGCTGTCATGGAAGCGGTGAGCTCTTCTATCAGCTCATTGGTTGCTGGAATAGTTCTTTTAGCAGCTACAAGTACCACCATGATTTCATCGGTCTTAAAGCCTCTGCGAACCATGATGTGTCTGAGCTCTCCTGCTTTAGAGTACTCTCCATCTACTATATATGGTTTAATATTATTCCTTATTATCCATTCCCTAATAATAGCTACTATTTTATCTGCTGCTTCATCCTGGATTAGACAGGCTGGGGTATCAACTATGTTGTGGCTTCTTGGAGCAAAAAAGCCTATCTGAAGCTTGCCCTTCTGCATCCCCACTGGAAGCTGAACCTTATTTCTATATCGGAAGGGATTCTCCATGCCAAGGGTAGGAAGAACAAGGGATGGGTCTAAGCCTCCTATCTTACTAATACAATCCATGACTCTTTCCTGCTTCAGCTTCAGCTGTGTTTCATAGGTGGTGTGCTGAAGGCTGCAGCCTCCACAGGCTTTGTAGACTGGGCATGGAGGAAGCTGCCTGTTTGGTGCTTCTTCTATAACCTCCAGAAGCTTACCATAGCTGTAGCTTTTTTTAACCTTTACTATCTTAGCCTTAACCTGCTCTCCCGTAAGTGCACCTGGGATGAAAACAGTGTAGCCTTCTTCAGTTTTAGCTATACCTTCTCCTTCATAGCCTTGACTTTTTATTTCAAAGATATAATCTTCATTTTTATTAAGCAAATTCATCACCTTTATAATATAGGCATAGAGAAAATCTCCCTCTCTTAACCTTTTTATTTTCCAACTAATTGTCCCTTATGAGTTGCTAAAAGTCAAGGGGGGACAACCTTTGATACACAAAAAAAAGAGCACCTATTAAGGTGCTAAGTAATATTTGAATCAGTTGCCATTACACATCTTAGTATTCTCGCCAAAATCTATGACGAATATACACTTTATTATATATAATTTCAGAGGGTCCATGTGTAAACTTTTTGTGAACATTTATATATATTTATAGGTTTGCATTAATACTTTTACATATTATTACATTTATACTCATATTGTTATAATTATTATAAATAATATCTAAAAAATATCATGCTGTACTTTTAATATTATTATTTCATGAGTAACAATACTAAACTCAAAATTAATCATTAACTTAAATAAGCTCTTAAGGCAATAAACCCTAAGAGCTTAAAAATCTAATTATTCAACTACGCTAACCTTAACCATGTTAGTTGAGCCTTTTTCAAGTACTGGAACACCTGCAGCTATAACAACTATATCTCCTGTCTTAACTAGGCCAGTTTGCTTAGCCATAGCTGATGCTTGAGCAAGCATTTCATCAGTAGTTTCTATTCTATTAGCTACTATTGGATATACTCCCCAAACTAGAGAAAGCTGACGAGCTACATTTTCATATGGAGTAACAGCTATGATTGGAGCCTCAGGCTTATATCTAGACACACGTCTTGCTGTTGCACCGGATTGAGTGGAGGTTATGATTGCTGCCGCCTCTAATTCCATTGCAACATTACAAACGGAACGGCTAATTGCACCACCAATTGTTCTAGCTCTCTTACCAAGCTTTAAGGTTGCAGCTTCATAGGTTAAGTGCTTTTCAGCCTCTTCAGCTATAGAAGCCATGGTTTGAACAGCTTCTACTGGCCAGCTTCCATTAGCACTTTCCCCACTAAGCATTATAGCATCTGTTCCATCTATAATAGCATTAGCTACGTCAGAAACCTCAGCTCTCGTTGGTCTTGGATTTCTAATCATAGAATCCAGCATTTGAGTAGCTGTGATAACTGGTTTTCCATATTTATTACATTTTTCTATTATCATCTTCTGAACTGAAGGCACCTTTTCTATAGGAATTTCAACACCAAGATCTCCTCTAGCTACCATGATACCATCAGATACAGCTATGATTTCATCAATATTATCCACACCTTCTTGATTTTCAATCTTAGAATATATGTGGATATTTTCTCCACCGTGTGCGCTTAATACTTCTCTTATAGCTATAACATCATCAGCTTTTCTTATGAAGGAAGCAGCTACAATGTGAACACCAATTTCACAACCAAACTTTAAGTCTGCCACATCTTTTTCAGTCATTGCAGGAAGCTTGATAGCTACTCCAGGAACATTAACTCCTTTGTGAGTACCTACCATACCGGTATTTAAAACCTTAGTATGAATTTTATTTCCTTCAGTCTTTTGTACTTCCAAGCCTACAAGACCATCATCAATAAGAATCCTGTCTCCTGCCTTAACGTCTCTAGAAAGACCTGCATAAGTAACACTGCACTGAGTAGCATCACCTACAACCTCTTCCCCAGCATATATTGTAAATTCTGTTCCTGTTTTAAGCTCTACCTTACCCTCTGCAAACTTCCCTGTTCTTATCTCAGGTCCTTTTGTGTCAAGAACTATAGCTATTGGCTTTTTATGTTTTTCTGCAAGCCTTTTAACCATATTGATTCTTTCAGCATGCTCAGCATGATCTCCATGGGAAAAATTATGTCTTGAAGCATTCATCCCTGCTTCAATTATTTTTGATAACACTTCTTCCTTTTCACTAGCTGGTCCTATGGTACATACTATTTTGGTATTCCTCATTTATTTAAACACTCCCTTGTATTAATTTACAACTTTATCCTCTAATGTGTATCTTAGTATATTTAGTTGCTTTGTCTTTTGTTATGATTAATTATTATTATCTACTTTTATTGGGATAGTATTCTCGCAACCTCATAAAGCTCATTGTCAAATCTTCTTTCTATGGCTAAGGCTTCGTCTATATCATCATCTATAACTTGATTATTTCTTATTCCTACAACTCTTGCACTCTTTCCTTCCATTAATAGCTCCACAGCCCTAGCTCCAAGTCTGGACGCTAAAACTATATCAGCTACCGTTGGCTGACCACCTCTCTGTATGTGTCCAAGGATTGTTGCTCTAGTTTCTAAACCAGAAATCTCCTGAACATATTCAGCTAATTCATTGGCTCCACCAACACCTTCTGCAAGAATTATAATATTATGGAGCTTTCCATTATTTTTTCCATCTAGGATTGTTCTTATAAGCTCATCTCTATTATACTCTTTTTCAGGAACAATAATACTCTCTGCTCCTCCAGCAAGGCCAGAATAAAGAGCTATATCTCCACAATGTCTACCCATTACTTCAATAATACTTACTCTATCATGAGAAGTAGAAGTATCTCTGAGTTTATTGATAGAATCATGAACAGTGTTTAATGCGGTATCAAAGCCAATGGTGTAGTCTGTATATGCTAGATCATTGTCTATAGTTCCAGGTAATCCTATTGTAGCAACCCCAAGCTTCGATAGAAGCTTGGCACCTGTAAAGGTTCCGTCTCCACCTATCACTATTAATGCATCTACTCCATATGCCTTTAAAATATTTGCTGCCTTCTGTCTTACCTCTTCTTTTTTGAATTCACTGCAGCGGGCTGTTCTTAAAATAGTTCCTCCTCTTTGAATAATATCAGAAACACTATGCCTATCCATTCTAAACAAGTCTCCACTGATAAGACCTGCATATCCCCTTCTAACTCCCATTACCTCAAGATTATTGTGAAGAGCTATTCTTACTACTGCTCTTATGGCAGCATTCATCCCTGGTGCATCTCCACCACTGGTCAAAATAGCAATTTTTCTTATCATCGAATACCTCCTACCGGGACAATACTTGACCCTAGACTGTTTAAATTAACCCACTGTTTCTAGTCTAATTTTACATAAAGTTTAACTTTATTTCAATAGTAACACTAATTTTATTATAACCGGATACTTTTACATATATGTTAAAATCTAATGTACATAATTTTAACAATGTTTTTAAATAAGTTCCTATATATAAAAAGAATAATATATGGCTATATATTTTATATAATATATAATATAAGAAATAACTTCAGATTTTATAAATATATAAGGAGGAAAATATGATAGACTTTCAAAACGGTGGAGTGATTAAATTAAAAGAAACAGGAGCAGACTCTTTAGAAGGTAACCTAAAGCAGCTTTTAATACCCGGTGAACAGATTCTCCAGGGTTATAAAGGAATAAGAGATTATGTAGTTTTTACCACAAAAAGGATTATTGCAGTAAATATTCAGGGCATAACAGGGAAGAAAAAAGATTACACCTCTCTACCTTATTCAAAGATCCAGGCTTTTTCTATTGAGACTGCAGGCAACTTTGATCTAGACAGTGAGCTCGATTTATTTTTTAGCGGCTTAGGCCATGTGAGGTTTGAATTCTCAGGCAGAAATGATATAGTAAGGCTTGGACAAATAATAAGTGAACGAATCCTTTAAATTATGTTTACAGAAATAAAGCCGAGGATAATAAGGAAGGGCTCCATATTTACGCCTCGGCTCTTATTATTTTACTTATACTTAGTAAATTTTAACGATAATTTATTTAAACATTGGAAGATAATCTATATTTTCTTCAATCAAATCCTTTAAAACCTTTTTTGCCATAAGTCCATCATTAACGAAAGGATTTATTGTCAGGGCCTGAATTGCAGCTTTATAATCTCCCTTCACCGCAGCTTCTATGGTGAGCTCCTCGTAAGCTTTCACCTGCTGAATAAGACCACGAATGCTTGTCTCTACATGACCTATATTTATAGGAACAGCGCCATTTTTACCAATGATACAGTTGCATTCTATGGATACGTTATCAGGAAGATCCGCAATAGTTCCATTATTTCTCACATTTACAAATTGAATATCCTTTTTATCATTATATAGGGAAGCTATTAGATTAACTGCTGCTTCGCTGTAGTGAGCTCCTCCTCTTTTGGCAAGCTGTGGTGGCTTTATATTTAAATTTTCATCCTTGTACATTTCGAAAAGCTCTTCCTCCAGCTTCTTAACCACAGCACCTCTGCTTCCATTTTTCTTTGCTTCCTCCAAAGTGTGCTCTAGCATAGCATCCTTCATGTAATAATATCTATGATAGGGACAAGGAAGCATTCCAATTGCTTGAAGAAGATCCTTGTCAAAGTCTGCGCCAGGGATGTTTGCCATATTAAATTCCTTGCTTTCAGCTACCTTATCTAAAACTTCTTTTGTTACATCAATTCCATCCTTATATACCTTTCTCCCCCAAACCAGATGATTCAGGCCTGCAAACTCGATATATATTCTATCAGGGCTTACATCATAAAGCTTAGCTACCATATTTACCATGCCAATAGGTACATTACAGAGACCTATAACCTTTATACTGCTATGCTTTAAAACAGCCTCTGTTACTATCCCCGATGGATTTGTAAAATTGATTAAAAATGCATCAGGACACAACTCCTCCATATCTCTACAGATATCTAAGATCACAGGTATAGTTCTAAGAGCCTTCGTAAAGCCACCAGCTCCATTGGTTTCCTGTCCTAAAAGACCATATCTTGCAGGAATGGTTTCATCTCTTATCCTTGCTTCCATCTGTCCTACTCTAAACTGAGTAGTTACAAAATCCGCATCCTTAAGGGCTTCTCTTCTATCTAAGGTAAGATGAACCTTTATATCAGCCCCTGCTTTTTCCACCATTCTTTTTGCAAGGTTACCTACTATCTCAAGCTTTTCTCTTCCTTCTTCTATGTCAACTAGGTACAGCTCCTCCAGAGGTAGCTCACCAGAGAGCTTTCTATTTATAAAACCTTCGATTATTTCAGGAGTATAGCTGGAACCTCCTCCTATAGTTGCAATTTTCAAACCTTTTTTCATCTGAATAGCCTCCTTATTTAATGCCTTCTTTGTATTTCAAGCCAATAGTGCCAAGTCTCTTCCTTTCACCATCTGCTTTGACAGCCATATAGTAAAAGGCTATAGCAACAATTGTACCATAAAACCCCATGTAAGTGTTTACAATGGCTGAAATTGTTAGAGCATGAGCTGCATATACATAAACCTGCTTAAAGCTAATCTCCTTATTTCCCCTAAACCTATGAATAGCAAAAAATAACACAGAAAGAAGCAGTGTGGATAAGCATATACCTAACCACATATATCCTATGGTAATTACAAGATTCTGAGGTGCTACTATTTTTAATAGCTCTCCATAGCTCTCATCACTTCTTACAACCAGCCTAGCCATTAGCTCAATGAGAAGAAAAGCTACAAATCCCATTGCAGAAATAGAAAGCTGATAAATAAAAACTCTGATCATAGAAAGCTTCAAAAAGCTTTTATATTCCCCTGGTTTAGCTAAACTAATAAAGAATTCTTTAAATATATTCATGGTTTGTATCCTTTCACGGCTATAGATTAAATTCATATAGGTGGCTGAAAAAGCAGCCACCTATTTTGATTATTTATTATTTAAAATGTAGTAGTTGCTCCTTGAGCCCCTTCATTTTCAAATTCCTGTTCCTGCTTATAATACTGATTATCCACTATCCTGAAGAATGGGAAGTATATAAAGAAGGATATAACAATGCTCACTACCTGAAGCAGTGCACCTCTAATACCGGCAATGAGGAAGCCACCAATTATTGGAGGTGTGGTCCATGGAATAATTACTCCCGATGGCCTTGGAACAAACCCTAAGTTTATTGCAAAATAACAAACTACTGATAATACCATCGGAGTTAATATGAAAGGTATCATCATAATTGGGTTAAGAACTATTGGAAGACCGAAGGTTATAGGCTCATTGATATTGAACAGTCCTGGTAATATTGCCAATCTTCCCAGCTGCTTAACCTGCTGAGACCTAGCAAAAAGAAGCATTGCTATACATAAAGCTAAGGTACAGCCTGAACCACCTAATTGTAGATATATTTCCTGGAACTGCTGAGTAACTATATTAGGAAGGGAAGCACCAGCGTCATAAGCTGCAAGATTTTCTGCGGAAAGCTGAACCCATATTGGGCTCATAACAGCTCCAACTATCTGAGCGCCATGAATACCGAATACCCAGAATAAGCTTATAAACAGATTGGCAACTAAGCTTGCTGGTAATCCTTTACTTACTACAGTCAGAGGCTGTTGAAGTACGGTAAATATAAAGCCATGAACCGTTTCATAACTGGTATAAGCAAAGCCTAATCTAATCAAGCTAAAGACAACAAGTATAATGAAAGCAGGTATTAAAGCTGAGAAGGATCTAGAAACCGATGGAGGTACTCCCTCAGGCATTTTAATAGTCCAACCCTTTTTAACAATAAATCTAAATATTTCTACTGCTAATATGGCAGTTAGTATAGCAACAAATAGCCCTTTAGCTCCCATCCATTCAAAGGGAATATAATTTGCATCTTCAAATACACTTATTGGAGTGATTACTAGAAAAGCTGCGAAGGTTACTGCTGCAGCGCTCAAACCATCCACCTCATAATAACCAGCAAGGCTATTAGCTATGCCCCATATTACAAATATGGTCATTAGGTTCATAGTTGCATTAAAAACTGTATTAAAGAAATCTGCCCAGCTGGCTCCAAAGATTCCAGCCATAAATTCTCCATAACCCTCTATAGGAATATTAGCTACTAATAAGAACATAGCTCCTATAATTATCAGTGGCAGGGCAAGGGTAAAGCCGTCTCTTATAGCATTGAGATATCTATTTCCCGATATCTTACCAGCTATGGGCATGAGGGTATTTTCCATAGAGTCCATTAATCTACTCATAATATATCTCCTTTATAATTAGAATTATTTCTTTATTAAACTTAAAGCCTGATCTAAAACCTTTTCACCATTCATAAGACCATAGTCTCTTGGTGCTATTACATCTATAGGTACGTTATTTGCATCGCAAACCTTTTTTACCTTTGCTAATGCATGTCTTACTTGAGGTCCTAAGAGAACCACATTAGCTGTAGGTACCCTTTTGCTTGCTTCAGCTTCAGGATAGGCATTTATTGTTGCTTCTATACCTCTAGCTGCAGCAGCCTTTTGCATTTTAGTTACCAATAAACTTGTGGACATTCCTGCAGAACAAAATAACACGATATTAATCATAATATATTTCCTCCTTAATAATAATGATTTTATAAAAGCTATTAACCCTCAATATATTATATTTTTTCATTGAGCCTTGTATGTTTATATACGGAAGCCCTTTAGTTATTATTCTCTCGGGAAGTATCCCTCCTGTTCTGCACTGCCTACAGGTTCTCCTTTGGCAAGCTTTACAGAAAAGCTTGCAATATTCTTTAAGGAATCATTTAATCCTACGCCGCCTCTTCCCGGTGTCTTGATAATGTAAATTTTCTTTCTGAACATTTCTGTACCGGTGCTATCTGCCGCCATAGCTGCAAAAGCTGGTATATTTAATCTTTCATTTACCGCCTCTACTAAATAGCCACAACATTCTCCGTATCTTTTATAGTTTAAGGCAGGGCCACAAAGCACCACATCTGGCTTATACTTCTTAATATGTTCTAATATCTCCCCTATGGCCTTTTCCTTGTTTTCTAAGAAATAATTATCTCCACAGATAACAGTACCGACTATATCACCTCCTTTTCTCATTAAACTAGATTTTAAAAGCATACCTAACCCTGCACCACCTCTTTGAGAGGTAGGCGGGATATTCATCTTCTCATCTCCACCAAAACCTGCCTGTACCTGATTTAAAAATTGTACAACCTTTATCATCTTTATCACCTATTCTTAGTTTATTTATCCTCTGGTATACCCTTAAGCCCGTTTATTTCCTTCTGCATACCTATCATATGTCTTACCAGCTCCTTAGCTAGAAGAGTGGACATCAAATGATCCTGTGCATGAACTAAAAGCAAACCAATCTCTACCTTATTTCCTCTAGCCTCCTCATGAATGAGGCTTGTTTGCATATTATGGGCCTGAATAATTGATTCCTCAGCCTTTTCTAAAAGAGCATCAGCTTCCTCATAATCTCCTGCTTTAACCTGGTCAAAAGCTTCATATATATAACTTCTCGCATCTCCTGAATAGCTTATTAATTCAAAGATAGCTACTTCTCCGATAGTTCCTTTATTTTCATCTTCCATTACTATTCCTCCAAACAAAAAGATTATTTGATATAAAATATATTAAGCAAATCCCATGCCAATTTATTGTAATCTATTAAATCCCCCACCCTTGCAAAGGTTATCACTAATATACTCATCATTTTTATACAGATGATATACACATTCGTAGAGTCTATGGAAAATAAGAGTTTTTTTTATACACTTTACTGATTAAAGTTAAGTGTATTCCGCAGTCTTTTTCCTTTGCTCATAAGAAGATGGGATGCTATACTGATTGTATAAAAAATATTCTGAATAATAATTGTATAAAGCTATACTATGATTATGGGAGGTTATTATATGATAGCTGAAAGGATGAAACCCTTACTTAATAATAATTCAGCAATAAGAGCAATGTTTGAGGAAGGCAATAGGCTGAAGGCTCTTTACGGTGAGGACAAGGTCTATGATTTTAGCTTAGGGAATCCGAATTTAAAGGCTCCTGAGGCCGTGAAGAAGGCCATAATAGATATATTAAATGAAGAAGATCCTGTATCGATCCATGGGTATATGAATAATGCTGGCTTTCCAGAGGTGAGAAGTATAATAGCAGCCTCTCTGAATAGACGCTTTGGAACCTCCTTTAAGGAGGATAATATTCTTATGATTGTAGGAGCTGCCAGTGGCCTTAATATTGCTCTTAAGACCATATTAAACCCTGGAGATGAGGTTATAACCTTTGCTCCATATTTTGTTGATTATGGTAATTATGTAGCCAATTACGATGGTAAGCTTGTGGTTGTATCTCCAGATACAGAAACCTTTCAACCCAAGCTCTCTGAGCTAGAGATGAAAATCACCAGCAGAACAAAGGCTGTAATCATAAATTCTCCACACAATCCTACAGGGATTATATATTCTGAGGAAACCATAAAAAACATAGCAGAAATACTTAGAAATAAGGAAAAAGAGTATAAAACTAACATTGTTCTAATTTCAGATGAACCCTATAGAGAGCTGGTATATGATGGAAGCCTTGTTCCTTATATAACTAAATATCATGATAATTCTATGGTGGTATACTCCTATAGCAAATCCCTTTCTCTCCCTGGAGAGAGGATAGGCTACTTAGTTATCCCTGATGAGCTGAAAAATAGCAGAGAGGTTTTTACAGCAGCAACCATAGCTAATAGAATCAATGGATCCGTTAATGCTCCTTCCCTCATGCAGAAGGTTATTGCCCGATGTGTGGACGAACCTGTGGATGTGAGCTTTTATGACCGAAATCGTAAGGATCTTTATGATGGTTTAATCTCCTTAGGCTTTCAATGTATACGCCCTCAAGGCGCATTCTATCTGTTCCTTAAATCTCCTGAAGAAAATGAAATAAGCTTTTGTGAAAAGGCTAAAAAATTAAAGATATTAATGGTTCCAGGTAGCTCTTTTCACTGTCCAGGCTATGTTAGACTCGCCTACTGCGTAGCCCATGAAACTATTATAAATTCACTACCTGCCTTCAAGCTTCTGGCAGCGGAATATTCTCTATAAAGAAAAGACGCTGTTTTTATCTATAAAGAATAAAACAGCGTCTTTATTATTCATTAACCAAATTTCTCAGAATAAAGCAAATCTCGTCGTCCCCTAAATCCACCTTATAATAATCCTCTATAGGATGAATACTACTCTTTATTGCCTCGAATATCTTTCTATGCCTCCTCTTTAAGTCCTCTTTAGAATAGCAGGTAGGAGTAAGCTTTCCATCTATTATATTGCTTATAGAACAAACTATATGAACCAGAAGACCAACACGAAGGTCGTAATTTAAGGGTTTAGAAGTAGCTGCTTCAAGTCCATGGATAAACTCCTCATAAAGCTTTTCAAATTTAAATAGGTTTATATTACCCATATCTCTCTGAAGCACCTCTAGAAACGAAGCATATTCCATCTCCTCTACTAGATTCCCCTTTGATACTCCTTTACCTAGGAGCTCCTTTAGCCTTGTACACTCTATATCCACAAATATTTCATAGGTTGTTATAAAAGGAATCCCATAAATTTTAGGATCAATGGGTCCTACTATAGCTATTATATTCTTATCCTTTGATAGACTATTAATCAGATTATAAAGATACTTTTTATTATTAAGGGACATGGGTAAAATATCAGCATTATAGCTTTTTAAGTTAATTTTGCTCTCTATAAAATTTTTCAGTTCTATGGCGCTGCCTTCCCCTGTGGAGCATAAGGTAATGATAACATTTTCCTCAGATGGTAGAAAGGTATCGGTGACTTTTACATTATAAGAAGCATAGGTAGCCAAAGATGCATTTAGGTCAGAATAAATTTTATCTATGTCGGATTCTATAACAGCTCTCCTTGAGCATTCTATAGCAATTGGAGTAGACACCAAGGTGAAGACCTTCACCTCTATGGAAAGCTCCTTGGCAATTAGCTCTCCAAAGGTGCCTAGAGAGCCCATATCTACTAAAAGCATTACTCCTGCTCCCTGATGCTTTTTATGTATAAGCTCCTTTAGCTCCTGATAAGCTAATTCAGGACTTTTATCCAGATTCATATCATAGGAATAAACATTGTTTGCACCTACAAGCTTGTTTACCACCTCTCCCATGGAGGAAGCAGTACTCCTGCCATGCATGGCAATCACTACAATAGGCTTATCCTCAAATTCCTGAGATTCCAGTTCATCTACAGTAAGAAACATGGTAATAAAGCCAATTTCATCTTCTGGAACCTTCACAAAGAAATCTCTTTCTATTATCCTGGCAAGCTCTATAGCCAGCTCATATTCCTCTGGGAAATTACTCCTTATATTCTTTAAATTATGGTTGACTATTTCTTTACCTGACTTTAGCCTCTCAATAGTAGAGTTAACATGGAGAGCAAGTCCATAAAACACCTTAACAGGGAATATCTTATTAAGTCTCTTTCCTCCCATTCTAAGGAAGTTTTCCAGCATTGTTATTATATCTTCTGAAACAACCTTAGAAAGCTCATATTTAGTAGCTCCCTTTTCAAAATTCCTGATAAAGTTCTTAAAATAATTTTCTATATCCAGCTCCATTAAGAGCTTTATTTCCTCATCTCCTACCCCTCTTTTATGAAGCTCCGCTGTCCTCTTTTCTATACCTTCATAAAAGTTTTGAGGAAGGGAGTAATCTCCTTCTTTAAGTCTGCTTCTCTGTCCCTTAGGAGTAAAGCAAATTTCTATATTATCCTTGAGAAGCTTGTCAACTTCTTGAGCATAATTTTTATAAATTATTAATCCTTGATTTACATGGGATGCAAAATCCGTACAGTGTATTTCTATTTTGTTTCCCTGCAAGGATAGCGAATTCAAAAATCCATTAGCACAGCCCAGCTGAATATCACTTTTAAGCTGACCCACATTTCCTGGGCATTCATACAAAAGCAGCTGTCTCATGGTATTAAGAGAGACCTGTATATCTTTTCCTATCCTTGCAGCCTCTGTGGTGAAGAATTCGCATATCAGCTCATACCTCTCTTCTAGGGTTCTGTCCTTAAGTGGAGGTATTTTTATATTCATAGGTATCCTTCTAGTAAAGGTATTTAATAGAACATTATCTATGTCCTCCGTGGTAGCACAGATAATCAGTACTTCACAATGTTTCTTTTCTTCATCACCCAAAGGGCAGTACTTACCCTTATCTATTAAGTAAAAGAGCATTTCTTGCCCTTCTGGAGGTAGCCTGTGAACCTCATCTAAAAAAAGCACTCCACCGTTAGCCTTACCCACTACCCCTTCCTTATCCTTGTGTGCTCCTGTATAAGCCCCTTTTTTAGTGCCAAAGAGCTGTGCTAGTAGAAGCTGCGGATTATTAGCATAATCAGCACAGTTAAAGGCTACAAAAGGTGCATCCAAGGGAAAGATACCGTTTTCAACAGCAAACTTATACATAAGCTCAGCAAACATCGTTTTACCAACACCGCTAGGTCCTAAAATCAGGGTGTGCAGCCCTCTCTTAGGATACATTATAGCAGCCTTAGCCTGCTGTATAGATTTTTTAAGGCTTTTATCACAGCCTGTAAGCGCATCAAAATTAGTTCCTTCTTTATGCTCTGTTATAGCAGTTCCTCCCGTGCTGTTAAGAGCATAAATCACTGGTTTTCCTTTTATCTTTAAAAGTATTCCCTGGCGGTATAAATCATTAAGTATAGAGCTAGCATTACTTCGCTGCATACCCATGGCTTCAGCAATATCCATGGCAGAAAAGCCTTTTCTATCATCATAATTATTTTTTATATAATCCAGTATCAGGTCTCTGCTGCTCTTCATAATGCACCTCCTTTTATATTTACCTTGTAAACAATATAAATATAATGTTACCATAAACTTCAATATTTTTAAATATTCTTTATTATTTTAACAATTATTCACATTCTGCTGTTATAAAAAATATAGGCCAGATTTAAGCCTGACCTATATCGCTTCATTTATATAATTAATTATCCTCTACTATCTTAACATTTTCTTCTCCGAACTTCTCCTGGAGGAATTTAAAACCGTCCCCCTTCAAATCAAGCCACATATCTCTTCCTAATCGGAAGCTCTGCCTTTCCTTTGCTGCAAAAAGATATAGCGGTGTATCACCTCTATAGGGAGCTAGATATGGTCTTAAGGACCAGTTTACCTCCTTAGCTGTCTTGTTGTCAGAAACTCTTATAAATACCTTAGAGGAGTTAAGCTTTTCCAAAGGCTGTATATCCTCACAGATAACCTTAGGTGCTTCATCCTCTCTGATACTCATCTTTCCTCGTACTACAATAAGCTGATCTATCTCAATCATGTAATTGACCTTTTCAAGAGTATTAGGAAAGACTATAAGCTCTATGGTGCCTGTTAGATCCTCCAGCTTTACAAAGGCCATGATTTTATTATTTTTTGTGACCTTTCGGCTCACCTCAGTTATTATTCCACCTATAATTACTCTTTCTCCGTCCTCTACTCCTACTGATGGCTTCATGATAATCTCTGCTGCTGGGTCATGTGCCATGGCTTCCTCTTCCAGGGTTTCTTGTGAGCTCATTATTTCCTCCACACTCATGGAGGTCTGGCTCTTTAAGCTAGCCTTATATTCATCTAAGGGATGACCAGTAAGATAAAGACCTGTCATTTCCTTTTCCATGGCCAAGAGATACTTCTTATCAAACTCCTTGATTCTAGGATACTGTATTTCTGGCACCTCCACCATGGCTCCTGCATCTAGGCCTCCAAAAAGACTTAACTGACCATCTATGTTCTTTTTCTTCTGGCTGGCTGCTCCATCTAATAGCTTTTCATGTACTGCCAGCTTCTGAGACCTATACCCATTTAGCTTATCAAAGGCACCAGCCTTGATTAAGCTCTCTACGGCTCTTTTATTAATTGTGCCTGGGTCAACCTTATTGCAGAAATCTGAAAGACTTGTAAATTCGCCTTTTTCTTCTCTGGCCTTTACAATTCCCTCTATAACATTCATTCCCACATTCTTTATAGCAGCCATACCAAAGCGAATAGTATCTCCCTTAACAGTAAACTTCGAGAAGCTTTCATTTATGTCTGGAGTCAGTACCTGTATCCCCAGGCTTTCAGCAAAGTGAATATAGAAGGCTACCTTCTCACTGCTTCCCATAATACTATTAAGCATAGCAGCTATAAATTCCACAGGATAATATCTCATTAAATAAGCTGTCTGGAACCCCACCACAGCATAGGCTGCGGCATGAGACTTGTTGACGATTTGTTATGATAGGGCTCTTTATCCCTATCTCTTTATATTTCTATAAAGTATCGGACTATTTCATTACCCACAAAGTGGGTACAGGGCACTCGTGGAGAGAATTATTACTAGGCTGTTCATCTCTCTAGTCTCTGAACCTTTATCCCTACACTCTAAGCCTTTCAGGATACTTGGCTGCAGATTAACCAATCCTTAAACTTTTTACTATATCAAGAACATTACCTCTTGCCCCTATATCTATTACTAGTATAGGTTAGTATTTAAGGCTCTAAGGCTTTCCCTGCAATTCACCCTGTTTTCATTGCTAATCACTTAGCAATGGCACTCAATTCTAAATGCGTAACTAGCAAAATCCATCATTTGGTCAAATATTTTATTTGCCACTTCTTCGGATATGCCATTTCTCAGACAGCCTGGAACAATTACATTACCTTCCTCATCCTCAACACCATAGATGAAGTTCTTTCGTTCCTCTTCCATGACCTTATGCTTCTTCTTGGACATGGCTCTTCTTACTAAGTCACTTCTTCCCAGAGAATAACCACCTAAATCTCGAACAATCTGCATTACCTGTTATAGTGATAGGTAAAAATCGTCTTCGTCTTAACGGTCAGCGATTTTTTTCCCCCACTTCACACCGTACGTGCGACTTTCATCGCATACGGCGTTCCATCCTTAGAACATATGATATCCATTCTATTTCTTTTTCTCTTAAGGTAAATTGTTGCATCAACATACATATAGTCGTAAAGCATTCGAGAAAACTTTTTTCCTCCAAGGAAATAAAATATATTATTTCCATTAGGAGTTTTCGTTTTACTCTTATAAAGCCTTATATGACTTACGCCAATATAATTTTTAATATCCTCAAGGAGTTCCCTGCCACCAACAAAGCCACATCTAGCTCTAGTTATATTAGTTATACCATCACCATCAAATACACCTCTAATAAAGTGTCTCTTTAAATTATCCGGGATTGCTATTGGAAATTTCTCTTTACCAGTTTTATTTGGCATAACTCCAAGATTTATAAGTGCTTCACACATATGCCTAGACGTTAAACTTATATAATATGATGGATGAGTTCCATCCTTTATTTTAGTTTTATTCTTCGAACCTATAGCTTCGATAAATTTATCTATTAACTCTCTATCTCTTAAGGCTATATGTATCTTAATGCTATACTGATTATTTATAATGCTTATATTTCCATCAGCCATAAGCCATCCTAAAAAATATGCTTTTTCTTCAGTGTCTATTTTATTAAAAAAAGTTTCATTTTTAATCATTGACTTGGGACCTCGATGATTCAACTTAATATTATTATTCTTTAATAAATAAGCTGATATTCCTTTAGGTAACTTCAACATAATATCTATTTCTGTTGAATATATACCTTGAGAATATAATGATATAATCTTATCTATTATTTCTTGAGAATAAATCCTGTTGTAATATCCCCCATCCCTAATAAATATTCCATTATCTTTTAGCCACTTCCTAATTGTAGCTTCATTAGGTCCCAATATTGAACTGATTACTTGGGCTGAATTACCTTTTTCATATAATTCTATAGCCATACTAATATAAGACTTATCATACCTTTTCAAATTAATCACCCTCTTGTATATATTTTCTCCATATACACAAGAATTATACAAACATACGTTCTAAAAACTATGCCCCTTTGCTCTGTAGCTATTAAGCTACTTCATCACTACTACGGGCTGCTGCCCCTGAAATTCATAGAGCATTTCCTCCCTATTAGACACTTCTGGATTGCCCTCCATTAACATTGTCTTTTCAGGTTCAAACGTTCCATCTGTTGTAGCCTTACATTCTTTGCCACAGCATGCTTCAGAATATATCAGTCTTCCTTAGCTCATGGGGTCAAATGCCAAGGACAATTGCCTATATATAGACAACTGCAGATTCTATAACCAAGAAATAAAATCCGCTACTGATCCGATATTCATCGGAGAGTATCTTTTATTCGATACCCTATGGTATATATTCCTTGAAGCTTCCTTATAGTATGCATAGCAAACTTATGGCCTCCCAATTACTTCTCTAACCGCTTTTCAGGTCTGATTTTCATTGTCTTTACCGTGCTTCATACAATATAACAGGCAAGTTATACCGCATGACGGAGTTTTAGAGAGAGACTTTACCCTAAGTCTCTGCAGGTTCTTCCCCCTGCTCCTCCAACAGATAGTTAGGATTATTTTATCCCCTTCAGCTTTACACTGAGATTTCTCTCAATAATTAACTGAAGAACGTTTCGCACCTTGGTAAACCATAACTCCATAGGTAACATTCAAAATATGTTCAAGCTCCGGTGTTAGATATTCTACCTTCTCTGGGTTTCGTTTATTTTCAATATATCGCGGTATTTCTGCCATTGGACCTGGTCTATAAAGACTGATTCCAGCGATGATATCCTCTAAGGAGTCAGGCTTTAGCTCCTTCATGAAGGAGGTCATTCCTGCTGATTCCAGCTGGAAGACTCCCACGGTCTTTCCATCACCAAGCATTTTATAGACTTCTCTATCATCATAATCGAGAGAATCAATGTCAATTTCTACTCCTCTATTCTCTCTAATCATATCCACTGCATCCTTCATAACTGTTAAGGTACGAAGTCCGAGGAAATCCATCTTCAGGAGTCCAAGCTCTTCTAGAGTTCCCATGGTAAACTGTGTTACTATCATTTCTTCATTTCTCTGCAGTGGTACATACTCTACTAAAGGCTTCGAAGCAATAACTACACCGGCAGCATGGGTAGAGGAATGTCTAGGCAGACCTTCTAAAGCCCTACTTACATCTATAAGCTCCTGTACCCTCGGCTCTTCATCGTAAGCCTTCTTCAGCTCAGGATTCATTTCCAAAGCCTTATCTATGGTGATATTGAGCACTGTAGGTATCATTTTTGCAATCCTATCAACCTCTCCATAGGAATAGCTCATAGCTCTTCCCACGTCTCTTATACAGGCTCTCGCTGCCATGGTACCAAAGGTAATTATCTGTGATACATTACTCTCACCATATTTACCTACAACATAATCTATTACTTCTGGCCTTCTTTCATAGCAGAAATCCGAATCTATATCAGGCATACTAACTCTTTCCGGATTTAAAAATCTTTCAAAGATCAAACTATATTCAATAGGATCAATTTTTGTTATACCTAAGGCATAGGCTACAATAGCACCAGCCGCCGATCCACGGCCAGGTCCAGTAGGTATGCCATTTTCATTGGCAAACCGTATGAAATCCCATACGATTAGGAAGTAATCCACATAGCCCATCTGTTTTATTATGTTCAGCTCATATTCTAGCCTTTCTAGTATATGAGCTGCTTCCTCTGAAGACGCTGCCAGAGCCTTGGCTTCTTCTAGGGAGAAGGTCTCCCCCCTGAGAGGCTCAAATATTGAATATCTTTCTATTACTCCTTTGTAGCATACCTCTCTTAAATACTCATAGGAATCTGTTCCCTCTGGAAGAGGAAACTTAGGAAGCTTTGATACGTGGAATTCATAATCAAAGCTACACTCCTCTGCTATTTTTTGAGTATTTTCCAGTGCTTCTGGAATGTAGGAGAATAGCTCCCACATTTCCTCTGGAGACTTTAGATAAAACTGATCGGAAGGATATCTCATTCTATTTTCTTCTTCTATTGTCTTACCTGTTTGTATGCAGAGGAGAATATCATGGGATACATTATCCTCCTGCCTGATGTAGTGAACATCATTGGTGGCTACGAGAGGTATATCCAGCTCCTTGGAGAACTCAATTAGTACTTTATTTACCTTCCTCTGAGCCTCAACACCATGGTCCTGGAGCTCAAGATAAAAGCCTTCAGTAAAGATATCCTTATATAATAAAGCTGCACCCTTTGCCTTTTCTATACTACCTCTGTTTATGTAGCTCTGCACCTCTCCACCGAGACAGGCACTTAAGGCAATTAAACCACTGCTGTGTTCTCTCAGGAACTCATGGTCAACCCTCGGCTTATAATAGAATCCATCTATAGAAGCCTTACTTACTATCTTCATTAGATTCTCATAGCCCTGATTATTTTTAACCAGCAGTACCAAATGATATGTTTCGTTATCCTTATCATTGGCATCCTTCTTATAAAGAGATTTAGCAGCCACATATATTTCACAGCCTAAAATCGGCTTTATTCCCTGGGCTTTTGCTTCCTTATAGAAGTCTACACAGCCATACATCACTCCATGATCTGTTATGGCTATGCTCTCCATCCCCAGCTCCTTTGCTCTCTCTATGAGCTTAGATATCTTTCCTGAGCCATCTAGAAGAGAATATTCTGTGTGGAGATGAAGATGAGTGAACTTTTTATCCCTCAAGAAATCACTCCTTTCAATAAAATAGTACTAATAAATCATAGTACTGTTAAATACATTTATATATCAATTATTATATACCTATTATAAGACTTATTAAGGTAATTTGCATTATTTATCCTTTACTCAGATTAAAACCAAAAACTACTATAACCACTAACATTTAAAAAATTATACACTTTTTATTAACATTATGCTATAATTTAACATTATTAAGGTTTAGTGTAAAACACTATAATTTAAAAAGGTGAGATTTTATGAAGGTAGAAAAAAATATATACATTGTCTTCTCTGAGACAAAGACAACTATGGGCAAGCTTATAAGAAGATTAACTCATAATAAGTATAACCATGTTTCTATATCCACAGACAGAGAGCTTTCTGTAATGTATTCCTTCGGAAGATATCATATTAATTCTCCCTTAGCTGGAGGATTCATTGTAGAAAATCCCGCTAGATACCTAATTATGGGCGAGGATGTTAACATAAAGGTATGCCAACTAGCTTTAGATGAATTATCCTATGCAAGGTTTCAAAAAAAGCTCATGGCTTTTGTAGAAGACAAGCATACTAAAATATATAATAGCTTTAGTGCTATATCTTCACTGTTTCATAAAAGGATCAATATTGAAGATGCCTATACCTGTTTAGATTTTACTACCTCTATGTTAGACATAGATGGAGTTTACAACATAAAAGAATTAGAATACAAGCTAAATAGAAATGTTATATATGAGGGAAGCTTTAAAGAATATATAGAAGAGGTACTCTCCCCGGAGGATGATTTCTTCAGAAAGCAAAATGCACTTACAGTTGTATTAAGTACCCTAGGGCACTTCAGAAAACTATTCATACGTTATATAAGATATTAAATAAAAAATCACAGCTTTGAAAATTCTTAAGCTGTGATTTTTTATTTATATAAAATTGAATTTATACTTAAAATTCCAGAACCTTTAGGCTTGCTTCCTGAAAGCCTGGAACCACCTTATCTGCTTCTTTAAGAATCGATGGCTCTCCAATACCTATAGCTCTCATACCAGCTCTTTTTGCTGCCTCTATCCCTGCCTCTGCATCCTCAAATACAACACAAGCTGAAGGGCTTACACCAAGCTCCTTAGCTCCTAAGAGAAACACCTCTGGGTCAGGCTTTGCCTTGGACACTTTATTTCCATCAACAATTGCATCAAAATAAGGTACAAGCTTTAAATTTTCTAATATAATCATAGAATTTTTAGAGGCTGAACCAAGGGCAATTTTAATATCATTATTCCTTAAAGTAGTTAAAAACTCCTTAACTCCCGGGAGAATCTCATCCTCCTTAAGCTTTGTAATATAATCTACATACCACTGGTTCTTTTTAGCAGCCATCTCTTCCTTCTCTTCATCACTAGCAGCTATTCCACCTATAGAAAGCAATATATCTAAAGAAGCCATTCTGCTTACACCCTTTAATCTCTCATTATCCTCTTCTGTAAACTGAAAGCCTAATTCATCGGCTAACCTCTTCCAGGCTAAATAATGATATTTAGCAGTATCGACAATAACCCCATCTAAATCAAATAAACACGCCTTAATGTTCACCATAGTAATCTTCTCCTTATGTTTTTAACTTTTTCTAAGCTCCTCAGCTATTTTCTCTATTTTTCTAAGCCTATGATTAATTCCCGACTTCCCTACAGGAGGATTAAGCATTTCGCCCAGCTCCTTTAAAGACTCATCAGGATAATTTAATCTTAACTCGGCTATTTCTCGTAAATTTTTGGGAAGCCTTGCTAGACCTATCTCTCTTTGAATGAGCTTTATGCTCTCCACCTGTCTTATAGCTGCATTAACAGTTTTACTTAAATTAGCAGTTTCACAGTTAACCAGGCGGTTAACATTATTTCTCATTTCCTTCATTATTCTTATATTCTCTAGCTCCAAGAGAGAGGAATGTGCCCCAATAATATTTAATAGATCTACAATCTGCTCTCCTTCTTTTATATATACGATATAGCTGCTTTTTCTCTGAATAACCTTAGAATTAAGCCCGAAGCTATTAATAAGCTGAGATAAATCCTCGGCATATTCGTTATTATGAGTTACAAACTCTAGATGATAGGTTTTTTCAGGATTGCTGATGCTTCCACCACCAATAAAGGCCCCTCTTACATATAGCTTTTTACAGTCTTCATTTATTAAAAGCCTCTTATTTATCCTATAATCCAGAGATAAAAGATTATCCTCTTCAACTAATATCCCTGCCTCTAATAAAAGCTGCCTAACTCCCATATTTTCTTCTATCAATACAATATAAAGATTGTTCTTTTTTAAGGAATTACTCTTTTTAACCATTAGCTTAGCATGAATATTAAAATGTTCCTTTAACAAAGAAAATATCATCCTAGCACTGGCAGGATTTTCAGTGGTCACCCTAAAATTAAGAACCTTTCCACTAAAGGAAAGAGTCCCACTTACCTTCATTATAGCTGATATAGCTGCTAAAGCTTCTTCTTTAGTTAAACCCGTATGTCTGCAAATTTCTCCTTTAACTTTAGATGAAAATGACATAGGTCCTCCTTCCTCACTAATGTGTTTTTGAAGTTCTTATTCTTTCTGATAAATACATATATTCTAATATCCTCTTCTTGTCGTACAATAGCTTTTTCTCCATAATTGTCTCTGCAAGAACTCTTGCAAGATAGTCCGCATCATGTCTTATCAGATCTTTTTTCACTTTAACTAGATTTGCTTCAATTATCTCTACTCCTAGCTTTTCTAATTCCTTTCTATCAAAGGTTACTAGTGTAGAGCCTTCCTTTAAATATTTTTCCCTCAGCTGCCTATCTAATAGCTCTACGTTGCCAATAACATAATCTATTATATCTTTATTGGAGTGCTCCATGATAGCTTTAACATGGTCAGATACACTATAGCCATCGGTTTCTCCTGGCTGTGTCATAATATTGGACACATAGATTTTAAGGGCACTACTCAATTTTAACGCACTGGTTATACCTCTTACCAATAAATTAGGTATTATTGAGGTATAAAGGCTACCAGGTCCTATTATAACTGCATCAGCATCCATTATTGCCTCTATTGCGTCGGGAAGCCCCTTTGCATCCTCAGGGATAATCATCATTTTTTCTATGATAGTTCCCTGTGCTAAAGCCTCCTTGGGTATAATAGATTCTCCTTCTACAATACTTCCATTCTTAAACTTAGCCTTCAGCTTCATATCATCTAGGGTAACAGGAAGCACCTTTCCTGTAACAGCTAAAACTGAGCTCATTTTTTGAACCGCGTCCTCAAAATTATCAGATATTCCATCCATTGCAGCCAAGAACAAATTTCCAAAGCTATGGTTCTTAAGCCTTCCATCACTAAATCTATACTGCAAAAGCTCCTCCATAAGAGGCTCTGTATCTGCCAAGGCTAGAATACAGTTTCTTATATCTCCTGGTGCCAGCATCCCAAGATCCTCTCTTAAATCTCCAGAGCTTCCACCGTCATCAGCCACGGTAACTATAGCTGTAATATTTGAGGTGTAATATTTCAATCCTCTAAGCATCGTGGAAAGACCCGTACCTCCACCTATAACCACAATTTTAGGGCCCTGTATTAACAACCTTTTTTCATAAATTAAATTTTCAACATTATTTTTATCAAGGCTCAGCTTTAAATAGCCTTTGTTAATAAGAGCTACTATGGATCTAACTCCTCCTACGCCGGACACATAGATAATAAATCCACCAATAAGATTTACTATACCCCAAAAAACTATATGATCAAGACCATAGTCTCTATAATAAACCAATCCAATAATGCTCAAGACAATAAGGAGTATACCAAGCATTGCAAGAAATATCCACCTCTTAACCTTTATACCTGGCCTTAACCATTCCCATATCCTCATAGCTTTGCTGCTCCTCGGTTTACATCCTCGCTAATATCTCTGTGCTCTATACCTACACTATAGCCTGCCTTTATAAGCTCGCCTCTAAGGGCTCCTGCAATTGCCACAGATCTATGCCTACCACCAGTACAACCAATAGCTATAATAAGCTGTCTTTTTCCCTCCTTAATATAATTTGGGACCAAGAATTTTACCATATCCAAGAGCTTTTCCATAAACTTCTTTGTTTCAGCATTTTCCATTACATATAATTTTACTGGCTCATCAAGACCAGAGAACTTTTTCAGCTCAGGAATATAAAAAGGATTTTCTATAAATCTAACATCAAATACTAAATCAGCATCCACAGGAATACCATATTTAAACCCAAAGGAGAGAACAGTTATGGAAATACCTCTCTCAACATGATTATCTTCTCCATAGAGCTCATTTATCTTATCCCTTAAATCCCTAGGATTAAGCTTAGAGGTATCTATTATCGAATCAGCCCTATCTCTTACCTCTCTCAGTCTATTTCTCTCATTACCTATTCCAGTAATTATTCTCCCATCAAGGGCTAGTGGGTGCCTTCTTCTAGTTTCCTTAAAGCGCTTAACCAATATTTCATCGGAGGCATCTAAAAACAATATTTCATAATTATAGTTTTTAACCTTTAAATAATTAAGGCTCTGAAAAAGGCTATCAAAGAAGGAGCCACCTCGAATATCACTTACTAAGGCAACCTTTTCAATCTTTCCTTCACCTTGAACACAAGCTTCAGCGAACTTTGGTATAAGGGTAGGAGGAAGATTATCTACACAAAAGTACCCCAAATCCTCTAAAGCCTTCACCGCTTCACTCTTCCCTGCTCCAGACAATCCCGTAACTATTATAAATCTCAAATATATATCCTCCTTATACTTTGCTCAAATAATATAATTACAAACTCACATTTATTATACCTTTAAAAGCTACTTTTTTACAACGGTTCTCCCCTCAATAAGGTTCATTCTCCGTATCCCTCATATCTTCAGATTCTCTTAAGGAATAATTAAGAGACTACAGGAAATTATTAATAAATTTTCTGCTATAATGGTATTATTATATCAAATAAATTGCAATACTAATTTATCTATTTCTAGAGATGATTAACTTGAACAAGAAGCTTTATAAATCAAGAGTCAACCAAATGCTATCTGGCGTATGCGGTGGCATTGGAGAATATTTCAACACTGACCCAACACTAATAAGACTCCTATGGGTACTTATCACCATCATGAGCCTAGGCTTCGGAGGCCTAATAGCATACATCATCTGCGCCATAATAATCCCCGAAAACCCAAACTACAACAACCCCTACAACAATAACGAAAACCAATAACCTAAGCACAAAAAATTAATCCTATACCACCAACAAAAAGAAGGAATGCCCCCTCACACAAGCCATCCCTTCTTTTTTATTCCTTTGCCCTTATCTTTGCTCTTGCTTCTTGTCCCTTGCTCTTTTCTTCTATCTTTTGCCCTTGTCTCTTATCTTTTGCCCTTGTCTCTTATCTCTTATCTTTTATCTCTTGCTCTTATCTTTTATCTCTTGCTCTTATCTTTTATCTCTTGCTCTTATCTTTTATCTCTTGCTCTTATCTTTTATCTCTTGCTCTTATCTCCCTCACCTATTAGCGAAGCTAATAATCTCCCTATTAGCGCAGCTAATAATTTACCTCTCTTCTCTATTCTCTATTCTCTATTCTCTTTTCTCTCTTCTCTAAATCTCCTCTTCTCCCACAATCCTAACCTCAGGATGAAGCTCAACTCCAAACATATCCATAACAGTTTTCTGCACATGCTCTATTAGAGATAGGATTTCCTTTGCCGTAGCTTTTTCCTTATTTATAATGAACCCTGAATGCTTTTCAGAAACTGCAGCTCCTCCCATGGTATAGCCTTTAAGACCAGCATCCTGAATAAGCTTTCCAGCAAAATAACCTACGGGTCTTTTGAAGGTACTTCCAGCAGAAGGATATTCTAGAGGCTGCTTATCTTCTCTTCTGAAGGTAAGCTCATCTATTCTTCCTTTAATCTTATCATATTCTCCCTGCTTAAGCTTAAACTTTGCCCTCAGTACAATATAACCATTGGTCATAACAGCGCTAGTTCTATATCCTAGATTAAGATCATCCTTACTTAGAACTAATATATTTCCATCCTGATCTATAACCTCAGCTTCTTCGATAACAAAGGACAGTTCTCCATCATAGGCACCAGCATTCATAAAAACAGCACCACCGACACTTCCAGGTATACCGCAGGCAAACTCAAAACCTGTAAGGCTATGCTTTAGGGCTATTTTGGATACATCTGTAAGTAATGCACCTGTTTCTGCTGTTATCTCTAATCCATTAACCTCAATATTATTTAGATCTGACAGCTTTATAACAGCGCCTCTTATTCCTCCGTCCCTAACTAACAAATTAGAACCATTTCCTATTACCATAAAAGGCATATTTTCTTCTCTACAGAGATTGATAGCCCCTCTCAGCTCCTCGATAGTAGAAGGTGAAATAAATATATCTGCAGGTCCCCCAACCTTAAAATATGTGTGCTCTTTCATGGGTATATTTAAATTAACTTCTCCAGTCTTAATAACATCCTTTAGCTTCATAGCAAACATTTGTTTTTGATCCATTACTTATCTCCTTGATTTAATTAATTCCCTATTCAAACAAAAACCATTATATCATAAATCGCATTTTTAAACACAAAGGTTAATAAAGGTTTAAAAATACTTCATCATAAAAATAAAAATTTAACAATTATTAAAATACTTATAGTAATATTAACCATTTCATCACTTTTTATCCATAAAATAACTCTTTAAACTTTCTGCCGCCTTCCTATCAATAGAAGGCGTCTCCATAAGCTCTTCTATGGAAGCCTTTTTAATATTCTCAACACTTCCAAATTTCATAAGCAGATTTCTTCTTCTCTTCTCTCCTATCCTTGGTATATCCTCTAGAATAGAATGAAGAGTTCTCTTATCTCTGAGGCTCCTATGATAGGTTATAGCGTATCTATGAACCTCATCCTGTATTCTAGTAATTAGATGCATGCAGTTTGAACCATTAGGTATAGGAAGCTCCAGGTTATTAAATATAAGCCCCCGGGTCCTATGCTTGTCATCCTTAACCATTCCGCACACAGGTATCTCTAAATTTAGCTTTTTTAAAACTTCTAATGCAATATTTACCTGCCCTTTTCCTCCATCCATCATAATAAGGTCAGGGAAGTATAGAAATTTCCCCTTAGAAAGCTCTAAATTTCTTTCCTGAAGAGATTTAATTTCCTCTAAACCATGGGAGAACCTCCTAGTTAGAATTTCTCTCATGCTTTCATAGTCATTTGCCCCTTGCACCGTCTTAATTTTAAATCTCCTATAATCTGAATTCTTGGGCTTACCCTCTTCAAAAACCACCATGGTTCCAACGGAATCCATTCCTTGAATATTTGATATATCAAAGGCTTCTATTCTCACAGGAAGCTCCTCTAGCTGAAGAACAGAGGCAAGCTCCGTGAGAGCAACCTTGTTAATTTCCTTTTCCTGAATCAACTTACTCTTAAACTGCTCTAAGGTTATCTGAGCATTATTTTTTACCATCTGTAAAAGGTCCTTCTTATCCCCTTTTTGAGGGATTCTGATGAAGCAGCGACTTCCTTTTTTAGTAGAAAGATAATTTTCCATGAGCTCTAAATCTGATACCTCTGGAAGATAAATATATTTTGGAATTAAAGCAGTTCCACCATAAAAGCTGGTTAAGAAATCCTGAATTATTTCTCCTTTATCATCCTGAGCAGTATTCTGGAAGATAAAATGTTCCCTACCATTCACCTTGCCATCTCTCACGAAGAATATCTGTACACAGGTATCAATCTCATCACTAAATAGTTCTATATAATCCTCATCCTCTGAACGAGAGGTAAATATTTTCTGCTTCTCTGCTATGGCCTCCACAGCAGCAAGCTTATCTCTATAAGAGGCAGCCTTCTCAAACTCTAGCTCACTAGCAGCCTCCTCCATCTTTTCCTTCAGCTCCTTTACAAGAGCCGTATTCTTACCATTTAACAGATCCATTATGCTTTTTATCATTTCATCATATTCAGCCTTGGATATGTAATTGGCACAGGGCGCCTTACACTGATTAAGATGATAATATAAACAGGGCCTCGTTGGCTCCCCTCCTTCTATTATAACCCTCTTACAGGTTCTTAGAGGAAATACTTTATTTATGAGATTAATGGTTTCATAAACAGCAGTTCCATTAGTGTACGGTCCAAAATATTTATTTCCATCCTTTGCAAAATTTCTAGTGACAAAAACTCTAGGAAAATCTTCATTAGTTGTTATTTTTATAAAGGGATAAAACTTATCATCCTTTAACAATATATTATATCTTGGCGAATATTTTTTAATAAGATTTCCCTCAAGGATTAAAGCCTCCATCTCATTATCTGTAACGATATACTCGAATTCTGCTATATTCTTAACCATGGCTCTAACCTTTTCCGAATGACTCTTAGAGCTCTGGAAGTACTGTCTTACTCTATTCTTTAATATCTTAGCCTTACCTACATATATAACCTCACCTAGAGAGTTCTTCATTATATAAACTCCCGGCTTTTCCGGCAATATCTTTAACTGATACTCAAAGTCAAATATAAAAATCCCCTCCGGTTTCTCTTTTGATTTATGGATGTTTTAAATTAATTATTGTCCTAATGCTGCTTTTAGAACCTTACCAGATACCTGAGCAGCCAGGGTACTTCCTGTTCCACCATTCTCCACAATTACAGCAATTGCCACCTGAGGATTATCTGCAGGAGCAAAACCTATGAACCAAGAATGAGGCACCTGAGCCTCTCCGTTCACCTCATAGTCAGCAGTTCCTGTCTTCCCTGCTGCATTTAAGCCATTGAACACGTTGGACCAGGAGGAACCGATTCTATCCTGTACCACCCCTATCATATAATCCTTAATTATCGCAGCATTCTCTGAAGAAATAGCCTCATATAAAACCTCTGTACTTAAACCTCTAACAGTCTTACCACTGCTAGTTTTAATTTCTTTAATTATAGTGGGCTTCATTATCTCACCGTCATTTGCAACAGCAGCTGCCACCATGGCCATTTCCATGGGAGTAGATAATATTCCAGCCTGACCTATCCCAGACTGAGCTATGAGTCCTTCCTGTGAAGAATTATATTCAGGAAATCTGCTACTTTCAATTGGTATCCCCGACCCAGTGAAGCTTTGATTGAAACCAAATTTCTCTGCAGTGGCTTTTAATTTAGTATTTCCAAGCTCCATGGATAATTCTCCAAAAACCACATTTGAGGAAACAGAAAGAGCCTTCTTTAAGGATAACTGTCCATATACATTATTATTATAGTTGCTCAAGGTAGTCTTTTTATCAGAAAAAACTATCTTTCCAGTGTCATTAAATACTTCAGTGGTTACTCCGCTGATATTTTCTAAGGCGCTAGCTAAAGTAACTACCTTAAAGGTTGAGCCTGGTGGATATAAGCCTCTAGTAGCCCTGTTAAACATTGGAGTATTCACCGTATCTGTATTTATGGATTCCCATATTTCTGCAAGATTATTAGGATCATAAGAAGGCTTAGAAACGCTAGCTAGAATCTCACCAGTCTTAGGATTAAGCACTACCACCGCACCTTTATTAGTACCAAGAGCCTGATAAGCAGCCCTCTGTATATCTGTATCTAAGGTTGTTATGATGCTATTTCCTACCTTTATCTCCTCTTCTGTCCTTGTGTTAAATGCCTCCTTCAGATTAAAAAAATCCAAAAGAGAGCTTATACTGCTTTCTACCACACTATAGCTTATGAGCTCCTCATCAAAGGTGTTCTCAAGGCCTGCAAGGCTATAGGTTTCATCATAATATCCTACCACATGGGCAAAGACCTCTCCTTGAGGATAGCTTCTCTTTTGGCTTAGTTCACTCTTTTCCACCGTTTCAGCTAAAACTTCATTATCTCTATCATATATAACGCCTCTGGTTACCTCATTTCTCTTGGCCCAGAGCCTTACATTTTCATTGCTGCTTGCTATACTTTCAGCCCTGAACAGTTGAAAGTAGCCTATATAAGAAATTAAAGCAATAAATAAAAATAAAAAAACAACTAAAACTCTTCTGATATTCTTCTGTATATCTGTATTCATCTTACCCCTCCTCAGAGATTTTTTGGAGAATTCCTAAAGCGAAGAAGATAGTAAGCATGGAACTACCACCATAGCTCACAAGAGGAAGTGTAATTCCTGTAAGAGGAATAATGTTAAATACTCCACCTATAATAACCAGTACCTGAGAAGCTATCATGGCACTGAAGCCTACGGCTGAAAGCTGAGAAAAACCGTCCTCTGCTTTTAAGGCAGCCCTCATACTTCTATAACAGAGAAGGAAATATACAATTACAACTCCAATGGCAAAAATTACACCCAGCTCTTCTATAATAACTGCAAAAATATAGTCACTATAATTAACCGGTACATACTGTGGATACCCCTGGCCTAGGCCTAATCCGAAAAGTCCTCCAGAAGCAACAGCAATGAGCCCCTGAACAATTTGATAGCTTTCATTATTTGAATACTTCCAAGGATCTCTCCATATCATCACTCTTCGTTGAATATGATAGAAGAGCTTATAGCTTATTCCTGCCCCTACAGAAAATAATCCAAGACAAACAGCTATATATTTAAACTTAGAGGTAGCAATATATAGCATAGTTATTGAAATACCAAATATTATAAGAGCTGAACCCAAATCTCTCTGGAGCACCATAAAGCCCAGAGAAACCATAACAATGGCCGCTGGTTCAATAAGCTGTTTAAAATCCTTGTAGTTTCTTAAGGCAGAAGCTAGGTATAATATTAAAAATATCTTGCCAAGCTCCGAGGGTTGGAAGCCAAAGCCTGCTATAAATACCCAGTTTTTTGCTCCATAAATTTCTCTACCAATAAGGGAAGCCATCCCCATAAAAATTAAGGTAGCACCTAAATAAATATACTTATATTTAAAGAATCTCTTCAAATCAGGCAGTACTACTACAATAAGAATATAACCAGCCATTCCTAAAACAAACCAAACCACCTGTTTAATAGACATCATCATATCTATTCTATATAGCATTGCTATTCCGATAATAGATAAAATACTAGCAAATATCAATATATATTTATCCCCATCGGGATAAAACCTTCTAATAATAAAGTGGGAATATGCTATAATTATACACATAACTCCCGCCATAATTAAAGCTCCCACATCTATGGGACTCTGTAGTATTGATAAGTTCAAAAATAGAGCAATACCTAATAAATAAGTCAAAAACAGCATACGTCTTTCGTCTTTTGAGCTTCTCATAATACAACTCCTTATCCAATTACCTTTAAGATCAAGCTACCAAGAGTTATTTCATCCTCTTCCTCCAGCTTAACTCTACCGTAAATTCTTTTTCCATTTAAGAAAGTACCGTTGGTGCTGTCTAGGTCTTCCAATATATATTCCCTATTCTTAATAAAAATCTTTGCATGGTGACCTGAAATAAATTTATCCTGAAGCACGATAGTATTATCTTCTTTTCTCCCCAAGGAAATAATTCCTCTTATAGGAACCATAGACCCCTTCTTTAAAAGGCTATTATCACCAGGATTCACTACCTCAAGACCCAGGTCAAAATCCGTCATTTCACTCTTTTTCCTGCTGCTTCCCAGCTTTACATCTCTAGACATGATTCTTAATGCATAGATGATAATAAAATAAATAATGATAATAAAAACTATTGTAAAAGCAAAGGAAAGTAATCTCATTAACATATCATCACTCCGTTAATAATTATATAAGTTCAAATTCGCCTGCTAAAATGTCTAGTCTTAATAATTATATAGCAGCCTATAATGATTATACACTATTATTTCTCATAAGTGTATTTTTACTCAAATCTAATGTTTTCATGGAGCAGGATAAGCGACAGTAGCACTAGAATAATAGCTTAAAAGAGACACATTTACTGTGCCTCTTTAATATATATCTTAAAGCTATAATACTCTTTTTAAATATTCACCAGTATAGGAGACCTTAGAGGCTGCAATCTGTTCTGGAGTTCCCTTAGCAATGATTGTTCCTCCTTTATCCCCTCCTTCAGGTCCTAAGTCGATGATATAATCTGCAGATTTTATAATATCCAGATTATGTTCTATTACCACCACGGTGTTTCCTGCATCCACAAGACGCTGAAGTATCTCTATAAGCCTCTTTACATCATCTATATGAAGGCCAGTGCTTGGTTCATCTAAAATATATAAGGTTTTTCCTGTGCTTCTCTTAGATAACTCATAAGCAAGCTTTATCCTCTGGGCTTCTCCTCCTGAAAGCTGTGTAGAAGGCTGACCTAATCTTATATAGCCTAGCCCTACATCATATAAGGTCTGTAGCTTATTCTTTATTCTAGGTAGGCTTTCAAAAAAGTCCAGAGCTTCCTCTACAGTCATGTTAAGCACATCATCTATATTTTTACCCTTATATTTCACTTCAAGGGTTTCTCTGTTATACCTCTTTCCTTTACAAACCTCACAGGGCACATATACATCGGATAAGAACTGCATCTCTATCTTGATTATGCCATCACCACTGCAGGCCTCGCAACGGCCACCCTTTACATTAAAGCTAAACCTTCCTGGCTTATAGCCCCTCATCTTAGCTTCGGAGGTATTGGAAAAGAGCTCTCTTATTATATCGAAGGTTCCTGTGTAGGTAGCAGGATTAGACCTTGGTGTCCTTCCTATAGGGCTCTGATCTATATCAATAATCTTATCGATATTCTCTGCTCCTATTATTTCCTTATGCTCTCCTGGAAGTACCCTTGCCCTATTTACCAGCTTATTTAAGCCTTTATAAAGCACCTCGTTGATCAATGTGCTCTTACCAGAACCAGAAACACCAGTGATTAAGGTCAGTGTTCCCAGAGGAATTTCAGCATTGACATTCTTAAGATTATTTTCCTTTGCTCCTTTTACAATAATCTTATTACCATTACCCTTTCTTCTCTCCTTAGGTACCTCAATAGCCTTTTCTCCCGTTAAATATTGAGCGGTTATTGATTCCTTAACCTCTTTTATTTCATCTAAGGTTCCTGCAGCAATTATGTTTCCACCATGCTCACCAGCACCAGGTCCTATATCTACAATATAATCTGCTTCCTTTATGGTATCCTCGTCATGCTCTACCACAACCAGTGTGTTTCCTAAATCCCTAAGATGCTTCAGGGTGGCAATTAATCTATCATTATCCCTTTGATGAAGGCCTATGCTGGGTTCATCCAATATATATAAAACCCCCATAAGGCTGGAGCCTATCTGTGTAGCCAGTCTTATTCTCTGAGACTCCCCACCTGATAGGGTTCCGGAATTTCTTGATAAATCCAAGTAATCTAGACCCACATCTATCAAGAATTTAAGCCTGCTCTTTATTTCCTTTATAATCTGACCGCTAATAATCTTATTCTTCTCAGAAAACTCAAGATTATCTATATACTCCAACTCATCTCTTATAGATAGATCTGTGAACTCATGTATGTTTTTATCTCCAACGGTTACACCTAGAGCCTCAGGCTTAAGTCTTGCACCCTTACATTTTGGACAAGGATTATCACTCATATATTGTTCAATATCAGCCTTGATTACATCGGAATTAGTCTCCATGTATCTTCTCTTTAAGGAATTAATTTCCCCTTCAAAGTTATGGTTAAACTGTCCAGAGGTGTAATCTCTTTGATAGGTTACCTTGAGCTTTTCACCTTTGGTTCCATACAATAGTATATCCACTATCTTTTTAGGCAGGTCTTTTATTGGTGTATTAAGATCAAACTTATATTTTTTGCTTAATGCAGTTAATATACTGTAAGTCCAGGAGTCCTCTTTTAGTCTTCCTTCTCCCCAGGTGGCAATGGCTCCCTGCATAATGCTCCTATTCTTGTCTGGAATAACTAAGTCCTCATCGATCTCCAGAAGAGTTCCTAAACCATCGCATCGATCACATTTTCCAAAGGGTGAGTTGAAGGAAAATAATCTCGGTGCCAGCTCATCTATGCTGATACCGCAGTCAGCACAGGCAAATCTCTCAGAAAAAAGCATATCCTCTCCATCGATGATATTTATAATAACCAGACCATCTGCCAGCTTCAATGCCATCTCCACAGAGTCAGAAAGCCTTCTCCCAATGTCTTCTCTTACTATCAGCCTATCAATAACAGCTTCTATAGTATGCTTTATATTTTTCTCTAAGGTTATTTCATCCTCAGTAAGATCATAAAGCTCCCCGTCAACTCTTGCTCTCACATAACCATTTTTCTTTATGCTTTCCAGTACCTTTTCATGAGTACCCTTTCTCCCTCTTATTATAGGTGCTAGGATCTGAATTTTAGTTCGTTCTGGAAGCTCCATCACCTTATCCACTATCTGATCTACGGACTGTTGAGTTATTTCCTTGCCGCAATTAGGGCAATGAGGCACCCCTACCTTTGAATATAAAAGTCTCAGATAATCATATATTTCTGTCACGGTACCAACAGTAGATCTAGGGTTCCTGCTGGTGGTTTTTTGATCTATGGATATGGCAGGAGAAAGCCCTTCTATACTTTCTACATCGGGCTTATTCATCTGTCCTAAAAACTGCCTAGCATAGGCAGAAAGAGATTCTACATACCTTCTCTGCCCTTCTGCATATAAGGTATCAAAAGCCAGGGAGGATTTACCGGAGCCTGAAAGTCCGGTAAAAACCACCAACTTGTCTCTAGGTATTTCTACTGTAACATTTTTTAAGTTATGTACCTTAGCTCCCTTTATCACAATATTATTTCTCATATTAAACCAGTTCCTCCATCAAAATAGTGAAGAGAAAAGAATCTCTTCTATTTCTCTTATTTATAGCTTCACTATTAACTTGTATTATTTGTCCTTTTTCTTTTTCCTTAGCTCCTTTATCTTATCTCTAAGATATGCAGCTCTCTCAAACTGAAGATTATTAGAAGCCTCCATCATTTCCGCCTGATACTTGGCTATAATCTCATCGAGAGCACCCTTCTCTTCCAAAAGCGCCTCTTCAAAGGATTGAAGCTTACTCTTACCCTTATATTCTCCCAAATCCTCTGCAGTTTTAGTCGCTTCAATTATCTCTCTAATATCCTTAATTATAGTCTTTGGAGTGATTCCATGCTTCTCATTATATTCCATCTGTATGCTTCTTCTTCGATTGGTTTCTTCAATAGATTTATTCATGGACCTAGTAATGTTATCTGCATACATGATTACCTTGCTCTCTGAATTTCTCGCTGCTCTACCAATAGTCTGAATTAGAGAGGTTTCTGATCTAAGAAACCCTTCCTTATCGGCATCTAATATTGCAACAAGAGCTACCTCTGGTATGTCTAAGCCTTCTCTTAAAAGGTTTATACCCACAAGAACATCGAAGGTACCTACTCTTAAATCCCTTATAATCTTCATTCTTTCTATGGTATCTATATCAGAATGCATATAAGTAGTTTTTATCCCTAAATCCTTTAAGTATTTAGTCAGGTCCTCAGCCATCCTTTTTGTCAGTGTTGTCACCAGGGTTCTAAACCCCTTTTCTGTGGTCTTCTTTATTTCACCATACAGATCATCAATCTGTCCCTTTATTGGACGAATCACTATTTCAGGATCTATAAGCCCAGTAGGTCTTATAATCTGCTCTGCTATCTCTGTAGAATGCTCTAGCTCATAGGCAGCAGGTGTGGCACTAACAAAGACCACCTGATTAAGCTTTTTCTCAAACTCCTGGAACTGAAGTGGTCTGTTATCATAGGCAGAGGGTAATCTAAAGCCATACTCTACCAAAGTATTCTTTCTAGATCTATCTCCTGCATACATGGCCCTTACCTGAGGAAGGGTTACATGACTTTCATCAATGAACATCAAAAAATCCTTAGGGAAGTAGTCAATGAGAGTCTGAGGAGGAGTTCCTGGTGCTCTACCATCTAGTATACGGGAATAATTCTCTATCCCGCTGCAGTAGCCCATCTCTCTTATCATTTCAATATCATAATTGGTCCTCTGCCTTAGTCTTTGAGCTTCCAGGGCTTTTCCCTCATCTATAAGCTCTCGTAGCCTTACCTCCAGCTCTTCTTCTATGACTCTTATAGCCACCTCCAGCCTTTCCCTTGAGGTAGCAAAGTGAGATGCTGGTGTTATAGCAATGTGCTGTCTCTCACCAATTATATTTCCTGTAAGCACATCAAACTCTCTGATCCTATCAATCTCATCACCGAAGAATTCTACCCTCAATCCTTTATTGGAATGGGAGGCAGGAATTATATCCAGAGAATCTCCCCTTACTCTAAAGGTTCCTCTAGCAAAATCTATATCATTTCTTTCATATTGAATTTCTACTAGCTTTCTTATAACTTCATCCCTATCCTTTGACATTCCCTGCCTTAAGGATAAGGTAAGCTTAGCATATTCCTCTGGATTACCTAATCCATAGATGCAGGACACTGAAGCTACAATTATAACATCTCTCCTCTCAAGAAGAGCAGAGGTTGCAGAGTGCCTTAGCTTATCTATCTCATCATTTATAGATGAATCCTTTTCTATAAAGGTATCAGTCTGAGGCACATAGGCCTCTGGCTGATAATAATCATAGTAGGATACAAAGTATTCTACAATATTATCAGGAAAAAACTCTTTAAACTCTGAGCAGAGCTGTGCTGCCAGGGTTTTATTATGAGCTAAAACTAAAGCCGGCCTTTGAAGCCTTTCAATTATATTGGCCATGGTAAAGGTCTTACCGGAGCCTGTAACACCCAAAAGAGTCTGAAATTTATTCCCCTCCTCTATGGAGTTTACTAAGGCATCTATAGCTTGAGGCTGGTCACCTGTCGCCTTGAAGGAAGACTTTATCTTAAAATCCATATTTCCACCCCCATAACATACTTTTCTCAAAATAAAAAACACATGTTCGCATATACTCATTCTAATACTAGCAGGAATAATAATCAAGGAAAATATTTTCCAATTAACTATTAATATATTATTCCCAAAATAACATAAAAAATCAAGGCAAAAAAGGACCATTAGGAGGTTAATACTCTTAATAGTCCTTATATAATCATCAACAAAATCAAATATTAATTTTTATAAAATTTTATTTTCCTGCAGCCTTTAACGCTTTAGAAATATGTCCATTAGCATCCTTTAGAAGCTTTTCACCTTCTTCTTTAGACACCTCAGCTAGAAGCATAAGAATAGATAGCTTAACATTGTATGCTGTTTCCTCTAATACCTTTTCTGCGGCTTCTCTAGAAGCACCAGTAGCTTCTATAACTATGCCCTTAGCTCTTTCAACTAGCTTCTTATTAGTAGCTCTTACGTCTACCATCAGATTTCCAAATACCTTACCAGTTTTTATCATAGCCCCAGTGGATAACATGTTTAATACCAGCTTCTGTGCAGTTCCTGCCTTCATTCTTGTAGAACCAGTAACAACCTCTGGTCCAACTACAGGTGCTATAGATAAATCTGCAATATGAGATAGCTCAGAATCAGGATTACAAGTCACAGCAACAGTTGCAGCTCCTATTTCCTTAGCATATTCAAGTCCTCCAATAACATAAGGAGTTCTTCCGCTAGCCGCTAATCCTACAAGCACATCCTTCTCAGAAAAATCAATTGCCTTAAGATCCTCTACACAAAGCTCCTTGGAGTCCTCTGCTCCTTCCTTAGCCTTAAATATAGCCTCTTTTCCTCCAGCAATAATACCCTGAACAAGCTCCGCAGAAACCCCATAAGTAGGAGGACACTCAGAAGCATCCAAAATACCAAGACGTCCAGAAGTTCCAGCACCGCTGTATATAAGTCTTCCGCCCTTTTCAAAAGCCTCAGCAATCACATCCACAGCCTTAGCTATTGTTTCAAGCTCCTTTTCCACAGCTAATGCCACAAGCTTATCTTCATTATTAATCATTGTCACCATTTCAAGGGTAGAAACCTTATCGATATTAACTGTATTAGGATTTCTCTTTTCTGTAACTAACTTACTCAAATCTATTTTCATTTTATATACCTCCCCAAGGTTAGTATCCCACAGATAATTTACTTCTATAAATAATATAACCTTTTTGAAATAATATTACAATATATTAGCTTAAAAAAAGAAATAAATTTCACACAATTCCATTCAATTTTACTCAATTCCCCTCCCCTCCACCATCCCCCCACAAAAAAAAGAGCGCCAAATCTACTAGCACTCTTCTAATCTTCTATCTCTTATCTTTTGCTCTTTGCTTCTTATCTTTTACTTCTTTGCTCTTATCTTTTAGTTCTTACCTCTTACCTAATCTCTTATCTCTTGCTCTTGCTCTTGCTCTTGCTCTTATCTCTTAGCTCTTACTTCTTACTTCTTACTTCTTACCTATCTTTTCTCTCTTCTCTCTTCTCTATTCTCTATTCTCTATTCTCTATTCTCTTCTCTCACTTCTTCTTCAACTTATCCAACATATCCTTAAAGCTATCGCCATTCATCTTTATAATCTTATTCTCCGCAGGAACTACCCTAGGAACTAAAACTAATCCCAACCTTTCCACCCCTTTTCGAGATAGATTAATATCCTTTAGCTCTCCCTTATAGTCCTTTATTCTAATAGCTACTTTATTTAAGCTTTCCTTCAGTTCTGAGTAAATAGTAGCCTCATTGCTAACATAATTACCATTAACCTCAATAATTTTATCTCCGCTTTTAAGACCAGCTTTAAAAGCTGGAGATTCTGGAGCAACCTCAAGAATCATAAGCCCTTCTTCATCACTAACATATTTAGGAGCCCTTTTTATTTCAAGCCTTCTCTGAAGATAAAGCATTAATTCATGTCCGCCTGCGCAAAAGACTATAGCTGTTATCTCTCCTAAAATACCAAGTCCAGCTAATTGTGCTATAAAGGTGAGTAATATTCCATAGAATAGTATACCTAAGCCTGACTGAAAGGCTTTAGTCCCTTTATCGTTGGTAAAAGTAACTCCAGAATAGCCCAATACACCATAAAAAGGAATCATTGATAGTACAGCAGTCTTTAAAATATCTATAGTATTGCTTGATTTAAACAACGGCCACCATTCAGGGGTTGAAACCGATATGGTTCCTAGAGTGCTTCCTGGTGTTTGCGCATAAATAATAAACAATGCCACTGGAAGAGCCCAGTATCTTTTTAAGGCAAAGCCTCCGATTATTTTATTATCTCTTGTAGTAAATATCGGTATAGCTCCCTTATGCCCATCAATGATAACAAGTAGCCCTTCAATAAAATGCAGCACTCCAACCATGGAAAAAAGAAACACTAAATCTATAGTAAAAGCATTTTCTGTTCCCACTCTATCGGTAATTAACCTCAGCACTAAATATATAAAACCTAATATAGAGGCAGAATAGGAAAAACAGAAAAATCTAGGTTTAAATAACATCAACAATATTGAAACTATAAAAAGAAATTCTATTCCTGAGTTTTCAGGAAACATTACACCTATATAAGACAATAGAAGACTTGCCAAAGTTCCTGCAAATAAACCTATTACAATTTGAGAAATTGTAAGCTCTAATGGAGAATTAATACTCTCTCCAATAATCATCTTCTGCATTATTGCTGTCTTTCTATTTTGTCTATAAAATAAAACACCTAAAATTATTAAAACAATAACTAAAGAAGGTTCAGTAATGGCATAAGCAACGGATCGTAGAGTATATATTGTCACATTCATTAATTAGGCTCCTCCTATTGAAGTTTTTCTTTAATTACCTCCAGAGCCTTAGTAAACTGAGGATCCTTGGCACGGTCATAAAGCTGCTCTCTGAGTTCATCGGGATAAGCTACCTCTATATCTGGTGCTATACCAGTGCCATGAATATTTTCTCCAAGAGGTGTATAATATTTTGATATGGTCACCTTTAAAGCAGTGCCATCTCCTAAACCTGTCAGCACAGATTGAACTATTCCCTTACCAAAGGTATTGGTACCTATTAGAGTACCTGCCTCATAGTCCCTTATAGCTCCTGAAACAATTTCCGAAGCGCTAGCACTATATTCATTCACCAGAACCACCAGTGGAAGTCCTATAGCCTCTCCCCCTTCAGAATTAAGCACCTCTTTTTTATCATATTTATCTATAGTAGATACTACTACCTTTCCCTTTTCAATAAAATTAGAAACTACTGATACGCTAGTAGTAAGCAATCCACCGGGATTATCTCTCAAATCAAGAATTAACCCCTTCATCCCTTGATTTTTTAATTCTACTAAAGCCTTAGTGAAATCATCATCAGTATGTTCATCAAAGCTGCTCACGGATATATAACCTATATTGTTTTCCAGCATTTCACTATCCACAGTAACCATTAAAATAGTATCTCTAGTTACTGAAACATCAAAAGAACCCTTGCTCTCTCTAAAGAGACTTAGATTAACAGGGACCTTATCATTCCCCTTCATCATAGATACCGCAAGGTCTATATCCTCTCCAGATACCTCTGTACCATTCACTGCAAGTATTACATCACCAGGAATGATACCAGCTTTCGCGGCAGGAGATCCATCAAAGGGGGCTATAACAACAATTTTATTATCCCTAACTCCAACCTGAATTCCAAGGCCTATATACTCACCTTCACTCTGCTGGTTAAAAGCATCATATTCTTCTTTATTCATAAATACCGTATAAGGGTCTCCCAGAGCTTCAGTCATCCCTTTTATGGCTCCCTCTAACATTGCCTTATCATCTATTTCCCCGTCATAATACTGATAAAGAGCTCCTCTTATATCAAAGAGCTTCTCATAAGCATCTACATCCTTGTACTTATCAAGTACCTCACCATCAACTAAGCCGCCAAAGCCTGTGGAATAGGCAAAAACATTACCCAGATAAAAAGCTCCTCCTGCAGTAACCATTAACAATACAAAAAATATTGCAATCCATTTTCCTCTGCCGCCCTTTTTCTGAGGACTGCCTAACGGTTCATACCCATTCATAATACCACTCCTTTTACGTAATCAAATCTAGTTAAGCAGCATCACCAAAGCTCAGCAGCTATCATATATCATAATGAAGTCTACCTTCAACATCATATAAAATATCATATGCAAAATGAAGGGAAAATACAATACTAAAACTTTGCTTTTGACTTATTCTGCTAATAATCCTAGCATAGTCCAATGAGAACCCCATGTCAAGAAACTAAAAAGCTATGTAATATTTTCTTAACTAATTAAAAATATACATAACAAAAAAACATCATTTAAGAATTTAATCCTTAAATGATGCTTTATAAGTATTATACTACTAAGAACTTTCTTAATGAAAGAATACTTCCTACAGCACCGATAAAAATACCTGCCAGAAGGAATTCCCATGTAATAGTTGATAGAACATATACTGGTTCTACAAGAGTTGTAATAAACATACCAGTAGTTATACTAGTATATAAATATCTGTAAGCGAAGTATAGAATCACTGTAGAAACTAAAGCACCAATTATTCCTATGACAATACCTTCTATTACAAAAGGCCATCTAATAAACCAGTCAGTAGCTCCTACAAACTTCATTATTCCAACTTCTCTTCTTCTGGAGAACACAGTAATCTTTATAGTATTACCTATAAGGAATAGTGATACGGCTATAAGAATGATAAATATTGCAATACCAACCCATCTAACGGTCTTTGCAAGTCCTGCAATCTTATCAATGATCTCCTGATCATTACCAACCTCATCTACACCTTCAACGTTATTATACTTTTTTTCAATATCCTGAGCGTATTTAGGCTCTGCCAATTTTACTATAAAGGAAGCCTGCATTGGATTATTTTCTTCATCATAACCATCTAATAGATCTTCCTTACCCTTAAGCTCTTTCCTAAAATTCTCTAGAGCCTGTTCCTTAGTTTCAAATTCTATTTCAGCTACACCAGTTTCAGAATTAAGCTGAGTCTCTATAGAATCAACCTGTTCCTCTGTAGCCTCTAAATCAAGATAAACTCTTACTTCTATCTTATCCTCTACATCTGCTACTGCTTCATTTATATTAAGTCCTACTAACAAAAACACCCCAAAGATAAACAGAGTTGCTGCGACAGTAGCTACTGAAGCAAGGCTTATGGTTCTGTTTCTCCATATACTTTTAAAAGCATCAGACATAAAATACTTAATGCTGCTAAACCTCATATTCGTATTTCCCCCTTTTTTCGTCCCTAACAATAACTCCCTTTTCTACAGCTAATACTCTCTTTTTCATCATATCAACAATATCCTTAGCATGTGTAGCCATAAGGATAGTTGTACCAGCTTTATTGATATCATCTAAAAGAGCCATTATTTCCTTTGCTGTCTCAGGATCTAGGTTACCTGTAGGTTCATCGGCAATAAGGAGGCTTGGATTATTAACTATAGCTCTAGCTAATGAAATTCTCTGCTGCTCTCCACCGGATAACTCATGAGGGAATACCTTATATTTATCTGATAATCCAACTAAAGATAGTACCGTAGGTACTCTTTTTCTTATTTCCCTGGCAGACGCTCCTACAACCCTCATGGCAAATGCAACATTTTCATAAACACTTAGATTAGGTATTAATCTAAAGTCCTGAAAAACCATTCCTACCTTTCTTCTGTAGTATGGAATTTGGCTTCTTTTCAAAGTTGAAAGATCCGTACCATTATTCATTATAGATCCAGTAGTTGGATCCACCTCTTTTAAAAGCATTTTGATAAAGGTAGATTTACCTGCCCCACTAGGTCCTACCAAAAAAACAAACTCTCCTCGCTCAATTTTAACATTTACATTCTTAAGAGCGTGGACGTTATTGTTATATATCTTACTCACATTCTTGAATTCAATCATCCTGACAACCCCTTACTTAAATTCACATGATTTTAAACACAAAGATATTATAACATAATAATTAGCTCTGTAAAATTTCTAACTTGTCAAAAAAAAATTAAAATTAAGACTTAAGTATTAAAAATCTGTGTAAATACAAGTAAAAACATTAAATTAATTGTTAAATATTAGATTTTAATCTTATTTTTAACACTTTATTAATACATATTTTAAACAAAATTAATCAAATATTAACAATCAGCTCAAAGATTTGAATCCTTCTCCTAAAACCTCATAAGCTTCATTAACTGTTATAAAAGCCTTAGGATCTATTTCCCTTATCCATCCCTTGACTTTTATAAATTCAGCTCTTCCCAGAACAGTGTATATGAGTTTAGTGTCCTTTTTGGTGTAGCCACCCTTTCCTTCAAAGATAGTGCATCCCCTGTCAAGATTTCCAATTATGTAATTTGATATTTCTTCCCATTTCTCACTGATTATTATTATTTCCTTAACTGAATTAAACCCATCTATTATCCTGTCAATAACTAAACCATTTGCTATAACAGCAAGAAGAGCATAAAGACCTACGTCAATACCAAAGGTAACCGCTCCCATTATAGTAATAATAAAATCTACCATTAAAAGAGATTTCCCAATATCTATATCAAAGTATTTATTTAAAATCTTAGCAACTATATCCGTTCCCCCAGTAGAAGCATTAGCATTGAATACCAAAGCCATACCTAAGGCTCCTATCAAAGTACCAAATATCACTGCCAGAAGTAGATCCTCCGTAATAGCCTTCGGAGCTAAAAAATACTCTATAAGCCACATTAAAAAAGACAGTCCTAAAGAGGCATAAATACTCTTCCCTCCAAAGCCTCCCCCTATAAAAATAAATCCCACAACAAAAAGCACCAAATTCATCAAAAATACCAAAACGCTTACTTCAAGGAAAGGAAAATAACTATTAATTACGATAGCTAACCCCGATACCCCACCTGCTGCAATATTATTAGGTATAAAAAAATACTCCAAAGCCACAGCCAACAACACTATCCCTAGAGTAATAAAAACCATATCCTTAACCCTATTCTTCATATTAACCTCCTCATATATCAACCTCAAAATTTATAATTAAAATTTAAAACTTAAACTCATAACTCACAACTCAGAATTGTCCACCATTTACGTACCTTGTCTATTACCCATCTTTCGCTATTTTCCTCTGCTCTTTCTCTTATCTTTCCTCTTTTATCTTTTTCTCTTCTCGAAACATGTCAAGAAAAAGAAACACTAGAAAGAGTTAAAACTTCAAAATATTCGTTAGGTACCTTATAGCCGATACCAGAATGAAGACGAGATGAATTGTAGTATAGCTCTATATACGCAACTATCCGTCTTGTAGCATCATCTTTCCCGAGCTGCCCTATATCAGGAAGCTCAGTTCGTAGTGTCTTCCAGAAGCTCTCTATAGGCTGATTGTCGTTAGGAGTACCAGGACGGGACATACTCTTAAGGAAGCCACTTCTTTCAATAAGATCCTTTGTCTTTATAGCTGTATACTGACAGCCTCTATCGCTGTGGTAGATCGCTCCTTTGGGTAGTTTAGGGTTGCGTCCAATAGCCATTCTGAAGGCCTCCTGAACCAAGTCCTGTCTCTGGTGACCTGCTATATCCCACCCAACAAGTCGTCGAGTAGCAACATCAATTATTCCGCACATATAGATTTTGCCGCTCCTGCATCTCAGCTCGCAAATATCAGAGCACCACAGGGCATTTGCCTGCGTTACCAAAAACTTATCTTTACACAGGTTTTCCTCTATGTACTGCTCTTCAGTTGGCTTAGGCCTCCTATTTTTTCTTTTGCGGCCAGCTTTCGCTGCAAGCCCGTTCATTTTCAGAATCCTGGCTACCCTATTCTCACTAACCCGTATATCCTGCAAAGCAAGAGCTTTGCGTATGCGAATTCTACCGTAATTACCATTGTTTGTTTTGAAACAATTAATTACGGCTTCTTCCTCTCTGATTTTTTCACTCTCTACCTGTTTCCTTGACCTATAGAAGGCGCTCCTTGACACTCCTAACAATCGGCATACCATGCTGGTGTCATACCCTTTAAGCTCTCGCCTCGCAAACTCTAATTTTTTTCTGGGTTTTTCGCAAAGTATGCCGCTGCTTTTTTTAGAATTTCATTTTCCATCCTAAGTCGTTCGTTTTCCTTTTTCAGCTTATTCAGCTCTGCATCCGCAGGCTTTTGATGTCCTGATCCCACAAACGCTTCGTCTCCGTATGTCTGATATTCATCTATCCACCTATACAGCATTACCAAATTAATCCCGAATTTCTCAGCAACTACAGCATGCTTGATACCGTCCTTTATCACCAGTTCACATGCCTGTATTTTAAACTTCTTTGAGTACTTTCTTGCCATATTTTCACACCCCTTGAGTTAATTATATTTTTATCTCTTCCGGGTGTCTACTTTCATTATACAAGTTTCCTCTATTCTCTATTCTCTATTCTCTATTCTCTATTCTCTCTTCTCTATTCTCTCTTCTCTGCTTTTATCAATGCAAATATAGAGGCCCAAAGACCTCTAATCAAATTATAGTTTTTACTATTCTAAAAAGCTATATACTTATTGAATTCATAAAAGAAAATTTACTTAATATTATTAAAGCCTTCTCCCATAACCTCATGAGCCTCATGAACGGTAAGGAAAGCCTTAGGATCTATTTCCTTAATAAACTTCTTGAGCCTTATAAGCTCTCTATTCTCAAGAACACAGTAGATAACCTTAGTTTCTCTTCCCGTATATCCCCCTTCACCACTAAGAAGGGTGCAGCCTCTATCCATATCCTCATTTATGTACCTTTTAATATCTGAAAGCCTACTGCTCATTATCATAACTTCCTTACAGGAATTAAGCCCTGAAACCACTCTATTAATTACTATTCCATTAAGAACTACAGCTACTACAGAGTAAAGACCTCGATTTATACCAAAGGTTAAAGCACCAGCAATAACTACGCATAAATCTACTATCTGCATGGATGTTCCAAGATTAAAGCCAAAGAATTTATTAAGTATCTTTGCAATTATATCTGTACCTCCACTAGAGGCATTTTGAGAAAAGATAATTGCTAATCCACTACCTAATAGTGCTGAACCAATTACCGTGGTAAGCATTAAGTCCGTTGTAATTGCTGCCGGATTTAGAAACTCCTCTATAAGCCACATAGTCACCGATAGACCAAATGCTCCATATAAGGTTTTTGCTCCAAAAGCTCTACCTAGAAAAGCAAAGCCTACAACAAATAAAATGGAATTTAATATTATCATGTTTATACCTGTAGTTAAGGCTGGTATATAATTATTTATTACCAGGGAAATACCTGTAACTCCCCCTGTGGTTAAATTATTTGGCAGAAAGAAATATTCTGCCGAGATAGCTATGAGTATAAACCCAATTGTGATAATTAAATATTCTTTAATAGTATTTTTCATTTGTTATCGACCCCTTAAATTTATGATAAGCTATTACCCTCTATTTTATCCTAAGCAGTAAAAAAATCGCCGAAGCGATTTAATTTATTCCTATACTTATACGCAGTGCTCGATCTACCTTTTCCATATCACTATCCGTCATATGTCCTATCTTTTCCTTAAGACGTTTTTTATCTAGTGTTCTGACCTGCTCTAATAATACTACTGAATCCTTATTAAGCCCATACTCCTCTGAAGATATTTCCACATGAGTAGGAAGCTTAGCTTTATTTATTTGAGAGGTAATAGCAGCCACAATAACTGTTGGACTATATTTATTACCTATATCATTTTGAATAATTATTACAGGCCTAATACCTCCCTGCTCCGACCCTATTACAGGACTCAGATCAGCATAAAATATGTCTCCTCTTTTAACTAACATCGTCGTCATCTGACATATCACTCTCCGAAAGCCATGCTTCATATTCTATTATTTCCTGAAGATCACGGGAGGAGTTACATTCGCTAAGAAGCAAATTAAGCTCACCCATCTCCTCATAGCTCTGTTTGAGCTGCATAACATATTCAGCATTAAATTTATCCTCACTATATTCTATTAAGGACTGCTCATTTAATTGATTATTTTTTTTATTTTTTTTCTTCTCTCGGGTAATGGATTCTTGCAATTCCTTTGAATATGACATTATTCCACCCTACCTCCTATGTTTACGCAGTAAAGAGCGATATGTACACTAAAATTATAGTGCAATATATGTCATTGTGTCAAAGGTTTTATCCTATATGTAATTTCTAATTTTTAACACTTTCCCATCCTTGATATATACTCTAGGAACCCTGCTCCCCAGCATGCATAATACCTCATAGTTTATGGTACCTAAGAGGTCTGCTATATCCTCTGCATTGAAGTGAACTCCTTTATCCTCTCCTAAAAGAATAACCTCATCTCCTACCTTTAAGGAAGGCACATCGGTAATATCCAGCATGCATTGATCCATACATATCCGTCCTACTACTGGCACTAGCTTTCCCCCTACAATAGCCTTAGCTTTATTTGTTAATAATCTTGTATAACCATCAGCATAGCCTAAGGGAAGTGTAGCTATTATACTTTTTCTTTCTGTCTTAAAGATTCTTCCATAGCTAACATACATATCCTTTTCTAGAGTTTTAATATGGACTATTTTTGCTTTTAATGTAAGCACTGGTTTTATATCTAAAACCTTATTATTAACCTCTTTAGATGGTAAATAGCCATATAATATAATCCCTGGTCTAACCTCATGAAAATGAGTATCTGGAAGATCTATTATGGCAGCACTATTTGCTATGTGAAGAATTTTAGGATTAATCCCTCTCTTCTTTAACTCCTCAATGAAGCTTAAAAACTTCTGAAGCTGTTCTTTTGTATAGCTTTTATTCTCTTCATCAGCACTGGAGAAGTGAGAAAAAACGCCCATTATACTCACATTAGTAAGCTTTGAGATATTTATAATCTCTTCAATACTTTCCTCCGTAGGCAAAAAACCAATACGTCCCATTCCCGTATCCAGTGCAATATGTAGCCTAACCTTTTTATTCTGCCTCTGTGCTTCTTTTGAAAGCTCCTGAGCATAATCGAAGGAAAAGACAGTCTGCTGTATGTCATAGGCAACTATTTCTTCAGCATATTCTAGAGGTGTATGTCCTAAGATCATTATTGGAGCCTCAATTCCTGCCCTTCTTAACTCTAGTGCTTCTGAGATTACAGCAACAGCAAGGCTTGTAGCTCCATTTTCTAGAAGTACTGGTGCTACATCAATAGCACCATGACCATAAGCATCAGCCTTAACCACCGCCATTACCTCTTCGCTTTTTGAAGCCTTCTTTATTTCTCTCATATTATGAGCTAGAGCATCGAGATCAATTTCAGCCCAAACATATCTCATTTTTTCCATCTGTTTTTTCCTCCTGTACTTCAAGCCTCATACAATATAATTAGTAATTAAATAAGGCTTCATCTAAATCTTTTTCAAATCGAAAGCTGCTATAAATAATTTCGGCCTTTAATTCACCTTTATAATCATATATGCTAAGCTTTTCTGGCGCTCTAGTCACAGTGTTTAACATCAATATACCTTTATCAAGATTTTCATTACCCTGTGGTATATATAATTCTACAAACAGGTAATTTTTCCCTTCTTTATTTATGGAATATTTTTCCATAAATTCGTTAGTATACATAAGTTCAATGAAAGGCTTCAAAAAAGCCCACTTATAAAACTCATCGAAGGTGCTTTTCAGCTCATAGCTCTTACCATTATCCAGGTCATATACAAAAATCTTGTTATCTTTATAGGTATATACTCTATTATTTTCTAAAGTAAGCCTATACCCCTTTGACTTATGATAAAGAAGAGAAGCCTTCTCAGAAAACACACCTTTGTTATTGTAAATCCTGTAATCTAGATCTGTGCTATAGCAATCTATAAATCTAAGATAATCTAAAAACTCCTGTGACGCCTCCTCCTTATCTGTTCTATTATACAGATAAAATATGAGGGAGCCTATAGCCAGCACAAGAATTATAGCCCCTACAGTTAATTTACTCTTCGTAAAACTCACCCCTAAAAATATTTCTATATACTAATATTCTTTAAGGTATGAATTTATACCATCAATGCTATAAAAGCCCTTGAAGTGCTTTTATAGCATAGGGAAGCTCTTCTATAAGACTCTCTGCATTAACAGAGTACCTTTCCTCTGAAAGTCTATCACCAGCATAGCCATGAGCATAGGCACCAAGACAAGCGCACTTCAAATCCCCTAACCCCTGGGCAGCAAAGGCAGCTATCATACCAGTGAGGCTATCTCCCATTCCTCCTGAGGCCATGGCGCTGCTTCCCGTAGGATTAACATATACTTCGATACCATCAGTAATAACCGTGTTGTAGCCCTTTAATAATAATACCACATTATTATCCTTTGCAAATTTTTTAGCAACCTTAATACGATTTTCATTTATATAATCTGTACTAAGCCCTGAAAGTCTAGCCATTTCTCCTGGATGAGGTGTCATAATCACCCTCAAACCGGAGTAGCCTTTTAAAATAAATTTATTCTCTGCAAGTACATTTATTCCATCAGCATCGATTATTACTGTACCTTCTTTTTTGTTCATAACAAGCTTCAGGACCTCGAGAGTTGTTTCATTGTTGCCAAGACCAGGTCCTATAGCTATAACCTCATTAGCCTCTATCATAGCCTTTAATTCTTGTGGTGAGCTAAAGCCATAGGTCATTGCCTCTGCCAGCTTTGATGAAAGGACATCTTGAATTTCTCTAGGGCAAGCTACTGTTATGAGCCCAGCTCCGCTCATTACACAAGCCCTGCCTGAAAGATAGGCTGCTCCTGTAAAGCCTCTGCTTCCAGCTATTATTAACACTCTGCCATAGCTACCCTTGTGACCGGCTATTTCTCGGTTAGGAATTATGGCTTTTATATCCCTAGGTGAGATTATATACTCCTTATCATGATAAATATCTACAATCTCTTTGGGTATTCCTATTTCCTCAATATGTACCTCCCCTGTATATTTTTTCGCCTTATAATTCAGAAAGCCTTTCTTATATAAAGTAAAGGTGATTGTCTTATTAGCCTTTATACAATCTCCCATAATATTACCATTATCGCTATCCATCCCAGAAGGAACATCTACAGCTATTATATTTTTGCTATTTTCATTAACAACTGCAATACAGCTTATATACAGCTCATCTAGAGTTCTTGATATCCCTGTTCCAAATATAGCATCTATAGCAGTATCACTCTCAATAAGTGAATCCTTGAGCATTGATAAATCATCTATATTGGAAATAGACTTCACCTTAATTCCAAGCTTTAGAAGAAGCTCATAATTTTTCTTACAATCCTCTGACATCCTTCCGTTTCCTATCTGAAATACATCTACCTTCTTGCCCAGTGCCTTGAGATGCCTGGCTATAGCTAATCCATCTCCACCATTATTTCCTCTTCCACATATTACAGTATAGTATCTTCCATCCTCTTGTGAGATATGCCTCAGTACCTTTAAGGCCGCATTTTCCATTAGTAATAATCCAGGATAACCCAGTATATCTATACAGTATTTATCAATATTTCTTACGATTTCATTGCTTCCAACCTTCATTTTTTTATCCCTCCAATACAATAAAGGCCATGGCATTATCCCTGCTATGGGATATTGATAGATGAATACTTCTAACTCCCATAGAATCGCAGATATTTTCAGCAGGGCCAGTTACTTTAATACATGGTTTTCCTAAGGAATCCTTATATACCTCTATATCCTTAAAACTAAAGCCTCTAATCCCTGTACCTAAGGCCTTTCCCATTGCTTCCTTAGCAGCAAAATAGCCAGCTAAGCTCTCAGAGCGCCTTCCATTTCCAGCTGATTTTATTTCTTCTGGAGTAAAAATCTTTTCCAGTAATCCTGAAGTTCTTTTAACAGCCTTTTCTACCCTACTAATTTCTATAATATCAGTACCTACACCTATTATCATATTATTCTCCATTTCTTTACCTCTTTACTATTAATTAAATAATAATAAAAGATTCTTGTAAAATCTATAGTTAAAATAAGGACAAATATTAACCTCCCATCCTCTAAAAGATGGGAGGTTAATATTATGTTTATTCCCTGTTCTATGATATATTCCTTATAATTAGCTAAACATTAATTAGTCGCTATCTCACAAAACCCTCTATCAAAATCCTGGAGATAATCATCAACAAACTCTCCTATTACATCTACTAAATGTATCGGTGAAACAATATTTGAATATAATAGATTCAACAATTCATAGACCTTGTGAGGCTGAGGACTTATAACTTCTATTGCATCCCTTTCTATAGAAACTATCTCATCATCTTCATAGTCAACTCTTTCTACTTCAATCCCGTAAGCCTGTACACCATGGATAACACCTCTTACTACTCTATAATAGTATACAGATTTTCTACTGCCATACCTAACAGAAGTATTTAAGCTTTTTATTACCTTCATCTTGTTACCCTCCATTTTTTCTCATATAGCGAACATAACTTTCTCTAAGCATAATATTAACATTTAACGTATAAAATGTATGTCAGTTATCGCCTATAATTATTAAAAATATTCTTACTATTGTGACATCTTCACCCTTCTATTGTTAATTATTTCATACTAACTAAGAATCCTTATTAACTGGGAAACTATTTGAATTTATTTGATGTCGAATTTATCCTTATAGTGTACAAAATAGAACAATAAAAAAATATAATATATGTTATTTTTTCAACACTCTCAAAATATATATTCTGGTTTCAACAAAATAATATATAATTACTAAAAAAACAAAAACAGCCGTGAATTTATATTCTTGGCTGTTTTGTTTTCTCACCCATTTTATTGAACCATAGTTGTAAGTGTATACGTTACCACACCCTATTATTATTATAATAAATAAAGTCACAAAAATCAAGAATATTTCATCATTTTTTTCACTAATTTTTATTCTTTTTTAAGTTATTTTAAAATATTCTCTTTTATATTTCGATTATTTTCTACATACATTTATTAATAGTTATTAATGAAACTAAGATTTAACTATTAGTTCATAAAATAATCTTGAATTTTCCATCTGTGTTGTCTAAATAATCTTTACATTGAATATAGCATGTGTATAATAATTATATGATAAACTATAGTTATTGAGTAATATTAATGATTAAATTATTAACAGTACATTTTTATTATATTCTTAATATTATTTATATATAAGCTATATATTAGGAGGATTTTTTTATGGAAGATTGTAAAAGAATTATTGTTATAGGTAATGGAGCTGCGGGACTTAATGCCGTAAAGTCCATCAGAAACAGCGATAAAGAAACACCTATATTAATAATTTCTAAAGAAGAGTATAGGACATACTATAGACCTCAGCTTTCATCTCTTATTGTGAAAGATATGCAGGAAAAAAGGTTTTATGTACAATCCCCAGAGTGGTATCAGGAAAACAACATAGATGAGCTCTTGGGAGTAGAAGTAAAAGCTATAGATCCAAAGAAAAAAAGTATTATTCTTAATACTAATGAAGAATTAGATTATTCTAAACTGATAATAGCAACGGGAAGCTATAATTTTATTCCCCCAATAAAAGCAGGAAATACTATTCTTTCCTCAGATAATTACAGAAGCTTTGAAGGTATCTACTCCATCAAGGATATAAAGGACGCCTTAGAGGTAAAGGAAGCCTTAGACAAAGCACAAACTGCAGTTGTATTAGGAGGTGGCTTATTAGGACTAGAAGCCGCCTGGGAAATGAAACAGAAAGGCTTAAATGTTAAGGTTATTGAATTTTTCCCAAGGCTACTTCCCAAACAACTGGATGTGGAGGGAAGCAGGATATTTGAGGATATAGCTAGTGATAGCGGTGTTGATATAATACTAGGAGATAGCATAACAGAAATAGTTATGGAGAACTCTACTCTAAGGGGATTAAAGCTTCAAAGCGGAAAAGAGATAAGCTGCGATATACTTCTATGTTCTGTTGGAATCCGATGTAATTTAAAGCTTGCAGAAGCTGCTGGTGTTGAAATTAACAGAGGAATCGTGGTTAATAGTAAAATGGAGACAAGCATTCCTGGTATCTATGCCTGTGGCGACTGTGCAGAAGTTAATGGTATGGTATATGGTAATTGGATGGCTTCTATAGAAATGGGCAAGATAGCAGGTGAAAATATTGTTGGTAACACCTCCCTATTTGAAGATTTCAACTCCTCATTAATGCTGAATTCTCTAGGAGCAAAAATATTCTCAGCAGGGAACATGAATTTTGAAGATCAGGAGATTGTTCAGCTTTCCTTTAGACAAGGAAGACAATACAAGAAGCTTTTCTTTAAAGAGAATAAGCTGCAAGGTGGTATACTCATAGGTAATATAGGATCAATGGCAAAGATAAATGCAGGCATGAAGAGTTCTATGACAAAGGAAGAAGCTCTAACCTCAGGAATATTATAAAACCTAAAATAACTAAAGGAGTAAGGGAACAGCACCACCCTTACTCCTTCATATTTTAAATCTATTGACTTTGAACCTCTTCTTTTTCCTGCTTTTTGCTACCTACAAAGCGAAAGTCCTCCGCTACAACCTCAGCTATATAACGCTTCTTACCATCCTCGTCCTCATAGCTTCCAGTTCTAAGCCTTCCACTGATGCTTATTAGGCTTCCCTTCTTCATATATTCAGCTACCACTTGAGCTTTTCTTCCCCAAATAGTAACAGGAATTAAATCTGCCTTTTTTTCACCATCTGCTGAACGAAAGTTTCTTTCTACTGCAATAACAAAACGTGTAAAGAGCTTTTCGCTACCTTCAAGAATTCTGAGTTCAGGATCTTTAATCAATCTGCCAACTAACACAATTTTATTCATCATGTATACCTCCAATATAATTCTATTGAAAATTATATCCATGATGGAAATTTATATACAAATATTGTTTGAATATTTTATATTATTTCACTTCTACTACACTCTTTAAATATTCCATGAAGCCATCTCTAAGTTCAGGTCTTTTAAGAGCAAAATCTACCGTTGCCTGAAGATATCCAAGTTTATCCCCTACATCATATCTTCTTCCAGAGAAAGCATAGGCATAAATTGCCTCATTCTTCATGAGAAGCTTCAAAGCATCTGTAAGCTGAATTTCTCCATTAACCCCTGGAGGTGTATTTTCTAGTATATCAAAAATTCTTGGTGTTATTATGTACCTGCCTAGAATAGCTATATTAGAAGGCGATTCCTCCATCCTTGGCTTTTCTACCAGGCCTTTTACCTTGAAAACATCATCTTCAATCTTTAGAGGCGTTACAATACCGTACTTGCTAACATCCTCTTGTGGTACAGGCTGAACACCAAGGATACTGGTCTTATATTCTTTATAGCATTCCAATAGCTGCTTTAAGCAAGGAACCTCACTATCTACTATATCGTCTCCAAGCATTACAGCGAAGGGCTCATTCCCCACAAAGGTTTTAGCACAATAAATAGCATGTCCAAGACCTTTAGGCTCTTTTTGTCTAATATAATATACCTCAGCTAAGGAAGATATACTTCTAACTAGTTCTAATAGCTCTTCTTTGTTTTTTTCTTCTAACTCTTTTTCCAGCTCTACAGATTTATCAAAATGATCCTCTATAGATTTCTTATTTCTTCCAGTGATTATAAGTATCTGCTCTATTCCTGAAGCCACCGCCTCTTCGACAATGTACTGTATAGTAGGCTTGTCTACTATAGGTAGCATTTCCTTAGGTTGCGATTTAGTAGCTGGTAAAAATCTAGTACCTAAGCCTGCTGCAGGTATGATTGCCTTTCGTACTTTCATAAACAGTAATCCTCCTAACACCAAATATATACTTTATTATAACTCAATTTATATAATACTAACAGCACGCTGTTAAATTACATTGACCTTGACAAATATGATTTTATCACCACAGGTTACCTCAATAATATTTCTTCCTTTATTTATTGCAGTAATAGTACCATCCTCTTTTATATCTATAACCTTAATATAATCAATAATCCTATACTCCACCTTAGGAGGTAGAGCTTCTTTTGGCTCAGTTACAATATGTAATTGAAGCTTTATATTATCTCCTTGATATATATCAAACTCTTCTGATGAAGCCTTAAGAGATATAACCCTTATCTCAGGATATACCTTGGCATTAACCACTGTTTGATCCTCTCCACATCTAATTATTATATCAGCATTTCCTTCTTTTAATGCAGTGACTTCTCCTTCAGAATTAACCGATAGCACTTCAGGATCTCCACTGATAGTATAAGTTATTTCAGGAATATCAGACTCATCAGGAAATATATTTACCCTTGGTTTTATCTCCCGTGTTTCTCCAATTTCTAAATCCAGCATAGCTTCCTCTGTCCATATCTCTATTATGGGCTTTACAGTTACATCTATATACATATTCTTTTTATTAGATATCACATTAATCCTTGTTTTTCCAATAGCTAATGCTCTTAAGATACCACTCTCATCTATTGACACTATTTCTTCATTATCGGAGGTGATATTTAAAGCTTCTGCTAAAGCATAACTAGGTATCACATTCCTCTTCAACGGAAGCTTTATTTCTTCTCCAGCATATAATACAACTTCCTTTTTCGATTCAATATTAAAGGAATCGTAGATAGGCTTTAGCATTCCCTGGGAAAACAGATAATATTGACTTATTATAATTACAAAGAAAGAAAGAATAAAAACAGTTATAAGCACCTTTATTCTTTTCGCCTGCATAAATGCAGTATTAAGTTTTTTCAATATTTCACCCCTATAATTTTACTTTCATTCTACAAAGACTAGTTATCTATATAATTATACTCTTATACAATGAAAAAATATGTCTAATTATGTATATTCTATATCTTAATTTAATCTATTATAGTATTGTAGTGCTAAATGAAAAGCTCTCTCTTCTCATTAAGTAACTTAATAAAAACCTGCGCCATGTGAGGATCGAATTGAGTTCCTTTATTTTTATCTATCTCATAGATAGCTTCATCAATTGATATTGCTTTTTTATAAGACCTATTTGATGTCATGGCATCATAAGCATCAACAATAGATAAACACCTTGCCTCTTCTGGTATACCTTCTCCTTTTATCCCCCTTGGATAACCTAACCCATCATATCTTTCATGATGACAAAGCACAGCAGGAACAACCTTTATCAGCGCTGGTACATGTTTAAATATATCCACTGATAGCTCAACATGCTTCCTCATAATTGCCATCTCATTTTCAGTAAGTCTACCTTCTTTACATAGAATCCTATTAGGAATTCCAATCTTTCCTACATCATGAAGCAATCCTGCCATTCGTAGTATCTCTATCATTTCTTCATCAAAGCCTAGAGCCTCACCCAGGAGGACTCCATATCTCGAAACATTTTCTGAATGAACAAATTTATATTTATCCTTTAGATCTACAGCCCCTGCTATGGCAAACATGGAGGCCAGCATTAAATCTTCTTCTTCCCCAATATACCCCTTATCCTCCATCTCCTTCTCATAAAGCTTAGTTCGATTTTTTCCTAAACGCTTTGCTGTATACATGGCCTTATCAGCTTTTTCTAAGAGCTGATTTTTACTTAAATCATTAAAGGGATAAGCAACTACGCCACAGCTTAAGGATATTAAAGGTTGAACATTATTGTCAAAGCCATAAAAGGTCTGGACGTCTTTTCTCACCCTTTCAGCAAAATCAAAGGCTTCCTTTTCATCTCTTTCCATAAGTATCACAGCGAATTCTTCACCGCCATATCTACAGGCTACATCTCTTTCGGTGATATGACTTTTAATAATTTTACCTATACTTTTCAGTGCTGCATCACCAGCAGCATGACCATAGATATCATTATAAAACTTAAAATAATCTACATCAAACATCACTACTGCTATGGATGAAAATTCCTTGTAATTCACCTTATTCTCAATAAAATTATAAAAGTATCTGTGATTATATAGCCCAGTTAATCCATCAGTAACTGACTGTTCCTTAGCTTTTTGATAATTTCTTGCATTATCAAAGGCCGGTGCTGCTCCATTAATTATAGTGATAAGATTATCTATATCGTCCTTATGGTAAGAAGTACCATCACTTTTCTCTCCTACTCCAACAATCCCCAATACTTGTCCCCTCAGCTTTATAGGAGCGAATAGCTCCAAGCGTAAAATGGAGATTTCCTCCTTTTCCGAAGACCATAGGGAATTAAAGTATGAATTTTCACAAAGCTCGTCACTGGTAAGAATAACCCTTTCCTTAAGCCACTTAACCAAAGGATGTCTATTAGTTAGGTTAATATTAATGAATTCATTACTATCATCACTCCTGGCTACGGGTTTAAAGGGATTATTCTCATACTGCTCCAAAAAAACAAAAACTTTTTCAGGCTGAAGTATTTTATTAATTGCTTCAATGACATATTCGCCAATCTCAGATATTTCTAAACAGCTAATAAGCTTTTCAGAATACTCTCTCATAGCTCCCTTTTGACTTATCTTTTCCTTATAAAAAAGAATATCAACAAAATCTCCTACCATAAGCTTAAATTTATCATGAAATAGTACGTTAAAAACAACTATAAGTACTCCAGATAATATACCACTGAGGTTGTTCCCAAATTTTATACGCTTAAATACCGAAAGAAATAAATAAAAAATAACCATCTGAATTATAATAAATCCTATTATATTTATAAGCTTCCTTACGATTAATCTAGTACCTAAAAACCTATGTCTATAAATAGAATAAAATATACAGATAGCATTGAATAAATTTAAAGCTATATCTACAGGATATCGCCCTATACTTTCATTAAAGAAATTCAATAAAGCACCTATAACTGTTGCTGCCATTCCTACAATAATTAGGATTACCTTTTCTAAGGGGATTTCCTTTTTTTTCACCGGCTCAAGTATTCTTACCACAGATAAAATAAACAGATAATTTCCCCATATAGCAAATACATATGCCCCCCATCCCAGTACATAGCTTAAGCCCTCTGGTGTGATTGTGGCGTCGGTAATCAAGGCTCCAGATGCGTTTATTATTAATAAAAGAAAGGCTATAAAATAATTTATATACAAGCTCCTCTTATTTATTTTATTCCTTACAAAAACCAATGAAAAATGATAAAAAATCAATGAGGTGCCAATCATACCAGTACATATGAGCTTATTCCACAAAAGCACGTCTCCTAGAAACTGGAGTCTCATAAATAATGAGCCTAGAGACCATATAGACATTGCAATTAAAAATATACTGTACATAATTCTTTCTTTAGTTTTCTTCGAATAAAGAAATATCAATAATAAGAGCATAAAACATATAAATGCCACTGCTGGAAATATTGTCTTTATAGTAAGCAAGCTCATCATTATCACCTCTATATCTTTAGCTAGTAATTAATTTTATAACTTCTTCTCCTGGATTCACCTTAGAAATTCTCAATTCCTTCTTAGACTTTAGCTTCTTAAAGCTACCTTCCTTCAGTATAGTCACTATTAGAGCATCTCTATTTAAAAGCTGCTCCATATCCTTAAAGTCATGATCAACCTCTCCCAGGGCTTTTCTTATTCTTAGCTTCGCCTGATCTGCTGTTATAGCTAAACCCTCCAGCTCACAATATAAATGGAGAACAGGCTCTCTGTCCTTATATTCTTTAGACACTACCCATTCCTTAACTGGTAGCTGTGAGTTATTTATGGAGGTTTCCATGGTATCTGAGGTTATTCTTGTAAAGCCTGCTAGGTCTATAACATTAGAAATTCTATCCACATATCGGATTTGAGGCTGATATATACCATACTCCTTATTATCTAAAGCAGTACATTCTATTATGTCGCCAACCCTGTACCTTACAAAAACCCCACCCTTAAGCTTAGTGGTAACAATCTCATATCTTTCTCCTGCCTTTAGCTCGTTTAACAAAACTGTCTGTGGAACGTAGCTATTATCCTGTAGGCTTTTTAAGGATTCTTTTTCCGGTATGAATTCCAAAAAATTCACGTCTGGATAAAAGGTCATCCCTTTGTCTCCAAAGGTTTCTGTTGCCACAAAGGTTATCTCTGTGCCCCCATACACTTCAATGGGCTTCTTTCCCCAATAGTACTCCAATTTTTCTTTATACTCCTTACTGTCTGTACCAGCACATAATAAACCCTTTAGCTTCCATATATCCTTAGGAAGTATTTGTCTTTTATAAATCTTACTTTTTAAATAAGCTGTAATAAGCCTATACCACATCTTAACATTCTTAGGTTTATACCCTTTCATCATGCTATCTTTTTTATTACTAGACCTATTAGCAAAGCTTTCTCCAATCCTTATTAAAACACTAGAAATACCAAAAAATAAATCAATTCCTCTTTCTAAGCCTAATTGGAAGCCCTTTATATTTCTTTCCTCAAAGGACATATTTTCTGCTTCTGCTAATGGAGGAAGATAATTAAATTTTATTTCCTCTTCCACTATATGTGGAAGCATTCCTGTTAAATAAGGAAGCGGTGCCATTCCATATAGAAAGGAATCATTTCTTCTAATGTTCACCTGCCACTTCTTTTCGCAAGTAGCAAAAATCAGACCAGCTATCATGCATTTTTTATGCTCTTTAACCATCTCTTCTGAAAATGGCGCCAGCTTTATAGGATGACTTCCACCCTTCCAGGTTGTTTGTATCCAGTATTTAGTCTTAGATGGTAGCTTGTCTTCTTGTTTATTCAAAAGAATGTCAGAGTAATCCTCATAAGTTGTTAACGGAACTATACTCCTAAATTCCTCAACACTTTTAGGCTTAACTCCTTTCCCCATAATTTTTTCTCCTATGTAACTATTAGATAGCAGCTCTATCTGCTCAAGGAGTAATCTTTCTTGAATATCCATTACCTCTTCTATGGATAAATCAATGTACCCACAGTATTTCTTCCAAATTGCTTCATATTCCTGGTTATCCAGCATTCCTTCAAGATTCATATATTTATCTCCTATAATTCAAAATATTTTAAATGCTTACTCTGTTATACTCTACTTCCTTCTAGCTATAGCCTAAGCTCTAGCCCTATTAATAAATTTCTTTATACTTTTAATATTAGGTATAAGCATTGGCGTTACCCTTTGATATTCACCATAGTCAGAAAAGTTCTTGATAAAAAAATATTTTTCTTGAAGTATTACATATATAACATCGATAAATGTCCAAATAAATGAAGCCATAAGCATAATTCCAGACTCTAAATATAGAGCATAAAAAAAATACATAAAAAAAAACCACAACACCCCAGGATGTCTGCAGAGGCTATAGGTTCCCGTTTTAACTAGTCCTGTGTGAAATTCACTTCCTCCATAAGTTTTAGTGAAGGGTAACTCTAAAAACAGAGAATAGATTAAACATAGTAAAAACAATACAGCCAAAATTAAATATAGCCAGTTTAGGCCGCTAGCCTCTGAAGGCACATTTCCTAAAAAAGTAATTCCTATAGTTCCATAAAACATCATAATAAGACCTAATAAACCGCTAATAATCTTTAAACTCTGCCTTCCTTTATCGTTTAAATAATCAAAGAGATAAAAGAAGATAAATGACAAACTACCCAAAATTATATATTTCATAGCAACTCCTCTAACAGTTCAGTAATTTTTATCCTTTTTATTTATAATTTGTAAATAATTATTAATCTAAGTATAATTGTTTTTCGGGAAAAAATAAAGAGAAATTAATAACAATAAGCTCTATACCTTAAAATTCCTATTAACAGCTTATTTCAATATATATTAAAAAGTAGCAAATTGAAAATATACTTTTAACCTAACTTATGATATAATCTCACTAAGTTAATAAAATATTAATAAAATTTAGAAAGAGTGGGTTGGTATGAAAAATAACAAACCTAAAGCTCTGATCCTTTTATTCCTTTGTGCACTTTTACTCTTCACTAGCTGCTCCAAGGAATCTAAAAAAATGGATAACGTAAAAGCTTCAGAAGCTAATGATACTCTCATAGTAGGCATGTACTTATCCTATCCACCCTTTGAAACTATTAACGCCCAAGGGGAAGCGGAAGGATTAAGTGTGGCGCTAGCAGAGGAATTAGGACATTATTTAAATCGTGATATAGAAATAATAAATATTCCTTATGACAATCTCGTATCTTCTATTATAGATGGTAAAGCTGATGTAATTATCTCTTCTCTTCCTGTAACACAGGAAAGATTAGCACTTGTAGATTTCTCAGATGCCTATGCAAATGTAAAATATTCTGCATTGCTTAACCAAGAATTATCAATTAATAACCTTGATGAGTTAGATAACTCTAACTATACCATAGCAGTAAAGAAAGACTCTATGGGCGGTAGTTATGCATCACAAAAACTTAAAAAAGCAAAAATTGTTGTATACGATACAGATAAAGAAGCTGCTGAGGCAGTTGTTAATTCTAAGGCTGATGCTTATATACAGGATGAATTAACTGTATTTAAATATTGGAAGCTTTATCCTGTAGCCACTCATATCTCTTTCATTTTTGAGGATTATGCACAAAGCTGGGGAATAGCAATATCCAAGAGTAATCCAGAGCTAAAAAATAAAATCAATGAATTCCTCAAAGAATTTAAGAATAATAGAGGCTTTCAGAAGCTGTCAGAATCATATCTTTCTACGGAAACTGATAGTTACAAATCTCAGAATATCCCTTTTATTTTCGACTAATAAAATATTACAGTTACATAACTATAAAGACATAATAAATAATAAAAAAACACTTTCTATTTCTAATAGTAAGTGTTTTTTTTCTGATTATCTGTACTAATAATATTTACTTTCTAAAAGCTTCAATTCCCAAAGCATAAAGCAGAGCTATACCTTTTCTCATAACCTCTTCCTCATGAAAATCAAAGCTTTCATGGTGTAGAGGCTTGTTATAAGCCTCATCCTTCGAACCGAGCCAAAGCATAGCTCCATCCCTTTCTTGTAGATAAAAAGAAAAATCCTCTGCAGTCATATTGGGAAGCAGGATTTTTTCTATAGAATCCTCACCAATATTTCTTTTTATAATCCTGCCAGCTTCTTCTATGGCTTTAGAAGAATTTATCGTTACTGGATATATTCTATTGTAATCTAAGGTAGCCCTACAGCCACAGGCGTCAGCTACTCCCTTTACTATAGCTTTCATCCTGGCTTCAATTATATCCTCTGCCTCATTACTAGTTGTCCTTACAGTACCAGTAAAAGAAGCCTCCCCTGGAATTATATTAAAAGCTGTGCCCGCATTTAGCTTTCCGATAGTCAATACCGCAGGATCTAGAGGATTTAAGCTTCTTGATACAACGCTCTGAAGTGCACCTACCATCTCTGCCGCGCAAACGAGAGCATCCTTCCCCATTTGAGGCATAGCCCCATGGCAGGAATCTCCTTTTATATTAACAGTAAATACAGCAGAGGAGGCCATCAAAGGGCCTTCCTTCAGCCCAATCTTACCTTTTTCAAGGGTTGGCCAAATATGGAGAGCATAGATTGCGTCCACAGAAGGAGCTTCAAGAACTCCTTCCTTTACCAAGATCTCCGCTCCTCCATACTGCTCTTCAGCACTCTGAAATATTAGCTTAATATTGCCAGCTATCCTATCCCTATCTCTATACAAAAGTTCTCCTGCTGCTAATAGCATCGCAATATGACCGTCATGTCCACAGGCATGCATCACCCCATTTTTTTGTGATTTATATTCCTTAGAGCTTACCTCCTGGATAGCCAGCGCATCTATATCAGCTCTTAGACCTATAGTAGGTCCTGGCATCCCTCCTCTTATAATCCCAACTATAGAGGTACCAGAAAAGCTATCCATAACCTCAATACCTATTTCCATTAATTTTTCTTTTATAAACTTTGAGGTCTGAAACTCCTCTCTAGATAGCTCGGGGCTTTTATGAAGTATTCTTCTATTCTTTATGGCCGTTTTTATAACATTTTCCATTTAAATCACTCACTTCACTTTAATCTATTAATCTAGTTCCTTTTTCATCCTGTGTGATTAGCTTCTTTTTCATCAGTCCTCCTAGAGCATTTTTAAAGTAGTTTTTACTTACATTAAACACCTGATATATTTCCTCAGGAGAGGTTCTATCATTATAGGTCATAAAACCGCCATTCTTCTTCAAATATTCCATTATCTTTTCTTCTAGGGCTGGAAGCTCCTCCTTTGCAACCTTTCGTGGAGTAAGTCCAAGCCTTCCGTCCTCATATATCTTATTAACTCTGAAGGTTAAGGTATCGCCATACTCTACCTTGGTAAAATATTCATTATGAAGAACTACTCCCTTATATTTATTTTCTACAGCTACCCTTAGGCTGTTGTTGCTTTGAAAGCCATATATAGAACCCTTAACCTCATCTCCTACTTTATAGTCATGGTCAATGGCAAGATGCTTTTCCACATAAGCAGAGGCCGCTAGTCTTCCTGTCTTATCAACATATACATAAAACAGATAGCTTTTATCCTTTTTGAAGGGATATATTTTTTCTTTTAATGGAACTAAAACATCCCTATCTAAGCCCATATCTACAAAAGCACCAAAGGTTGTTAAGCCTACCACCTTTAGATAAGCAAGCTGCTCTGCTCTGGCCAGTGGCTTCTCAAGAGTGGCAATAAGCTTCTCTTGATTATCTCTGTATACAAAAGCACTCACTTTATCATTTATCTCTAGCTCTTTATCGCCAGTGTTAATTTCAGGAAGAAATACTTCTTCTCCATCTCGAGTCCCATCTACCTTTAATATGTACCCCTTACCTTTTTCCTTTATTACTCTTAATATGTTATAATCTCCAACCTTAATCAATTAAATTACCTCACTTTATATATATTTGTTTACACATTTAATTTACAAATTAATATCTATTTCTTCATTGTCTATTATAGCCTATATTGAAAATATTTAAATATTTTTCTTTCCTTTCTTTATTTATATTGACATATAAAGCTTATAGCTTATAATTTAATTAAAAGAATTTAATTAAATATTTTTAACTATTTTCTTTAACTATATTGTTCTACAGGAGACTAATAATGGATATTAAGATAATAACCGATTCTACCTCTGATATTACTATAGAAGAAGGAAGAGAAAGAGGTATAGGAGTGGTACCTTTAAACGTAATTTTTGATGATAAAGCCTACAAAGAAGGCATAGATATTAAACCTGATAAATTCTATCCAATGCTTAAGGAAACTAAAAAGCTTCCAACTACTTCACAGCCTTCTCCAGAGGATTTCTTGAAATTATTTTTAGATGTCAAGAAGGCTGGAGCTGCTGCAATAGTACTCCTTGTATCCAGTACAATCAGTGGAACAGTACAAAGCGCTCAAATAGCAAAAGAGCTAGCGGAATATGAGCATATTTATATTATAGATAGTTTATGTTCTATTATGGGACTAAGACTTTTAGTAGATTATGCATTAAAGCTAAAGAATGCAGGAAATTCCCCAGAAAAAATTGTTCAAGCTATTGAAGAGGCTAAAAGCAGAGTTGCAATTTATGCTGTGGTCGATACCTTAGAGTACTTTCTAAAGGGCGGACGTCTATCAAAAAGCAATGCAATAGTAGGAAGCCTTTTAAATCTAAAACCTATAATAACTTTAAAGGATGGTTCTCTTTCTGTTGTAGGAAAAGCAAGAGGTACAAATAATAGTATCGCAAGCCTGATAAAGGAGATGGATAAATCGGGAGGTATAGATTTCAGCTTCCCAATTTATTTTGGATACACAGAAAATGATGAGAAGTGCAAACTGTTAATTAATAAAACAAAGGAACACTTTTCTTTTGAAGATTATTCTGTTCATCCTGTAGGCTGCGTTATAGGAACCCATGCAGGTCCTGGAGCCTCTACCCTAGCTTATATTAGAAAAAAGTAAAGTAAAAAAACACCTATGGCTTATGATAAATATTAAATAAACAGATATAAGGTTTATTTAGGCAATTACATAAGACCATAGGTGCTTTTATTTACAATATTTATTTTAGTTACAGGAATGACTGTATAATAAGAAGCACCGCAGCCAAAGCCGCAATCATACCCATTAATGGAAGTATAAATTTAAACCATTTATTATACCCCACATGTACCATGGCTAAAGTAGCAAGAATCAACCCCGTGGGAGTGATAAAAGCTATGAGCCCCTGTCCATATTGATAAGCACTTACTATTATGTCTCTTGACAGCCCTACTGAGTCTGCCAATGGTGCCATAATTGGCATAGATAGTACCGCCAGACCTGATGAAGAGGGTATAAAAAAGCCCAAGCCTATGTACAGAAGAAGTATTACTATAATGAACAATCCGGAATTCATCCCTTCTACCACATTAGAAGAGTAATACAAAATTGTATCTGAGATCATTCCTTGATCCATTATAAGATTAATAGCTCTAGCAACACCCACGATTAAGGCTACAGATACTAAATCTGCAGCACCACCTATGAAGCTATCTACGAATCTCTCCTCTCCCATCCCTGAAATAAAGCCCAGTATTATACCTACTAACAGGAATAATGCTGTCATTTCTGTAAACCACCATCCCCAAAAAGCAACACCTAAGGTCATGACTATAAAGGTTAAGGCAAAAATACTAAGCATTAGCTTTCTTCTAACAGTGAAAGTCACCTCGCTGGATTTATCATAATCCTTAAGGAATCTTTCATGGATTTCTTCTCGCTCTGAATAAGTAAGGGATTTTTCTGGATCCTCTTTTACCTTCTTGCCATACCTCAATATGTAAATAATCGTAATAGTTATTGCTATGATAAGCCCTATGAGTCTCATCCATAAGCCTTCTGTAAATGTAACTCCAGCAGCATTAGAGGCTATAACTGAAGAAAATGGGTTTACCGTAGAGAACATGGTACCTATAGAAGACCCCATATAAACAGAAGCTATACATACAATAGGATCATAGCCTGTAGCTAAAAATACAGGAATTAATATTGGATATAAGGCTATGGTTTCTTCTGCCAAGCCAAAAGTCGTACCACCAACGCCTATTAGTAATGTAACTACTATTATAAGTATATATTCCTTACCTCTAGTGAGCCTGGAAAGAGCCCCTATTCCTGCATCAAAGCTTCCAGTGGTATTGATAACGCCTATTACTCCTCCTAAAATAAGTATAAACATAATGATATCTACAGATTCATAAACTCCACTGATAGGAGCTCTTAAAACAGATAAAAAGCCCTGTGGATTTCTTTCAACCCTTTCATAGGAATTAGGAATAGCAACTGGTCTATAAATACTCCCATCACGGAACTTTTCAACATTTACTTTTATATTCAGTGCATCAAGGGTGTCTTGAGTTCCTGGGAGCTCCTCTACCTCACCTCTTGCTGTAGTAACGATAAATAGCTCACTCTCTGTATTATATTGAAGCTTAGAATACTGCCCTGCTGGTACAAGATATGTTAGTATAGCTACAAAAATCAGCACTATATATAGAACAGTAAAAGCCGTGGGAAATTTAAGCTTCTTTTTAGCCAAAATAATACCTCCTTTAATTTTTTAAAATTGAATATTATTTCACCTATTGGAGCATAATCTTTATAGCTTTAATAGGGAATTATTGATAGTATATACTATTCTTCACATAATCTTTCTTCAAAATATAAAAACTTAAACAAAACTTAACCAATTAGAAATTTATATATTTCAGTTTGTTTTTTCTTAATATATATTAACTTTAAGTTTAAAGTTTATCCATTGCATGAGGACACTGTCTGTATTATTCTTAATGTAACGAAACACAAACCCATTAAATGTTTTTAATGCTATTAATTAAAATAATTTACTAAAGGAGGAATATTTATGGGAATTATTGCTTGGATTATTTTAGGAGCTTTTGCAGGCTGGATAGCCAGCATGATCACTGGTAACAACGCAAGAATGGGAGCTGTAGCTAACATTGTTGTTGGTATAGTAGGAGCCTTTATCGGTGGCCTGATATTCAGCTTCTTAGGTGGCGATGGTGTTACAGGCTTTAATCTTTACAGTGCCTTAGTATCTATTGTGGGAGCAATTGTACTTCTTCTCATAATAAATGCTTTTAAAAGATAACATATTAAATATAAAGAGGATGGTAGTTTTCTACCATCCTCTTTATGTTTTTTTAAAAAAGATGCTTATAGAGGGGTTCTACAAGCACCAATTAGGGGGATAAAAACGAAGGGTTATCTACTGAGTAATTAAACGACCTTCAGTCTTTATAATCCTATAATATTCTTTTTCTTCTTTTAGGTTACTAATATAGCTTATAACTTTGTTGTCAAAGTGTAGCTTTCTATTATAATATTATACATAAGGGAGGGATAACAATGGAAAAGAAAATAGTAACCCCTGTTTACCAACAAATAGCCATTGATATTGCCAGTAGAATTGTAAAAAAGGATATTCCAGTAGGCTATAAGCTTAAAGGCCGCTCAATCCTAGCTGGTGAATATAATGTATCTCCTGAAACTATCAGGCGCTCCATGCATCTATTAGAAGATGTAGGGATTGTACAAGTTACTGCTGGAAGTGGCATAACTGTAACATCCATAGAAGCAGCCAATGATTACATAAAAAAATTTACAGAGCTTGAGTCCCTATCCTCAAAGCAGAAAGCTATAAAAGAACTCCTTCACGAAAAGCAGAAGCTCGATAGGGCTTTAGAAGAAACAATATCCTCTTTCATAGATTACTCAGAACGTTTCAAGCATACCAATCCCTTTACCCCCATAGAATATGAACTAAAGGATGATTCCCCATTAATCGGACAAACTGTTGGCAGCTCTCAGTTTTGGCAAAATACCGGAGGAACCATAGTAGGCATAAAACGAAAGGATACTCTAATCATTTCCCCAGGTCCTTATGCCGATTTCCGTATCAATGATACCTTAATAATAATCGGTGACATGGATATCCATAAAAGAGTAGAGCTCTTCTGCAAATGATATAAATGATATAACTCATATTATTGGTGCCAGGCACCAATAATATGAGTTATTTTAATTTATGTGGAAGCCACGATTTATGAGCGGTTGCCATGAATATTTATCTGAGCTTATTAATTGGGATATAAGCTCTCCATAATAAAGGACCGAACTATCCTTTAAAGAGATGACTGCAACTATAGTTTTAGAACCGTCTGGCTCATCTTCGGACATAAACTGATCCCTCATCCAATTAAAGTATAGCTTATCGTCATTTATTAATATCTCTCCAACTCCATAGCCATGAATCTTCTCATATTCTCTTAGCGCTTCTCTGATAGACATATGTGTAGTTATCTTATAATCCTTGTCCAAACATATTATATTATTATCGTCATCTATTAAATAAATACTATCTTCATATTCTATGATTTCTCGTACATTTGAATAATTAAAAAAAGATTGTCTACCACTAGAGGCTCCGTCTATTCCTCCTTTTTCCTTTGAGTATTCTATTTCTTCTAACTGTTCATCGAATATATTATATTTATATAGTTGTACCCCACCAACTCTACCATTATGTCTAATTTCACTTCCCAAGAAAAATATGTTTCCTTTTTCTGAAAAAGTGTATACCTCCGAAATAGTTATTCCATCAGTGGGTTCCTTTTCCTCCAGCTTTTTGCCGCTATTTAAGTCGTAAATCTTAAGCTTTAATATTCTCCTCTGCTGATCGTATTCATCCCCCATGTAATATGTGTTTATCATTAAAATGTATAGCTTGTCGTCTATAATTGCTGCTCCATCTATAGAAAAAAAATCGTCACTGTTATTACGTAATATCTCCTCTACATTTTTCACTATCTTTCCATTATCTTTATTTCTTATTATTATTTTATGAGTATAGTCATCACTGTATTCAAAAGGAGATACTTTATTACTTAGAATTGATGCCACCTGAAAACTGTCAGTTTGTAGAAACTCATCTACATATGCAAGACTCTCCCCCCTTGCTAGCTCCTTATAATCTTTATACATGAGTTCATCGTTAATTCTATCAGCATAAACCTTTTCTTTAGTTAGTCCTTTCTTATTAAGAAATAACTCAATTCCTCTATAATTATCTATACGTTGACTTACTTTCAGTTCGACATTACCAAGATTATTCACATCTCCATGTTCATTTACAAGTCTTATCTCAAAATCTTTGCTCATCCCATAATAAGTAAAAAATCCAAAAAAGGTGGTTAATGATAATACAACTAGTATATAAAAAAAGTATTTTCTCATATTTTGTCCACGCCCTTCATAGAATTTTTGTCAGAAACCTTATTAGTAAGAAAAACCGCTCCTAAAAAGAAAACTAAAAAAATTACTGTTAATATAAGCCTCTTTTCAGCATAATATAAAAAATTATTTTTATACAGCAAAAACCCAATCCCCCCCAATACCGGAAAGAGTAATATAGTTGAAATAACTATTTTGTAGCTCTTATAAATTTTTGCTATAGCAGCTAGAAACAGAAGAGAGATGATAGCTAAAACACCTGCTGTTATAACATATCTATTTAAATATACTGCAGGTAATGCAAAGAGTCCTCCCATATAAAGAAAGTTATAATGTATTGAGCTATTAATTTCTAAATTATTTGTTGCCAAGAAATTTATGGCATACAATGCTACAAAATACCCTCCAATTATGGATAAGTAACCTAAAAAAGCAATAAAAAATCTAATAATATATAAAGTCCTTCTTTCTTTTATTTCTGAAAAGGAAGTTTTATATTTTTTACTATCCCTCGTCCTTCCTGCGTGCCACAACATTACTGATATTATTGCTGCTAAAATCAACATAATACCCAAACCAATATATACGCTCTTAATTGTAAATAAGTTTCTAATGATATACGATCTATAATCCATTTCTTCATAATAGTATCCCATGTAGCTTGTACTCATTATTTCCGGGTCTTGAGATAAGAAAAAGTAAAGCTCCAGGGCAACAGCAGAAAAATATATAATAAGAGAAAGCAAATATACCCATGAAACTCTTTTCCCTTCCTCTATTAGCATAGTCACCATAGTATTAGAGGTCTTATTCTTTTTAATTTTTGTTTTTTTTCTTATTGTTATTTCTGGCAATTCTTCATCTTTACCATAGCTCAGCACTATATCGTCCTCTATCATAATTCCTCCTTATAAGCAAGGTTTAGTCCTTTTTTATCCTTAATTGTATTTTACTGTTATTTGTATCATTGGTCAAATACTATTAACAGATTATTCAAATATACAGCAATCATACTCCGTAAGATTAATTAAAAATATTTAACAAATCTTAACATTAAGTTCATTTAATGATTTCTGCTTATATATTAATAAATTTTATAATATTTTTATCACACATTTATATTTTATTATTAATTATCCAGCAAATATAATAATAATCCACAGACAAAAATACCCTCACATAATAATGACAATTTTTCAAACCAACAACTTTATGATATACTCAAGTTGTACCTTTACCTTTTATATACAAAAAATCTACAAAACACCTGATTCATGACATAAGAATTTTCACATAACTCTAACCCTTTATTAGGTGTAAAAATAAAGGAGGATATATGCTAGAACTAAAAAATCTAACTAAAAAATTTAAATCCAATACAATTCTCAATGGAATTAATTTAAAAATCAATGAAGGTGAACTGGTAGTTCTCATTGGTCCTAGTGGCTGCGGGAAGACAACCACCTTAAAGATGATAAATAAATTAATATTGCCCACCTCTGGGGAAATTCTCTTAAAAGGCAAAAACATCCTAAAGGAGAATACCATCACTCTAAGAAGAAATATGGGTTATGTTATCCAACAGACAGGATTATTCCCACATATGACAGTTGCTGAAAATATAGGTCTTATACCTCATATACAAAAATGGAATAAAGAAAAGTTGATTAATAGGGTAGAGGAACTTTTAACTATGGTTGGTATGGACCCCAAGGAATACACGAACCGATATCCCTCAGAGCTTAGTGGAGGACAACAACAGAGAATTGGCGTTGCTAGAGCTTTTGCAACAAATCCAGATATTATTCTCATGGATGAACCCTTCAGCGCCTTAGATCCAATTACTAGAAATCAGCTTCAGGATGAGCTTTATACCCTGCAGCAGGAATTAAAGAAAACTATAATATTCGTTACTCATGACATGGAGGAAGCCTTAAGGTTAGGAGATAAAATATGTATCATGAAGGACGGCAACATTTTACAGTACGATACTCCAGAAGTAATATTAAAAAATCCTGCCGATTCCTTTGTAGAGGGCTTTGTTGGAAAGAATAAAATATGGAGTCAGCCAGAGCTGATTAAAGCTTCAGATATAATGATTAATGATCCTATCATCTCATTGGGTAACAAAAATATGATTCAAGGCTTTGCACAGATGAGAAACAATAAAGTAGACAGCCTATTGATTACAAATAAGGATAAAAAACTACTTGGTATTGTCACCCTTAAGGATATTAGAAGAAATGAGTCAAAGGAGCTTAAGCTTCAAGATATTATGACAAAGCCTGAAACCCTTTCTCCAGACAGCAATCTTATTGAGATTTTAAACTTCCTAAACGAACGAAAGCTTAACTATATACCAATCACAGATAGCGATGAAACTCTTCTTGGACTTATTACTAAAAACACCATTTTATCAGTTATGTCCAGTCAGTATATCGATCAGGAGGTGATGTAGTAATGGTATATATTAAGGGATTTTTCACCTTCATATCTTCTAGAAGTGATCAAATACTTAACCTCGCTGTAGAACATATAGAGCTCACTCTTTATGCGGTATTATTTTCAATTTTAATTGGAGTTCCAATAGGAATATTAATTACCAGGGTAAAAAAACTTTCCTCTCCTATCCTAGCCTTAGCTAGTATCATTCAAGCAGTTCCTAGCTTAGCACTATTAGGTTTCATGATACCCATACTAGGGATAGGGAGTACACCAGCAATTGTTATGGTATTTTTATACTCACTACTACCAATAATAAAAAACACCTATACAGGCTTGATGAACATAAATCCAGATACACTAGAAGCAGCACGAGGTATGGGACTAACAAAAGGACAAATTCTTCGAATGATTCAGTTCCCTCTAGCCATGCCAGTAATTATGACAGGTATAAGAATATCCGCTGTTACAGCAGTAGGTCTTATGACCATAGCAGCCTTCATAGGTGCCGGTGGTCTTGGATATATGGTGTTTTCTGGAGTGCAAACCGTTAATAATTATATGATTCTTGCCGGTGCAATACCAGCTTGTATTTTGGCATTACTAATGGATTTAATTATTGGAAAGATTGAACTCCTTGTAACACCTAAAGGTATTAAAACTGCTGATGGAAAAATCAAGGTAGGAAAAAGAGAAAAGTCTCCCTTCCAAAAAAGTCTTGCTATCAAAGTTGCCCCAGCAATATTTGTATTAGTACTAATATCTACCGTGGCTAATGCATTAACTAAAGATACTACCACTACTATATCCGTAGGCTCTAAAAACTTTAATGAACAACATATATTAGCTCATATGGTTTCTACACTAATAGAGGAAAATACTGACATTAAGGTAGAAAGAAAAATTAACCTTGGTGGCAGTAGCGTTGTGCTAAACGCAATGAAAGCTGGAGAGCTAGATATCTCTATAGAATATACTGGAACTGCATTTGTAAATATTATGGGTAAGGAAGCAATAAGTGACTCAGATGAAACCTATAGGCAGGCAAAGGAATATTTTGAAAGTAATTATGAGCTTACTTGGTTAAAGCCTCTAGGCTTTAACAATACTTATACCTTAGCGGTAACAAAAGAGCTAGCAGATAAATATAATCTTAAAACCTTCTCTGATTTAGCTAAAATAGCACCAGAGATAATACTTACCTGTACAATAGAATTCTCTACAAGAGAAGATGGACTCGTAGGACTTCAAAATCTCTATAATATGAACTTTGGACAAGTAAGCACCGTTGATGGAGGCTTAAGATATACATCTATAAATTCAGGACAAGGTGATGTAATTGATGCCTTCTCTACCGACGGTTTATTAAAAGCCTTTAACCTTCAAGTATTAGAAGATGACCTAAAGCTCTTCCCCCCTTATCATGCTGCTCCCGTAGTGAGAATGGACACCCTTGAAAAATATCCAGAAATAGCTGATGAATTAAATAAGCTTTCAGGGTTAATTAATGATGAAACTATGAGAGAATTAAATTATAAGGTGGATAAAGAAGAGCAGGACCCTAGAGTAGTCGCTGATACCTTCCTAAAAGAAAAAGATCTTATAGATTAGAAATAACAAAGGAAACTACATAGACAAATGTGGTTTCCTTTATTTACTTATTGATAATATAAGATATAAATAATTATTAACGTTGAAATAGTTATCTAAATAAAAGATATCATTAATTTATATATACCCATTAAGGAATTTTAGTGTTATACTAATTATTAAAAATAGACGGATTTCGCTAAAAATTTAACAGTATAAAAATTATTAAAACTATTAAATAAGGAGGTAACTTATGCCTAGCAAAATCAAAACAGCCTTAGGGACCCATAAAGCTGAGCTTGTACTTAAGAACGGTAAATATTTAAACGTATTCACCAATGAACTTTTAGAAGGAACTATTGCCATCCATCATGGTTATTTTGTGGGTATTGGGGATTACGAGGGTATAGAAGAAATAGACCTTCAGGGTAAAACTGTCATCCCTTCCTTTATTGATGGACACATTCACTTAGAGTCCTCAATCGTATCCCCTTATGAGTTTGCCTGCTCAGTAATACCTCATGGTACTACTGCAGTTATAGCAGACCCTCATGAAATTGCCAATGTAACAGGTACTGACGGTTTAGATTATATGCTAAAATCCACTGAAGATCTCCCATTAGATGTTTTTATGATGCTTCCCTCCTGTGTTCCTGCCACTCCAGAGGACGAAAATGGAGCCAAGCTCACCCATCATGAGTTAGTACCCTACCTAAGAGAAAAAAGAGTTCTAGGACTAGGAGAAGTGATGAACTTTGTGGGTGTACTAGCTGAAGATAAAGAGCTTATGGATAAAATCTCCTCTACTCTAGCATATCATAAGAGGGTAGACGGCCATGCTCCTAACCTTGTAGGAAATGAAATTAATGCTTATATAACTGCTGGAATAACCTCAGACCATGAAAGCATAACAGAAGAGGAAGCCTTAGAAAAGCTTAGAAAAGGTATGTGGGTTATGATTCGTGAGGGAACTGCTGCAAAAAATCTCTCTTCTCTCATGAAGCTTTTTGAGGAAAAATATCATTTCCGCTGTATGTTAGTTACTGATGATAAGCATCCTGGAGAGCTTAAGTACCATGGACATCTAGATTATATTATTAAGAAGGCTATAAGTCTTGGCGCTGATCCTATATTTGCTATTAAAATGGCAAGCTTTAATACTGCAAAGTACTTCCGCCTGCCTGAGGTAGGAGCTATTGGAATAGGCTACAAGGCAAACTTTATTGTCACTTCTGATATAAATAAGCTAGATATTCTTGAGGTGTATAAGGAAGGTGAAAAAATCTATTCTAAAGCCCAAGGATTAAGAGCTTTTATGAAGCCAGCTGTAGATAAATCACTATTAAAAAGAGTTCAAAGTACCTTTAATGTCAAAGAGTTATCCCCTTCGGATTTTATCTTCGAGGATAAACCTCCCTATACGGTAATAGGTCTAGAGGATGGACAGATAACCACAAAAAAGCTTATCCTTGAAAATCTTGAAAACTGCACTAAGCTTGCAGTAATCGAAAGGCACAAAGGCACAGGTCATATAGGAAGAAGCTATCTACATGGCTATGGTCTTAAAGAAGGTGCTTTGGCAACGAGCATAGCTCATGACAGTCATAATCTCATAGTAGCAGGCACAAACGAAAAGGACATGGCTCTAGCTGCAAATTGTGTTCGTAATAATGAAGGTGGCCTAGCCATAGCACTAAACGGAAGGATCATAGGAGAGCTTCCTCTTCCTATTGCCGGTTTAATGTGTGAAAGAAACACCGATGAGGTTGAGGAAATAATGAAAGCTTTAAAAGAACAAGCCTATAGCCAGGGTGTTAGCAAAAACATAGATCCCTTCATGACCTTAGGCTTTGTAAGTCTCCCAGTAATACCAGAAATTCGACTTACCACCAAGGGCTTAGTAGAGCTATAGCATTCAGCTTGAGCATAAAAAAAGCTCCAAGAATTTCTAAAGTTAGATTCTTGGAGCTTAATATTTTATATAATTAAGGCAGCTGTGGAAAAATCACTCCATCTGCTACCTTCCAACTACCTTCTTCCTGCTTTAAGGTGACTACTGATTCTAATGTGTCATACTCAGTAATCAGCTTAACTCTTACCTCTGCTGTATCTTCTGTGGACTTAATATCCAATATCTCAAAATTAGAGTTGTAGTCATATTGTCCTTCCAGAAGCAAAACATATAGCTTTCCTTCATGCATCTTGAGAGCCTTATCTGCAATATTTCCCTTTTCTATAAAATCATCTGTATAATAGCTTTTGAGAGTATTTAAAATGGTATGATAGCTTAACTGTTTATCCTGTGGCCTGCAGTATATTCCTTCATCAATATATTCGCTTCTATCCACATCTCTATTAAAAATACAAATAGAATTTAAATAAGCTTTGCGAATTACCTCTTCAGCCTCCTCTGAGGTAATTTCTTTACTGCTTATATCTTCAGTATTATTTTCTGGTTGGGAAACTATCGTTTCTTCACTATTATTCTTCTCTGGCTCTAAGACTACGGTTTCTGCTGCTTCATCAATCCCCTGTACAGGAACTATAACCTCTTCCTCATAACTTTCCTGCTCCGCCGATGCCAAAAGCTCTTTTTCGTTATTATTAAAACTAAATATCCAGGCTCTTAAGCCCAAAAGAAAAATTAATATTAGTCCTAAGGATAATAATTTAACTGACAACTTCCTACTCATAATATTACCTCCCAAAAGTTAATTAAAATAATTTCTATAAGCTATATATTATATTCATGTAAGCTGCTATTAGCTATAATTATTTCCATTTTTTCTCTTATTATTCAGATAATATTTATATAAAAAAGGCTTGTTCAAGAATATTTATACCTTGAACAAACCCTTCAAAATTCATCTTTTTACTTCACCTTCTATTTATTCAGCATTATTTCCAGAATAGCTCTATCTGTATTTTCATACCCCTTCTGGACTAAATCCCCAATATTTCGTATGGTTTTATCTACATCATCATTAATTATTCCCTCCAGCCCTCCGGGCTGAATGCCCTTAACTGCAAGCATAGAGCACTGTATTGCTGCATTTACAGAGGTAGCTATCTTTAGGGCACAGCTGGACTTGGCTCCATCACATATAATCCCTGCCACATCAGCAAGCATATTGTTTATGGCACACTTTATACTGTCTAATTCATCCTTTAATAGATAGGTCATTCCTGCTGCAGCTCCTGTAGATGCTGCTATTCCTGCTCCACAGATAGGTGAAAGCCTCCCCATAAATTCCTTGATATAAATGGTTACTAAATTACTCAGGGCAACAGCTCTAATAAGCTCTTCATCACTCTTATTAAGCTCTCTAGCTAACACTGCCGGGGGCAAGGTACAGGTAATTCCCTGATTACCACTGCCAGCTGTGGTCATAATGGGAAGACTACAGCCTGCCATTCTAGCATCAGAGGCTGCCGCCGTTTCTGCAACAATTTTATTTGCAAGACTGTTCTGTAGAGGATTGAATTCTATGCTGTTATAAATTTTTTCTCCTACCATAAGCCCCCATTGGTTAGATAGACCCTCCTGGGAAACTCTTTTATTCATATTTATTCCTTCCAACAAAAAAGATATCTCCTGGAAAGGAATATTTTTTATAAAGCTGTAGATAGCATTTATAGAAAGGAAAGCCTCTCTCCTCTCATTCTTTCCCATTTCATCATACTTATTATCAAGCTCAGGGTTAGTCCGCTCTTTAGAGTATATCGTCTCTCCATTCCGTTCCATTAAAATTATATTTGTATGGTCTCCTTGAATAACTACCCTTGTATTTTTATTTATACAGCTACAGATAACTTCAATATAAAGTTTTTCATCACCGTTATTAATACCTAAGGAAATTCTATTTTCTTCAAGGATTTTCTTTGCTTCTTGGTACCTATCTTCAGTTATCTCACTTAAAAGTCCTAGCCCTAGATGAGAATTTCTACATACTGCTCCTAAAGCCGATGCCATTGCTGCGCCAGTAGTATCAGTTCCTGGAATACCAACTCCTAAGGCATTTTTTATAATATTTACACTTAATAATAAATGGATATTTTCTGGTATCTCACCCAATAGCTCTGATGCCTTTGCTGTTGCATAAGCTATAGCCACAGGCTCTGTACATCCCAGGGCAGGCTTAACCTCTTCTTTTAAAAGCCCTATATAAAGCTTGTCTACATCCACTGAAATTCCTCCTTAAAAACAATGCTATCTACTTAATTATATATAATCATCAGCTTATTGTATACGTATACAATCACTGCTATTATTAACTTACTAATTAAATTTGGCATTATTAGTAAGTTAACATTATCTCTCTATATTTATTAATCATTTCTTTCCTTTCTGCCACGTACTTTATAAATATAATAAAATCAACAAATATGAAAAGACATGCTGAATTTTCTATTCAGCATGCCCATTCTTTATTAAAGCTCTTCTCCCCTAGTTTCAATAATATGTTTATACCAGTAAAAGGATAGCTTTTTCTTCCTATTATAATTATTCTTATGATCAACATAAATAAAGCCGTATTGCTTTTTATAACCATTAAGCCAGCTTAAAAGGTCAATTACCGACCAGGCATAATAGCCCTTTAAATTAATTCCCTCTCCAATAGCTGTCTTTACTGCCTTTAAATGTTCTTTAATATAGTTTATTCTAGGTACATCTACTATTTCTCCCTGGATAATCGGGTCCTCATCTCCTAAGCCATTTTCTGTTATATATAGCTTAATATCTCCATAACGCTCCTTCAGCATCCTGAGCCCTTGAAGGAAGCCTTCAGGAGATATTTCCCAACCCCATTTTGTGTAAACCTTGTCCTCCATCATTACAGTTTTATAAGCTCCATCAAAGGATACATTGCCAGGAGCACCAGTGGACTTTTCTCTTCCTGTGGCCACAGAATCTGCAGAAGCTGTGTTTTTTGCCACTCTCTTAGGCTGATAATAATTCAAGCCTATAAAATCATTCAAGGGTGCTGCTTCTGCTATTTCATTAAGCTCACTGGCAGTCCAATCGGGAGTCCATCCATTCTTCTCTATGATATCTACTACATATTCAGGATATTTTCCTTTTAATATTGGATCATAATACCAATTCAACTCAAATTCATTAGAATGATCAGCTGCCCAAATATTATCTTTATTATCATCAATACTGAAGGCTGGGGAAAACACATGAGTTATTCCTATTTCCCCATACTGATTTAATCTTTTATATTCCTTTATGGCCCTTCCATGGGCAAGAAATACATTATGGGTAGCCTGGAAATATTTCTTAGGGTCATTTACAATTCCTGGCGGATGTGCCCCTGCGAGATAGCCATGAGCACAAAAAACTACGGTCTCATTAAAGGTAATCCAGTGTTTAACCCTATCTCCAAAAGCCTCAAAGCAGACACGAGCATATTCTACAAAAGCTTCTACAGTATTTTTGTTTGTCCACCCTCCTGCCTCCTCCAAAACTTGAGGCAAGTCCCAATGGTATAGAGTTACAAAGGGAACTATGCCATGCTTTAAGCACTCATTGATAAGATTGTTGTAAAATTCAATTCCTTTTTCGTTAACCTCTCCCTGTCCATTGGGAATAATTCTAGGCCACGAAATAGAGAATCTATAGGATTCTAAACCCATTTCTGCCATGAGTCCTATATCTTCCACATACCTATGATAATGATCTACAGCTATGTCTCCATTGGTGCCTTCAAATGTCTTTCCTGGAAGCTTGGAAAAAACATCCCAGTTTGAAAGACCTTTTCCATCCTCATTCCACGCTCCTTCCACCTGATAAGAAGCCGATGCTGCACCAAAAAGAAAATCCTTTGGAAATTTCATATTTACCTCCTTAGCTTATGCTGTATAACAGCAGTGATATTATCTTACTAGCAACAACAATGCCAATAATTATGTTTACTATTGAATCTATTGTAATGTAGTGTTTTAAGTAAATAAAGGTATATTCTTCAATATTAATTTTTTATTTACTCTTAAGTGGATATACACAATAGCCTTCTTTTTATACACATTTTCACTATTTATACAGATTAACATTTAATAATTAGTAAACATCCTCCATCTGCTCACTGTTTATCCTCATAGGTCTTTTTTCCGGCAACTGAGTTATTATTACTGCTGAGAATATCAACAGACAACCTATAAATTCTCTTTCCGTAAAGATTTCATTAAGTATTATAAAGCCCCCTAGGGCTGCAAAAACCGATTCTAAGCTGAGGAGCAGTGAGCTAACAGAAGGGTCAGTTCCTTTCTGTCCTATAATCTGCAGGGTATAAGCAACTCCTCCTGATAAGGCACCAGCATATAGGATCGGCAGCCATGCCTGAAGTATTGAAGCTATATTAGGACTTTCAAAGATTACCATGGGTATTATTGAAAGAATTCCACAGGTAAAGAACTGAATACAGGACATAATAACCCCATCTACTAAGGGTGAATAACGATCTATTATTAATATATGAATGGAAAATATAAAAGCACAAAGCACTACTAATATGTCCCCCTTGTTAATGGTGAACCCATCATTTATACATAAAAGATACATCCCTATAACAGCTATCAATACTCCCACCCATACTTTCACCGATACTTTTCTTCTACTGATTATACCTAGCAAGGGCACTATCACTATATAAAGTGCTGTGATGAAGCCTGCTTTTCCAGCAGTGGTATATTGAAGACCAATTTGCTGAAGAGAACTAGCAGCAAACAAAGCGATTCCACATAATACTCCTCCAACAATAAGATTTCTCCTATTCTCTACTGTTATAACTTGGGGCCTTATATTTTTCCTCCTATCAATGGAATTCCTAAATAGAATATAAATAACAAGAACTATCCCTGCAATTAAAATTCTAACGGCATTAAAGGTAAAGGGCTCTACATAATCCATACCAACACTTTGCGCTACGAAGGCAAAGCCCCAGATCATAGCTGCGGCTATCAACATAATATTACTGCGTACTTTTCTCTGATTCATCGCACTACTCCTATAATTAATTTTTATAATATCCATTTTATCACATGGCAAAGAAAACCAACACACTGTTTTTATTAAATCCATACAAAGCTACCATGGGTGGTAAATTTTGCTGTATAATAATATTATTGTAGAAATACACCCTTATACGGAGGATAATTTATGAAGCATTATTTAGATTTATTTATGGTATTTTTCAAAATTGGCGCCTTTACTCTTGGTGGTGGCTACGCTATGGTACCTTTAATCCAGAAGGAGGTAGTTGATAATAAGGGCTGGCTTCAAAAAGAAGAATTTATAGATACCTTAGCATTAGCTCAATCATCTCCAGGACCAATAGCTATTAACACTGCAGTTTTTGTTGGCTTTAAAGATTCAGGAGTATTAGGAGCATTAATAACAACCTTAGGTTCAGTACTCCCTTCCTTTACTATAATACTGATCATCGCATTATTTTTTAGAGATATCAGAGATAACATATATGTGGACAAGGCCTTTAAGGGTATTCGTCCTGCTATTGTAGCCCTTATAGTTGCCCCTGTTATTACTATGAGCAAGTCTATAGGCCTTAAAAGTCTTAAGCTGCTCATCCCTGTAGCTTCAGCCCTACTTATAGCCTATGGCGGAATATCACCAATTATAGTGATTCTCATAGCCGCTGCCGGTGGTATTATTTATGGTAAAGTTAAGGAGGGTAAATAGATGAACCTTTTTATACAAATTTTCATTTCATTTTTCAAGGTAGGTCTCTTCAGCTTTGGTGGAGGCTATGCCATGCTTCCTCTTATCAGAGAAGAGGTGGTAGGTCATGGATGGGTCACCGTCAGTGAATTTACAGATATAATTGCTATCTCTCAAATAACCCCTGGACCAATAGCTATAAATAGCGCTACCTACATAGGCTATACTGCCACAAATTCCTTTTTCGGCTCTGTGGTTGCTACCCTAGGAGTAATATTGCCGTCGATGATAATAATGACTCTAATATCCATCTTCTTTATGAAGTTTAAAAACAATAAGTATGTTGATTACGCCTTTATAGGTATCCGTCCAGCAGTAATAGGCTTAATAGCAGCAGCGGCTCTGACTCTTATTAACAAAGAAAACTTTATTGACCTTACAAGTATATTATTTTTTATTGGTGCTTTTATAGCTGCCTTAAAAAAGGTGGACCCAATTTTATTAATTGTAATAGTGGCAGTACTTGGTATAATCATCTATTAACTTCTTAGTCAATAGCTCTTCCACAAATATTAAAATTGTTGCTTTACTGAAGGCAACTAAAAAAAGGGCTTAGCCTGCGATTTTTTCAATCAAAAGCGATAGCCCTTATTAACTACTTATGCCACTAATCTAAATTCTTAGCGAGCCTTGCTATATTAGCCTTTTTGCCAATAACCACTATAACATCCCCATCTTCAAGAATCATATCTGGATCAAACTCAATCAATGGCGTGCCATCATGAATAATAGCTATAACATTCAAGCTGTATTTCTTCCTTATATTCATTTCCTGAAGACTATGACCATGACATCTTTCAGAAACCTTAAGCTCACTGATTTCATATTCCTCTGAAAGCTCTATATAATCCATAACCCTATGAGCTGTGAGAGTACTAGCCAGACGAATTGCTCTATCTCGCTCAGGGTACACTACCTCCGCCCCCATCCTATCCAGCACCTTACCATGGTCAGCACTTATGGCTTTAGATATAACCCTTGGAACACCAAGCTCTATAACATTTACCGTTACTAGTATACTTACCTCTATAGTTTCACCGATGCACACAACAACCGTTTCACAATTTTGAACTCCAGCCTCTATTAAAGCCTTTTTATCAAGGTGAGGAACTACTAAAGCGTGAGATACTTTGTCCTGTATCATCTGAATTTTATTTTCATTACTGTCTAAAACTAAAACCTCATGTCCTGCATCTGCAAGAGCCTCAGCTAAAGCTGTCCCAAAACGGCCTAGACCTATAATACCAAAGGGTATTGTTGATTTATGATTTAACATTTTTTATTCTCCTATCCAATTGTAATTCTTTCTTCGGCATAAGAAACGCCTGTGGAATTTTTATATACCCAAATACTAGCCATGGTAAGAGGCCCAAGCCTTCCAAAAAACATGGTTAATACTAGCAATAATTTACTTAAATCATGAAGGCCTGGTGTTATACCTGTGGATAATCCCACAGTACCAAAGCCAGAAACCACCTCAAAAAGCACCTGTATAAAGGTTAGATTAGGTTCTATTATGCTTATAAAAAAAGTAATTATACATACTAAGACCATAGCTAATGCTGTTATAACAAAAGCTTTGATTATACTCTCATTTGGTATTTTTCTTCTAAAGGCTGTACAGGATTTATTAGTGGATAGAGAATATACACTCTTGAAAATCGTGAATGCTGTAGTCGTCTTTATACCACCACCAGTAGAACCAGGAGAAGCACCAATGAACATCAGTATAATAAGAACAAATAGACCTGCATTACTAAAGGTACCTAAAGGATATGTACTAAATCCAGCGGTTCTTGCAGAGGTACTATGGAAAAATGCTCCAAGCCAGGTTATATCCTCAGTCCCCTTTAAAAGTACGGTACCTACCAGGAGCAAGGCTCCTGTCATTGTTAGTACAATTTTTGAATGCATGGAAAGATTCTTAAAAGACTTTTTATCTACTATTTCCTTTATTACATAAAAGCCCAAGCCTCCGAAGATAATGAGAAAACAAGTTGTCAGATTCAAAAGGACATTATCTCTGTACGGTATAAGATTTTGAAGTCCGCCTAATATATCAAAGCCCGAATTATTAAAGGCAGCTACAGAATGGAATGCACTTATACCCAAAGCACTAAGGGGTGGATAATCCTTAACAAAAACCATAAAGCTTAGTATCAGTCCAATTCCTTCAAAGAAAAGTGTCATAAAAAGCACTGATTTTACTAGCTTGACCACTCCCTGAAGGGTATCCGCATTCATACCTTCCTTTAAGAGTACCCTCTCCTTTAAGCCTATCTTCTTACCTGTTAAAAGAATAAAGGCTGCTCCTGCTGAAGTAACTCCCAAGCCTCCCACTTGTATAAGTAAAGCCACCACTGTTCGTCCAAATACATTAAAATGATCTGCTGTATCAACGGCTATGAGTCCTGTAACGCACACAGCACTTGTGGAGGTAAATAAGGCATCCACAAAGCTTACATGAACTCCCGGATTTCTACTGATGGGCATGTACAAAAGAAATGCACCAACTAAGATAACAGCAGCAAAACCAATAACTATAATCCTTCCTGGACTCCACTTAAATTTTTTCTGCATCATTCTCTCCTAAAAATTAAAATCTATTTGTGTATAATTTCCAATATATAATTTATTGTCTACTATCATTCTTATACGACTTCATATATATTATCACCCTAAAAGAATTTAAACAATATATATCGTTATTTCTTAACGATTTCTTTATAGGTTAATTAAGTAACAACCTATAATATAATGTATAATAATTTTATGAGCTATTTATCATTTAATTCTGGAGGTACTTTTTATGAATTTCCTTATTAATAGATTTAACCGACCTATTAAGGATTTTTTATCAACCATTTCAATACTTATTACTGCTACAGCTCTGTCAGGTTTTCTTATCAATATAACAGAAAATACTAGCAATGCCATAACCCTATATTTTTTAGCAGTGTTATGCGTTTCTAGAATTACTAGCGGTTACTTTTGGGGCATCATTTCTTCTATAATAGGTCTTATAGGTATTAATTATTATTTTACTTATCCCTATTTTGTTTTAGATTTTACTGAATATGGCTACCCTGTCACCTTTTTAGGAATGCTTATAGCCTCCCTAATAACCAGTACCTCCACAGTAAAAATCAAAAAAGATGCAGAAATTTCTTCCTTAAAAGAAAAAAGAACTGAACAGCTATATGAGATCAATAAAACACTCTTAATAACTCGTGGTCTTGAAAATATAATGTCTATAACCGTAGAATATTTAAACAAGCTTTTTACTTTGCCCGTAGTATTTTACTCTGATTTATATTCTGATAGTGAAAAAAACGTCGAGGCAAACATTCCTAGCTTATCATCCTTCAAGGTTTGCTACAGCAGAGAAGAGGACAAGGACTTCTTTAGCAAAGGTGAGGAATTAAGTTCTGCTGTTAACTGCTATAATTCTCGTCAGCTTTATATAAATGACGCTTCCCCCTATCCAGTAGGTATATATTTCCCTGTTACCATTCAAGATAACATCCTAGGAGTTATAGGTATTCTTCAAAACTCTAAAAGTGATTCTAGTAAAGCTACTATTGAACTCACTGATATGATTCTTTCTCAGGTAGCAATGGCCTTAGAGAGGCAGCGTCTATCGGACAAGCAGAGAGAAATTGTCGTTGAATCAGAAAAAGAAAAAATGAGAGGTAATTTATTACGATCTGTGTCTCATGATTTAAGGACACCTCTTACAGGAATAATTGGAGCAACCTCAGCACTCTTAGATAATAAAAAGTATATTGATAGAGAAACAGAAAAAAATCTCCTTCTAGGAATATACGATGACTCTAATTGGCTTATCAGACTGGTAGAAAACCTACTGTCTGTTACAAGAATAAATGAAAGTGCAACGACTCTTGCTAAAGCACCAGAGGTGGTGGAAGAGATTGTTGCTGAATCGGTTCAACGGGTAAAAAAGCGTTTTCCTACAAGTCCTATAAAAGTCAAAGTACCAGAAGAATTTTTGATGGTTCCCATGGATGCAGTTCTTATCGAGCAGGTTATTATAAATCTACTGGAAAACGCCATAAAATACTCTGGTCCTGATGCTTCTGTGCTTTTGGAGGTCTATGTAGAAGGAAAAAATGCTGTGTTTAATGTAAAAGACAATGGAAAAGGAATCCCTAAAGATATACTCCCTCAATTATTCAAGTCCTCTACTATTAAGAAAGGGAGTAGCTCTGATTCTTCCAGAGGCCTTGGAATTGGACTCTCTATATGTAAAACCATTGTTAATGTCCATGGAGGAGAAATATCTGCACAAAATAACCTTGATGGTGGGGCAACATTCACCTTTACACTGCCCTTAGAGGAGGAATAATTATGAGTAATAAATCTATCATTATGTTAATTGAAGATGATGCTGCTATAAGACGTTTCTTATCCACCGTTCTTACTGCTAATAATTATAAGGTATTGACTTCTGCAAGTGGTGAGGAGGCTCTTTCTCTAATACCCTCTTACTGCCCAGACCTAATACTATTAGATCTTGGTCTTCCTGATATGGATGGCACTGAAATTATAAAAAATATACGGAGCTGGTCCACTCTACCTATAATAGTAGTTTCCGCTCGAGGACATGAAAAAGAAAAGGTTGCAGCCCTGGACTTAGGAGCAGATGACTATATAACCAAGCCCTTCGGCACCTCTGAGCTTCTTGCAAGAATACGCACAGCCCTTCGCCACAGATTTCATGGGGACAATCTTGATGCTACTAATATGTATATTAATGGAAATCTTAAAATTAATTTTGATAAAAGAACTGTTACCGTAGATGGTGAAGAGGTTCATCTTACTCAAAACGAATATAAAATATTGGTTCTCATAGCAAGAAATGAGGGAAAGGTCCTTACCTATGACTATATCCTAAGGGAGATATGGGGACCATATACCGATAAGGATAATCAAATCCTAAGAGTTAACATGGCTAATATCAGAAGAAAACTAGAAAAAAACCCTGCTGAACCTAAATATATACTCACAGAAGTGGGCGTTGGTTATAGAATGAATGACGAAGAAAAGCCGTAAAGAAGTTTTCTCTACGGCTCTATCTTTTTATTTCATTATAAACATTGTGCAATTAACAATACAGTTTTTTATTAAATTAGCTTGCGGTATAAAGGTGATTATAGCATTCCTCACTGCATATCCATCTTCCTACAGTATTTACCTCCGAGAGCAGCTCCTCAGGACTTTTAACCACTGTACCAATTCCATTATACTTTTCCTTTTTCCCACAGCATATACACTTAACTGATATACTTACTCCAGAGTACCTAAGAAATTTCTCCTTGAGGGCATTAAATTTCTTTTCCTTGATATTTCGATGAAGTACATTTACATTATCAGCAAACTCCATATATATGTTATTTTTCTTTAGCTTAATTCCTTTTATTTTCAGATAGCTCTTGATAAAGTAACTGTTCTTAACATCAGTGACTCTATTATAAAGTATATAAAGAAGATTTATCATCTTTTGATATTCATGTAATTCTTCAAGGGTAAACTCACCGGTGTAATAGCTATCCTTAATCCTTTGATCCATATCTGCTATAAGTAAGATTGCTTCCTTAAGAATCCTCTCCTCTGCTACTGTCATACATACCCTCCTCTCAATAATGCCATTAGCTAAATGGTTGCTTTAAAAAAGCATCCACATATATATTTACTATAATAATAATGAAATTATTCCTAAAATTCTCCAAAAACACTTAAATAGTACACTACTAATTGTAATTGAAGCTATTGCTATAATCTAATTATATATCCATCTTTTCTACCATTCTACTAATATAAACCACATTTAATATATTGGATACAATTTATCATTAAATAGCATTTATCACATAAGCTTATATTTTTCCCATCTCTATGAAAAAGAAAATAGAAGCTTATAAGCTTCTTTTATTGCTAATATTATCCTTTCATTATAGCTGTATTTACTGTTATGATATATAATATATACTAGGTATTTAATAAGTTATAAAAGAAGGGAGAGCAATATATGGCAGTATTAGTGACAGGTGGAATGGGTTATATAGGAAGTCACACGGTAGTAGAACTTCTAAATCAAAGCTATGAGGTAATTGTTGCAGATAACCTGAGCAACAGTAAGGCCATGGTAAAAGAAAGAATTGAAGCAATCACAGGAAAGACCTTTATATTTTATAATATAGATGTGACTGAGGAATCCAGCCTTGAGGAAATCTTCATGGAAAATACCGTAGACTCTGTGATACATTTTGCAGCCTACAAAGCGGTGGGAGAATCGGTGGAGAAGCCTTTAGAGTATTATTACAATAATCTAACTAGCACTCTAGTTATCCTTAAGGTTATGAAAAAATATGGAGTAAAAAACTTCATCTTCAGCTCCTCGGCTACGGTATATGGTCAAGCAAATATTATTCCTATACCAGAAGACTATCAGCCTCTATCAGCTACTAATCCTTATGGAAGAGCTAAGCTTATGACCGAGGATATGTTAAGAGATATTTGTGAAGCAGATAAGAATTGGAATATAGCAATATTAAGATACTTCAACCCTGTAGGTGCCCATGAAAGCGGAACTATAGGAGAAGACCCTAACGGTATACCTAATAATTTAATGCCATTTATAACCAAGGTTGCCATCGGTGAGCTTCCAGAGCTAAAGATCTTCGGCAATGATTATGATACTAAGGATGGCACTGGGGTAAGAGATTACATCCACGTGGTGGACCTTGCAAAAGGCCATATAAGCGCCCTAAAAAAGCTTATGGAAAACTCAGGACTTATAACTTATAATCTTGGTACTGGAAAAGGCTATAGTGTATTAGATATTGTGGAAGCCTTTTCTAAGGCAAGCAATAAAAATCTCCACTACTCAATAGTTTCCAGAAGACCAGGGGACATAGCAATCTGCTATGCAGATCCTAAAAAAGCTAATGAAGAGCTAGGATGGAAGGCTGAGAAGGATATTTATGAAATGTGCAGAGATTCCTGGAGATGGCAGAGCCAAAATCCAAAGGGATATGTACAGGAGTAAAACTAATTATATATTATTTTATTATAGGGCTATTAGCTATTACTATAAAAACTATTAAAACAAAAAGGCGAGCTTCCACTTATACTGGAAGCTCGCCTTTTTGATAAAAGTAAAAATCATATATAAGTATTAATCAATGCTTATAAATTTCTAAGGTTAACTCCTAATTCCTTGAGAGTTTTTCCTGCGCTTCTCTCCTCACCTAAAAGCTCAAGATACTCCTCGTGAGTTATTGGATATAATGCAGCTTTTCCAGAGAACAATCTCATATCCTCTTTCTTATAAGCATAAAAAGTTCTGTCGTCACCCACAGCTAAATGCTTGAAAAACTGATTCTTCACAATGAGATATCGATTTCCCTGGTAATCTTTTCCTCTATAATAATCTTCACTTTCTCCCGTTATCATACATCTAATAAGAACAATATCATCTTTTGAAAAACTATTTTTCCTCATATATACCTCGTAAAAAATATTAGTTATTTGCACAGCTTCTTCAATTAAAATATGACAAGTCCATTTAAATAATAGATAAGCCAGTGTCCTTCTGCGAAAACTAGTAGATAATTTAATTTCATTATATATTTTATCCTGTTTTTAGAAAAAAATCCATATACTCATCGAATATTCTTAAATTTTACATATTTTTTTCATAAATTGACTCTTACAAAGATGCTTATTATCAAAACTAGTAATATTCTTATAAAAATTTATGGTCATAATCAATTTTATAACTAACCTAACGGGCACCATCATTTATTAATATTATTATCCTTTTCTGCCACCATAGAATTAAGGAGAATTAGTCCGATAGATAAAAGTATTAGCTCTATAATAATAAACATCAATAAGCTTTCTCCCTCTTCTATGATAAATATTATTGATACAAAAATCATTATCAGATTGTTTATGGCAAATATACCATATATCTCCCCCGGGGGCCTATTGATCTTTTTTATAGCAATCGTTTTACAAACACCCATGATAAATATTATTTCAGCTGCAATTATGAAGAATAATCCAAAGATGTGATAAACAGAAATATATTTATTTAATAAAAAAAATACACCAAGAGTTATAGAAATAATTATTAAAGCAATTAACCAAAAGTAATTATTTTGTTTACCATCTCTCATAGCATCCTCCAATCACATATAGTTTTTGAAAATAAACTTATAACAATATACGTCATTATTCGACATAATTCTTACTAATACTTAAATTATATAGTATAATTTTTCTCCTTACAAGAAACTTTTCTATATTTTCATAAATTTGTGATAATCACTCTCCTTCTTATGCTATTTTTCATAAAAAAAAGAATTCTAAAATACTAAAGAATTCTTTTAAGCATATTTTTATTTATTAATTATACTTCTACATTTCTAGCTCTCCTATAAAATACAAGGAGCCAAAAGCGCAGATTATATCATCCTCATTCGCCTGATTCATTACTTCTTCTGTAACCTTAGCTACATCCTTAATTATATAAACCTCATGAAAATACTCCTTAGCAACCTTTTCTAACTCTTCGGCAGAAAGTGCTCTAGGACTATTGGGAGTAACTAAGAAAACCTTCTTACTCATTGTGCTTATCACGCTCAGGATTTCTTCGAAGGCCTTATCCTTTAAAAATCCAAGGATAAAGGTAATTTTCTTTCCTGGGAAATAGTAGTTCAAGGTATGATAAAGAGCTTGTGCTCCTTGAATATTATGAGCTCCATCCCTTATAAATATCGGCTTTTCTTTTCTCATAATCTGAAACCTTCCAGGCCAAGTAGCTCTTATAAGTCCATCATATATATCTTTTCTCCCTATGCTGTAGCCATTATTAATCAACCCTTCTATAGCTTCTATGGCTAGTGCAGCATTTTCTCTTTGATGTTTACCAAGAAGAGTGATTCTCAAGGATGGATAATCCTTATAGCTAAAGGTCTGCCAAGTAATAAGTTCTTCTTTTATAGAAATATTATTGTTATCTACTGTCTTTAAAAAGGCTTCCTTTTCCTTCGAAGCTCTTTTGATTACTTCTAGTGCTTCCTTTTCTTGATAAGAGGAAACTACAGTACCCTGAGCTTTAATAATTCCTGCCTTTTCATAGGCTATAGCTTCTATAGTTTCTCCTAAAAAGCCCATATGATCCATGCCTATGGGTGTTATCACTGCTATCTCTGGACAGGGAATTATATTTGTAGCATCCAATCTTCCACCCATCCCTACCTCAAGGACCACAAAATCACAGTCCTCTTGTAAAAAGTATAGGAAGGCTGCTGAGGTTATTATTTCAAATTCTGTAGGAAGACTGTCATTATCTAGATCATTAGCTTCAATTAATCCACTTATATATGTAATAATATTCAATAGCTGAGGATCAGATATTTCTTTATTATTTATTTTGATTATCTCATTAATCTTTGAGGTATAAGGAGAATTATACACGCCAATTTTATATCCTGCCGCCATGAGAATAGAAGCTATAAAAGCTGAGGTTGACCCCTTGCCATTAGTTCCAGCTACATGAATATATTTTAGGCTCTTATGGGGATTACCCATAAGTCTAAGAAGCTCTGAGATAGCATCAAGGCCCGGCCTTGTGCCGAGCCCCTTGCTTTTATTTAATAAATTTATTATCTTTTTATATTCATCACTTAATTTAATCATGGCAACCTCTTAGCGTTCACATCTAAGGTCCAAGGAAGCTCTCAAGCTATGAGGAAGCCTACAGAAAACCTGATACCACATGAAACGAATTATTATAAACTGCACAGGAATCATGGCAAGATTATCTGCAATTCTTGCTGGTATATATGCTATGACGCCATCCTTAATAAGAATATACAGCCATAAGGTGTTAAGGCCAATGTTCAGTATAATAGAAACTATAGATGCTGCAATTCCAACATTGAAAAAACTCTTTTTCCTATTATACAAGAACATACCATATACAGCACCCGTTAAAAGAGCCGTTATTGTAAAGCCAGGAAAATATCCTCCTCCGGTAGGAAAAAGGCTTATCCCAATAAAATCAGCTAAGGCATAGGAAACTGCAGATATAACAGGACCATACAGCATAGCAGTACAGGCAACAGGAACAAAGCCAAAGCCAATTCTAATACCTAAGGTCTGTATTGATAAATTACGTTCCATTATAATGGTTAACGCCATGAGCATGCTGATTATTATCAGATCTCTAGTACCAATAGATTTGTTGAAAATTTTCATAATACTACCTCCTTATTTTCACCACATTAAGAAGGCTATCTATATGTGGCAGCGGCAGCGGAAATACATCGCAAATGGCGTGCATTTTTCGTCCAGCGGCAACCTCCTATCCCCTGGCACTTAACGCGCATTTCCTACTCTGCTTTTTTATCATGACTAATTTTACCTTAAATAAAAGAAGATAACAAGCTATAGAACCAAGGATTTTGAAACAAAACTGTTAACATTTAGAAATATAAATGAATAAAAAAACAGGCCCTGATAGCCTTTGCCAGCTATCAAGAACCTGCTCTTTTATATTAACTTCTATACCATCTTCTTAAATTCATCAGCAACGAACTGCACATGAGTTCCTATGATAACCTGAACAGAAGTTTTGCTTGGCTTAATAACTCCTGCGGCACCAGCTGCCTTTATCTTCTTGTCATTTACAAGAGTGGAATCCTTAACCTCAAGTCTTAATCTAGTAACACAGTTATCAACAGAGGTAATGTTATCTCTTCCACCAACACCTTCTAATATCTGGCTAGCTACTTGAGCATAATCGCTATTAGAGATTACATAGCTCTTTTCTTCTTCGCTTACATCATCATCTTCTCTACCAGGAGTTTGAAGATTGAACTTAACAATAGCAAAGCGGAAGATACCATAATAAAGCACTGCAAACACTAAGCCTAAAAGAAGAAGCATATATGGGTTATTTGCCATAGGAAGCTGAGAACTAAATACAAAGTCTATGGCACCAGCACTGAAACAGAAGCCTGCTGTCCATTTAAGGGTTGCTGCTATAAATACTGCAATACCAGTTAATGCTGCATGGACTAAATAAAGTCCTGGAGCTAGGAACATAAATGCAAATTCCAAAGGCTCAGTAACACCAGATACAAAGGACGCTACAGCTCCAGCAAGAAGGATACCTGCCGCAGTCTTTTTCTTATTATCCTTTGCTGTATGGTACATAGCTAGAGCAGCTGCAGGAAGACCAAACATCATAACTGGGAAGAATCCAGCCTGATACATACCAGTTACTCCTTTAATTCCACCTTCAGCAAAGCCCCAGAATTTATTAATATCTGCAATTCCAGCTATATCAAACCAGAATACTGCATTTAAGGCATGGTGTAAGCCTGTAGGAATTAATAATCTATTAAAGAAAGCATATATACCAGCACCTACTGCTCCTAAGTCCATAATTCCTTTACCAAAGCCTACAAGACCAGCAAATACTACAGGCCAAATAAAGTATAAAATTGCTGACTCAACAACCATTACAAAGGATGTTACTATAGGTACAGCTCTCTTACCACTAAAGAAGGATAAAGCAACAGGAAGCCTAACACTCTTAAATTTATTATAGCAAACACTTGCACTAACACCTGAAATAATACCTATAAATGCGTTTTTAATTTTTTCAAAGGCTAAAAGCTTCTCTGGTGACATATCTGGATCGATAATTGTAACAACACCATCAGATAATAATGTGGTTACAGTAAGAAAAGCAACTAAGCCTGCAAGTCCTGCTGCACCATGCTGATCATCGGATAAGCCTATAGCTACACCTACAGCAAAAAGAAGTGGGAGATTATCAATAACAGCCCCACCGGTTTTTACAAGAAATAATCCAATAAATCCAACAACACCAGTGATATCTCCTCCCTGCATTGTCTGTGGAGCTAGGGCATAGCCTATTCCCATCATAATTGCAGCTACAGGAAGCACTGCAACAGGTAGCATTAAAGCTTTACCTAGTTTTTGAAGATACTTCATCATAATATAATGACTCCTTTCATTTTATGAAATTATCTTAATAAATATTTTAAGATACAAATTAATGACTTCTCCCAGTCCCAATAGCAATTAATAAAACAAGACCGAGCATTTTCTTTTGTAAAATACTATTAGAAAAAAATAAAAGACCTAATAAGCTCTAATCCTTTACGATTAAAGCTAATAGGTCTTGCCCTCTTAAGGTAACAATCCAAGTTTATATTAAATTTACGATATGCACTGTAAAGTACAGTAGCTCATCCTCATTCATTTCAAAATTCAGCTTACTCTTTGAATAATCCTTAATTTTTAAAGCACATTCATAGGCATCGGAATAGGCATGCTTGTAATAATTGAATAAATAAGTATTTTTACTTTTTGAAGCTTCCTTTTTAGCTGCCTTCCTCACATAATATCTTATATGGGTAGCTAAACGCCTGAATTTTTCACTTTCTTTATTTAATGCTATCCTGTGGTGTCCCTGAATAATATTTAGTATGTCATTTACTGCTTCAGCTTCTAAAACTGCTAAATTTCTTTCACCCTCGCTATAGGTTACATTGATAAAATGAAGAGTTATAAAGCCGCCCTCATCCTGGCTTAAATTAATATTTAAAGCTTGATTAATAATATCAATGCAGCGAGCAGCAACTTGAAACTCCTTAGTATACAAGGTTTTTAAATCCCAAAGAAGAGGATTTTTTATAGTACTATTTTCATAATATCTTTTAATTGAATAGTATAGATGATCTATCATAGCCAGTCTGCTGGTGCTTAGAAAGGTTACAGCTAACTCCTTGCTGGCATAATTTATAGCATTATTTATAGCTTGAAATATCTCCGGGCTGATATTTTTAAATATTTCTTCATAGCTTCCAGCCTGGATATCCTTATCTAATATAAATTGCTCTTCGATAGCCTCATCAGTAATCAAATCTCCTACTTTCTTCCTAAAAGCAATTCCTGAGCCTGTTACTATCTTTTTTATCCCTTTTGATTCTACTAAAGCTACATTGTTATTATATATTTTCCTGATAGTAAACAATACAAAACCACCTCTCTTTTTGAAACAATTACCACAGAGCTTGTACATTAATTTGAGGTAGCATTCATAAAATATCATTTTATAGAAACTCTTCTAGAGTTTGTATTAGCTAACAATAATTTCAATATATTTTATTTTAAAAATAATTTAACTATTTATATGATAAAATACAAAGACTTAAAAGTCAATACATAGCATTATATGATTAACATTTATAAAATATTAATAATATAATGCTATATTGATTTTTCTAGAAAAAAATGTTATATTCCTTAATGGGTGTATATACACCTGTAAATACATTTTTAAAGGGGATGCTTTTCGTCGTGAGCAATTATAATATTTTAGAATTCTTAAAAAGAAAAAACATAAGCTTTTCAGCGAAACGCTATGGCATAGATGCTATGGGTGCCATGGCCCAAGGCCTATTTGCTTCTCTCCTTATTGGCACCATAATGTCAACCCTAGGAGAACAGCTGAATATTCCTTACTTAGTGACGGTGGGAGGCTTTGCTAAAGCAGTTTCAGGCCCAGCCATGGCAATATCTATAGGATATGCTCTTCAGGCTCCTCAGCTTGTACTTTTTTCACTGGCTGCTGTAGGTAGCGCTGCAAATTCCTTAGGTGGGGCCGGTGGTCCTTTAGCCGTGCTTATAGTTTCAATATTTGCTGCGGAGTTTGGAAAGGCTGTCTCCAAGGAGACAAGGGTAGACATCTTGGTCACACCCTTTGTTACTATTTTTATAGGAGTGCTGCTCTCCAGCTTATGGGCTCCCTCCATAGGCAGTGCAGCCAATGCTGTAGGAAGTGTCATCATGTGGGCCACAGAGCTACAACCCTTCCTTATGGGTATCCTGGTTTCTACAATCGTGGGGATCGCCTTGACCCTCCCCATAAGTAGCGCGGCCATCTGCGCAGCCTTAGGCTTAACCGGCCTCGCTGGTGGTGCTGCCGTTGCTGGCTGCTGTGCTCAAATGGTAGGCTTTGCTTTTATGAGCTATAGAGAAAATAAGATTGGCGGCCTTGTTTCTCAAGGAATAGGTACAAGCATGCTGCAAATGGGTAACATAGTTAAGAACCCTAGGATATGGATACCTCCTACCCTAGTATCAGCTATCACCGGTCCCATAGCTACCTGTATATTTAAGCTTGAGATGAATGGGGCTGCCATCGCTTCTGGCATGGGCACCTGCGGCTTTGTTGGCCAAATAGGTGTGTACACTGGCTGGTTAAATGGTATATCTGCCGGCACCAAAGCATCCATAACCTCTATGGACTGGATAGGTCTAATACTTATAAGCTTTGTTCTTCCAGCTATACTTACACCTATCATAGGAAACCTCTTCAGAAAAATACAATGGATCAAAGAAGGCGATTTAAAATTAGAATAGAAAAAACCTCTCAGTATAGCGAAAAAATGCTGAGAGGTTTTTTAACTTACTTAACTAATAAAGGTCAGCTCAAAGGTAAGCTCCCTCTTTTCCGATGCCTTTAGAAGGAATTCTTCATGAGTCTGGGCTCCCCAGCTATTGTCTCCTCCCACTCCCATCTGCTTATCAGCTATCCTTACTACAGTCTCATAAGCTGTAGGAAGCTCAAAAGCATGGGCTGCATTTTCAATCACATGGGGAGTGTAAGGAAGAGCGTTTAAGCTCTTTTTATCCATATTAATTTCTATACCAATGCCTTCATTATCAGTAATTCTGGCTTTCCTTACCTCTGTGTGATTTCCACACTCCTGAGGTAGTATATAAGGAGTGAAATTATCCTTGACTTTATTTTCATAAACTCCAAGCTTATAGCCTCTGTTTCTATCCCAATAATTTTCCTCCGGCCCCTTACCATACCACCAAAGATTATCATACTCTCCTGGGAGCTTAAACATCACACCAAACTCTGGCATTTCAGGCAGTCCTTCATTCCCCTCTGTGGCCATGGTGATTACCAGTCTTCCATCTCCATACACCTTATACAATACAGTACAAACTTCAATTTCTTCAGCTCCATAAGGGGCTGTATACTTATATATTATTTCTGCATGATCTCCTATATCCTCTGCACTAGTTAGCTGTCCTATGGAATACATGCTTATGATCTTCCATGGACTTAATCTATAGGGCATTCTGTTTCCATAGTCATTTTCTATAGGTGCTCTCCAGAAATTAGGCTTCACTGCATCCAAGATAAACTCTTTACCCATGGCCTCATAAGAAATCATGCCACCTCTGCTCTTAGAAAATAGAGCTAGGAAATCTTTACCCTTTACCCCTATATTAGAATGACCCTCTATCAGCTCAAAAGAGAGCTTTTTCTCTACAGCTTCCTTGTGCACCGCTTCAATAACATACTCTCCAAAGGCTACCTCATGCCCCTTCTCTGCCCATGGATAATCTTCCTTGAGCTTAAGAGAGGCTACTATTGAGAATTCTCTTTTCGTATCTGCTTCTATAAAACCTTCAGGAATAGGGTAAACTCCTTCTTCTCCAGGATTAACTGAAAGGTCAAAGGTTATTCTCTTTACTTCTATTCCTTCTCTATATAGAATTAATTCTCCTAGATATTTGAATGTATTAGTAAATAAGCTTCTATTCTTAAGGACTAACTTATCCTTCGATACCTGCAGTACAAAATCCTGATAATTATATTTCACCTCAGGAAGCTTAGGAGAAGTGGTTCTATCAGCAAAGACTATACCATTCCCACAGAAATCATAGTCAGTAGGTCTGTCCAAGAAATCCCCACCATAAGCTAGATACCTTTCTCCATTGACATTTCTGTGATAGATAGCTTGGTCTATGAAATCCCAAATAAAGCCACCTTGATATAAGGGTTCTTCATAAGCTAGTTCAGTATACTTATAATGAGCTCCCAGGGAATTTCCCATGGCATGAGCATATTCAACGCTTATATATGGTTTATCATTATGCTCCTTTAAGAACCTCCTTATGTCATCCACATGAATATACATCTGAGACTCCATGTCACTGGTATCATTATACCTTCTATCAAAGCATACCCCTTCATAATGAACCAATCTGCTGTCATCAGCTTCCTTAAAGAATTTACTCATCTCATAAAAATTCTTTCCTCCATAGGATTCATTACCACAGGACCAAATCAGTATAGCTGGGTGATTTTTATCCCTTTGAAACATGGAATTTGCTCTATCTAGAATTGCTGGAAGCCACTCCTCTTTACCACCAGGGATTACATTTTCCTCTGTGATCACTCCCGCATAAGCAGCCCAGGTGCCATGAGTTTCAATATTTGCTTCATCAATCATATAAAGTCCATACTCGTCACATAAATCATAAAAATATGATTGATTTGGGTAATGGGAGGTTCTTACAGCATTAATATTATTTTTTTTCATGGTCAGCACATCCCAGAGCATATCCTCCTTGGTAATAGCCCTACCTCTTTCTGCACTGAATTCATGCCTATTAACTCCTTTAAATACAATCCTTTTGCCGTTTAAGTGCATAATATTATTCTTCATTTCAAAGCGCCTGCAGCCAAATTTCTGTATAACCGTTTCTTGATGGTTATTTCCTCTATCTAGAACGCTTATTTTTAAAGTATAAAGATAAGGATCTTCACTACTCCATAGTCTTGGATTATCAAGCTCTATATAAAACCTTCCAGATATAGCTTCCCTCTGAAAATTCTTAATCTCATTTCCCTCTTTATCAAATATGCTGATATGAAATTGTCCTTCATCACCCAACAGCTTTACATTAATTTCCATATTGCACTTAGCAAACTTCTCATCTAATGAAGGCTTAACAAAAATATCTGAAATATGTACCTTAGGAATGCTATAGATATAAACATCTCTAAATATTCCTGAGAATCTCCAAAAATCCTGATCCTCCAGCCAGCTTGCAGCACTCCACTTAAAAACCTGTACGGCAATCTTATTTTTTCCTGCTCTCACTGCATGAGATATCTCAAATTCCGAAGGAGTGAAGGTATCTGTACTATAGCCTATAAATTCCCCGTTTATCCAAAGTGAAAAGGCACTTTCTACCCCCTGGAAGGATATAAACAGTCTCTCCTTAAGCTGTTCTTCATTTAAATCCATATATTTTATATAGCTTGCTACAGGATTAAATTCTTCCGGTGCTCTCCCCTGAGGTACTTGTTCTCGTCCATCCCAAGGATACATTACATTAACATATTGAGGTTTATCGTAGCCCTGTAGCTGAATGTGACCAGGAACCTCTATATCCTCCCATAAGGAACAATCAAAATCCTCCCTCTCAAAGCTTCTTATCCTTGCTTCATAATATGCAGCATAGGAAAACTTCCAGCTTCCATTAAGAGATATTTGAAAATTATCTTTTCCTTCCTCATCCCGAAAATATTTATGATCAGAATGGGCTTCTAATCTATTAATATTAATCTTTTCCGGGTCGTGGAGCCACTTATAATTAAATTCCATTTATACTCCTCCTATTCTAAATAGGTTCTCCCATGATGGGTTAGCCTAATAAAAAACTTTTATTACTGAGCTTGTCCGATAACTTAAGAAAACCTTTTCCTTAAAGCTAATGAACATTTAATGTCATACTAACAACTTATGGTATTTATGTCAATATAACTTAAAGCTTTAAAAGCTGATAATCCCCTTGGACTATCAGCTTTATTATAACTAAAAACTATCCTTCATATTTTCAATTGTAGAAATAACTCCTCCAAAGATTCCATCTAGTAACTCATCAGTAATATTAATTTTCCACTTATCCTCTTCTTTTGTAAGCTCTATATCCACTGTATTAGTAACTAAACTTCTTTCCTCCTGAGACATACTCTCAGTGAAAGCCTCCATAGCCTTTTCGTTCATTTCCTCTTCCTCTAGACCAGAAAAGGCTAAGGTAAACATCTGAAGAAACACCTCTCCCAATACCTCAGACATATCTATATTAGTTATTTCAGCTTGTACTACTGCTGAGGCTTTTTCCTCTTCAAAGGAAAGAATCTTATATTCAAGCTCCTTAAACAATAAAGCAGCCAGCTCCTCTAATTCTTTCATATCTTGAGAATCTAGTCCTTCTAATTCCCCTATTTCCACCTCACCAGCTGCATCCATAAGCTCCTCATAATTTATATACTCAGAGGCCTTTATATAATCTCCTTCCTTTAAGGCAGCTAGGGTGATTTTTACTACCTCATCTGGACTCTTCTCTTTACTACAGCCTGTTATTCCAAAAATCATAAAGACTGAAAGAAATGCAGCAATAAATTTTCTCATTATAATCCTCCTCAATGCATCATAGCTATAGCGTAAAGCTGCCTATTAATTGATATCTTATATTTATTATATATTTTAACACTTTCAGTTTTAGTATAAAATCAGAAAAGACACGGATAGTTTATCCGTGTCTTATAATATATTTGAATGTTATAAGCTAATTCTATACGTTAGCAACATCCTCATTTTTTATGAACAGCATAGTTATGATGAAACCTGCAATATAAGCTATAAGTAAACCTAATAAGAAGTTAATCATCATACCGCCAGTCTTCATAAGGAAGGTTGCAACTACTCCTGATGGACCCCAAGCTGTAGCCATAACCTTAGTAAGCATTACATAAGCTCCACCAAAGCCTGCTCCTAAGCCTGCAGTAACAAAAGGCTTACCTAAAGGAAGTGTAACTCCGTATATAAGTGGCTCACCAACACCTAATATACCAGCTGGAAGGGCACCTACGATAACCTTCTGCATTCTTTCATTTCTAACCTTTCTAGCCTTAAGGAATATAGCAATAGCTGCACCAACTTGTCCAGCACCAGCCATAGCAAGAACTGGGAATAAAGTAACTCCACCTAAGGTTTCAAGCTGGATTGCATATATTGGTATAAGACCATGATGAAGACCTAAAAGTACCATTGGAAGGAATGCAGCTGAAAGTACATATCCAGAAATAACTGATACTATAGCATTATCAGAGTTTATTAGTACTGATAAAGCATCAACAAGCACATCGGATAAGAAGCCAGTAACAGGCATTATTACAAGAACAAGTACCACTGCTACAATTAAAAGAGTAACTAAAGGAGTTACTATTAAATCTAAAACATCTGGCACTATCTTACGAACCTTCTTCTCAACTACAGAAAGAATCCATACACCAACGATAACACCAATGATTCCACCCTTACCAGTAGTTAATATAGCATTAAGTGGATTTTCCGCATTAAGTCCTAATACTGTAGAAATAGTATTGATCTGAGCTCCTATAGTCATAGCTCCAACCATACCACCAAGAGCAGGAGTTGCGCCAAAGCTTCTTGCTGCATTTACACCTGTATATATTGCGAAGTATCCTAAGAAGGCATTTCCTATAAGTGAGAACATTGTTTGAAGGAGGAATATAAATCCTGTTCCTGATGCAATAGCCTCAGGAGCTAACTGTCCTACAAGCTGAGCTAGTCCATTAAATAAACCAGCTGCTATGATAGCAGGTATCATTGGAATGAATATGTCAGCTATCATCTTAAGAGCTCTCTTTACTGGACCTTGCTTCTGTCCAGCCTTCATAGCTTCCTTATTTTCCTTCCAATCGCTTACGGAGCCGCCTTGAACTCCAGCATCAACTATGAATAAATCAGTAACCTTTTTTGCCTTTCCAGGGCCTAATACTACCTGTAGAGTTTCATCCTCTACAACTCCTAAAACGCCTTCAGTAGCCTTAAGCTCCTGCATCTTAACCTTAGATTTATCCTTTAAGGTAATTCTAAGACGAGTCATGCAGTTAACTGCAGCCACTACATTATCCTTACCCCCAACTAACTCGAGGATTCTTTTGGATAATTCTTGATTTGTCATTATAGCACCTCCGGTATTATGAATGTTAAATGATTACATTGTTTGATATAAAATTTCAGTTTTAAACCAAAATTTCTGTATCGTTATTTCAATCTTAACACAAAATTCACTGTTTTCCAATATTAATTTTCATTAATAATAAATATTTTTTTTGAGTAGTGTATAAATAATAAATCTGCAAAATCAAGGTAATTATATGATTCTTTTCTATCTAAATAATAAAAGGACTCTTTGTAATTAAATAATTATTGAATAACTATTATATTCACCACTTTTCTTATAACTTTATAGTTAATATGTATTATAGTTATCATAGATATATAACCCTTATAATAGTCAAACATACTTTTCTCCTACCATTTCTCAAGGAAAACCTTAACTTTTGTAACAGTTTACATGTAAAATATTCCATAAATTAATAAACAAGAAAATATCTAATGTAGATTTATTTTCCATATAAAAATGTGATAGAATGATATATGTAGTTTATACCAGTAAATTTGTGTTAATTGTATATCATAATGTTTGAATTTTACCACAGATAAATAGGTATAATGCTGCGTGGATTGTAAGTTACAAAAGTGGACAAGCAAATTTATTATTCCATTGAACAGGAGGATGTTTATGAGTAGAGTGTACAATTTTTCCGCAGGACCAGCTGTTTTACCTGAGGAAGTATTAAAAGAAGCTGCTGAGGAAATGCTGGACTATAAAGGTTCTGGCATGTCAGTTATGGAAATGAGCCATAGGTCTAAGGTTTATGACACCATAATCAAAGAGGCAGAGCAGGATTTAAGAGATTTAATGAATATACCTGACAATTATAAGGTACTTTTCCTTCAAGGAGGTGCTTCCCAGCAATTTGCAGCTATACCAATGAATCTTATGAAAAATGGTGTTGCTGACTATATAGTTACAGGTCAATGGGCAAAGAAGGCTTATCAAGAAGCTAAAATGTATGGAAAGGCTAATGCAATAGCTTCCAGTGCTGATAAAACCTTCTCATATATTCCTGATTGCAGCGATCTTCCTATAAGTGAAGATGCCGATTATGTTTATATCTGTGAAAACAACACAATATACGGAACAAAATTCCATACCCTACCAAACACCAAGGGTAAAACATTAATATCTGATGTGTCCTCCTGCTTCTTATCTGAACCAATGGATGTATCCAAGTATGGTGTTATATACGGAGGAGTTCAGAAGAACATAGGACCTGCTGGAGTTGTAATCGTAATTATAAGAGAGGATTTAATCACTGAAGAGGTATTACCAGGTACCCCAACAATGCTAAAATACAAAATTCACTCTGATGCTGAATCTCTTTACAACACTCCACCTACTTATGGAATTTATATCTGTGGCAAGGTATTTAAGTGGCTCAAGAAGCTAGGTGGCCTTGAGGCAATGAAGGAAATCAATGAGAAGAAGGCTGCTATATTATATGATTTCTTAGATCAAAGCAAGCTCTTTAAGGGCACAGTACGCAAGGAAGACCGTTCTCTTATGAATGTTCCTTTCATAACTGGAAACGAAGAGCTAGATGCGAAATTTGTAAAGGAAGCAAAGGCTGCAGGCTTTGAAAACCTAAAAGGTCATAGAAGCGTTGGCGGCATGCGTGCAAGCATATACAATGCCATGCCAACTGAGGGAGTCCAGGCTTTAGTAGACTTCATGAAGAAGTTCGAAGAGGACAATCTATAAAATAAATGCATTCCAATAAATCCTGGGGTTATTCCTCAGGATTTACTTATATTTTATTTTTATATTAAACCTATTACCATTGTTTTTTAAATATACTTTCATTAAGGATACATTTTTATTCTATAATTAAGTTAGAAAATTCTATAGTTACGTTAGGAGTAGAACAATGAAAAAATCGACAATTCCTTTGATAATTACTTTAATATTTTCATTTATATTATACTATTCAATTTCACCAGCACTGAATATTCATTCTGGAGAATTATGGTTCATAATAATATCAACAATCATCACCTTTATAATACTTTATGTTTTCTTGCAATTATTATCCTCTTTTAATAAAAAGAATAGAGCTAATAAAAATACTTCAACTGAACTACCAATAAAAATCGCCTTTTTTGCTTTAGGTGGTAGTCTTGTAATCCTATTAGTTGGAATTCTTATAGGAATAAAACCTTTCAGAGCTTCTACCTATGCCTCCCTTGCTCAAGGCAGAATTGAAGATAGGAATTTCTTAAATGATATTAAGGAAGAAGAAATATCAAATATAGCTTTAATGGATACTGCTAGTGCTGAAATTATAGGTAATCGTCAGATGGGTTCCTTAAGTGACCTAGTAAGTCAATTTGAGACCTCTGACTATTCAACTATAACTGTAAATAATAAACCCCTTAAGGCTTCAGCCCTCTCCTATGTAAACTTCTTTCGCTACTTAAGCAATAAAGATATAGGTATACCAGGATACATCCAGGTGAACCCCGTAAGCCAAAAAGCAGAGTACATTAAATTTGAAAAGGGATTAAAATATGTTCCCAGCGCCTTTTTCAGTGAGGATTTAAAGAGACATATCCATAGCAAATATCCCACAGCTATTATCGACAGCTATTATTTTGAGCTAGACGAGGAAGGAAAGCCTCATTACATTTCTCCCTACTATATTTATAGGGCCGGCCTCTTCGGTGCTAAGGATGTAGGCGGTGCAATCATAGTGGATCCTATTACTGGAGATATGGAAAAGTACTCTCTGGAGGATATTCCTGCATGGGTAGACAGGGTATATGATGGTGATTTATTAGCAAAGCAATATGATTGGTATGGAACCTTAAAAAATGGTTATTGGAATTCTTTATTTGCAAAGAAGGGCTCCGTTGTAACCACTGATGATTATGGTTATAAATCTCTAGAAAACGACATATGGGTATTTACCGGTGTAACTTCTGTTTCTTCAGACGAGTCAAATATTGGTTTTGTACTAATGAACAGCCGCACTGGTGCTATTAATTATTATGATATCTATGGTGCTGAAGAATACTCAGCTATGAGCGCTGCAGAAGGTCAGGTACAAAACCTTCGCTATAAAGCCTCCTTCCCTTCAATTATAAATGTTGATGGAGAGCCTGTTTATATAATGGTGCTTAAGGATTCCGGTGGTCTTACAAAAATGTATGCCATAGTTAACCTGCAGGACTACTCACTTGTTGCTACAGGAGACACACAACAGGAGGTCCTAGACAATTATAAGAAAAGGCTCGGAGTGAGCTCTGGCGATAAAGATTCTCTAGAACACTCCATAACCATAACTGTTGACAGCATAAAGTTCGGAAACATTGACGGTAACACCTATGCCTATTTAATTTCAGGAGAGACAGCCTACAGACTCCTTCTTAAAGAAAATGAAGAGGTTGTATTAATTAATCCTGGTGATGAAGTGACATTGCTAACCCAGGATACGGATGTACTTATTAAGCAAGCTATTTTAGATTAAAGTATTCATATAGCTAATCACTTAATATTAAAACATCCACAAAGCAACACCTTAAAATTAAACAACTGTATAGTAACCTGTTTTACAGTAATACATTTAAAGCTTATTAAATTTGAGGCTACCATTTCATAATGATAGTCTCTTTTATCTTTGTTAACTAGTTTTCCTCATATTTTAAAAACTACTATATAGTTATAAATAACAACAAATTATTGCTCTATTCGTTGTATTATTAGCTAATAGTATTTATTCCTTTGTAATGACATTTGTTATATTTACTTAAAGTGATATAATATAATAGTTAAAAATCGGCAAAGAAGGTGAACACTGTGAAAAGAATATTTTCCTATCTACGCCCCTATTCCTTAGGGATAGCTCTGGGGCTGAGTATAAAATTTTTTGGTACTATTATGGATTTAGTACTTCCTTGGATACTTTCCTATATGATAGACTCTGTTGTTCCATTGCGCAGTGTCCCTAAAATACTCCTCTGGGGCGGTATTATGCTGCTAGCGTCCATAACAGCACTGGTAGCTAACATCATAGCAAATAGAATGGCTGCGTCAGTGACAAGAGATACTCTACGAAGGATACGTCACGATCTCTTTGAAAAGATAACTTCCCTATCAAGCAAGCAAATTGATGAAATTTCCATCCCTTCCTTGGTCAGCCGTCTTACCTCCGATACCTATAACATCCATCAGCTCATAGGTATGATGCAGAGGATAGGGATTAGAGCACCTATTCTACTCTTAGGAGGAATCATCATCACCCTTACTCTGGATCCCGTGCTTACCTTAGTTTTATTAAGCATCATCCCTTTTATAACTATTGCTGTGTACATAATATCTAAGAGAGGTATTCCTCTGTATACAAGACTTCAGAAGTCAGTGGATTCCATGGTAAGAGTAGTGAGAGAAAACATAACTGGCATTAGAGTTATAAAAGCTCTATCAAAGACCGATTATGAAAAAGCCCGCTTTCATAAGGCTAATGAAGAAGTGGTAGATAGCGAAAAAAGAGCCGGCATAAATATGGCTACCTCCAGCCCATTGATGAATCTATTTCTCAATGTAGGCCTTGTACTAGTAATTATCACCGGAGCCTATAGAGTTAATAATGGTTTATCCACCCCTGGAAAAATAATAGCTTTTCTCTCCTATTTCACGATAATTCTAAATGCTATGCTCATAATTACAAGAATCTTTGTGGTTATGTCTAAAGGCTTTGCCTCGGGTAATAGAATAACTGAAATATTAGAACTAAAAGAGGATATGAATATAGAAGAAATACCAAAAGTTCAGGAGGACTATCATATCGTTTTTGATGGTGTATCCTTTTCCTACAATAATAACGAGGACAACCTTACTGACATTAATTTTAAAATTAAAAAAGGAGAAACCCTTGGTATAATCGGACCTACAGGAAGCGGTAAAACTACAATCATTCAACTGCTCATGAGATTTTATGATGTAAATAAAGGCTCAATTAGAATAAATGGCAGGGATATAAGAAGCATTCCCTGGGAAATACTTCACACCATGTTCGGGGTTGTTCTGCAAAATGATATTTTATTCAGAGACACCATAGGAGAAAATATATCCTTTGGAAGAAACCTAACAGAAGAACAGCTGAAAGATAGCATAAAACATGCTCAGGCAGAGGAATTCATAAGCTCCATAGATGAAGGCTTTAATTATAGGGTAGCCTCAAAGGGTGCTAACCTCAGCGGAGGACAAAAACAGAGGCTATTAATAGCTAGAGCCCTGGCAAATTCACCAGAAATATTAATTCTTGATGATTCCTCCAGTGCCTTGGATTACAAAACCGATGCTTCCTTAAGAGCTAGTCTTAGAGACAATTTTAAGGAAACTACCTCTATTATAATAGCCCAAAGAGTAAGCTCAATTATGCATGCAGACCATATTATCGTTCTGGAGGATGGAAATATCCTTGCTTCAGGAACGCATGAGGAGCTTATGTCCTCTAGTGACATCTATAAAGAAATAAGCCGTATGCAGCTGGGAGGTGAAATAAATGGCTAAATTACATTCACAAACCTCTGGAGTGCAGGAACCCGTAAAAATAAACAAAAAGAAAATACTATTTAGACTGTGGAACTACCTTTATGAGTACAAGCTTCTGCTTTTTACGGCGGTATTCTTAACCATAATAAGTAATCTACTTGCCCTTGTGAGCCCCAGGCTTTCTGGACTGGCAGTGGATGCTATGGTCTTAGGAGAAGGAAAGGTTGATTTTGAAAGAGTGTTTTATTACTCAGCACTAATGATAGCCTTTTATCTACTATCCTCAATTCTCTCCTATGTTTTGGCCAGGTTAATGATTAGTCTTACCCAGAAGGTAGTATATCGCATGCGACAGGAGGTATTTCAGAAGCTTTTAGATTTGCCCGTTGGTTTTTTTGATCAAAACCAAACCGGTGATATCATCAGCAGAATTTCCTATGATATAGATGTTCTCAATACCTCACTATCTTCAGATTTAATACAGATTGCTACCAGCCTTATTACAGTTATAGGCTCCTTTATAATGATGATAACCATATCCTCACAGCTGGTTATAGTGTTTCTTTTTACAATCCCTATTTCAATTATTTTCACCAGCTATATGAGCCGTAAGGTACGCCCACTCTTTCGCCGACGCTCCAGAAAGCTTGGAGAACTAAATGGCTATGTGGAAGAAAATGTTTCTGGTCAAAAAACAATCAAAGCCTACCATCAGGAGAAAACCATGATAAACCGCTTTGATAGCTTTAACGAGGCTGCAGTACAGGCTTATTATCAATCAGATTATTATGGTACCATGGTAGGTCCTTCTGTAAATCTGATAAATAACTTATCTCTTTCCCTAGTGAGCGTTCTGGGAGCCCTGTTATATCTCTGGAATAGCATTACCATAGGAGATTTATCCGCCTTTGTACTCTATTCTCGAAAATTCTCAGGTCCCATTAACGAGATTGCCAATATAATCAGTGAGCTTCAATCCTCCATGGCCGCTGCTGAAAGAATCTTCCGGTTATTAGATGAGGAATCAGAACCCATGGACCTTCCAGGCGCGGAGGATATTACAGATGTAGAAGGAAAGATTGATCTCGATCATGTTGATTTTGGCTATACCCCAGAAAAAATCATCATTAAGGACTTAAATATAAAAGCCGATCCTGGAAAGCTTGTTGCTATAGTTGGTCCTACTGGTGCTGGAAAAACTACCATAATTAACCTTTTAATGCGCTTTTATGATCCTAATAATGGCGAAATAAGAGTAGATGATACCCCTATAATGAATATCACCAGAAAAAGCTTAAGGAGAGCCTACACTATGGTTCTACAGGATACCTGGCTATTTAACGGTACTATATTTGAAAACATAGCCTATGGCAAACAGAATGCCACCATGGAGGAGGTAGTTGAGGCAGCAAAAATTCATTCCTTCATAACTAGGCTTCCTCAGGGATACAACACTCTCCTCAATGAAGATGGAGTAAATATATCCAAAGGTCAAAAACAGCTATTAACCATAGCTAGAGCCATGCTTATCGAATCAAATATGCTCATATTAGATGAGGCTACCTCCAATGTAGATACCAGAACAGAAATGCAAATTCAGGCAGCCATGTATAAGCTAATGCAAGGCAAAACCTGTTTTGTCATAGCACACAGACTTTCAACAATCCAACATGCTGATATCATATTGGTAGTTAAGGATGGTAATGTTATCGAACAAGGAAAGCATCAAGAACTACTAGACAAAGAAGGCTTCTACTACAAGCTATACAACTCACAATTCCAATAACCTTGTCCATGCGAACACTTTCTCACTTCTATGGTGCCATCCACCTGACTTAATTATGTATAATACTTCAGAAATCGCACTATACTAACATAGAAGTATATTAGTAGGCACAAATATTTTAAAACAATAATAATTTTGTTATAATATATAACTAAGAAGCTTATACTATGTAGCAATTTATAATTCGGAGGATATGAGATGGATAATTCTAATTCTAATAGACGTAGAAAAAGAAAGCTTAAGAAGAAAAATAAGCTCAAGAGATTTCTTTTATTATTGTTTTTTATTATTGTTTTCGTTATTGGCTTTGGGGCTATATATGTCTATAATATTTTAGGAAATATAAACAATGAAAGCTTATCACAGTCTAATGAGGATCTAGGAATAAGTTCTGATTTTCATGGAGAAAAGGGTATAACAAACATCCTGCTCTTAGGTATTGATAGCAGAAGTGATGATTATACAGGACGTTCTGATGCTATGCTTATACTCACCGTTGATAGGAAGCATGATAAGCTGAAGCTAACCTCTCTAATGAGGGATTCCTATGTGGATATTGAAGGTCATGGCAGTGATAAGCTCACCCACGCCTATGCCTTTGGAGGAGCTCCCTTAGCTGTAAAAACTGTAAATCAAAATTTCAATCTTGATATAAAGGATTATGTAGTTGTTGACTTTGCTGGACTTGAGGCAATGATTGATGCAATAGGAGGCATAACTCTTACCATTACTGATGAGGAGCTACCTTCACTGAACAACAGCATTAAAGAGCAGTCTAAGCTAAGAGGGGTGGAGCCTAAATATATCAATTCCCCAGGAACCTATGAGGTTAATGGTATTCAAGGGGTAGCCTATGCTCGTATAAGAAAAGCCACTGGTGGAGACTTTAAAAGAACAGAAAGACAAAGAATAGTGCTGGAGGCCATGTTTCAAAAGGTAAAAAGCTCGGGAATACTGAAGCTGCCTTCTATGGTAAATGAGCTATTACCTCATGTAAGAACCAGCTTAAGCACTAGCTCCATCATTAAGCTAGGAAGCAGTGCTCTTATATCTGATATAGGAAATATTGAGCAGCAGCGCTTCCCATTAGATGACTATTCTTGGGGAGGCTATATAGGAAGTGGTTGGTATCTTCAATTTAACAAAGCCATCACACAGGAGCAGATTTATAATTATATATATAAAGATATAGCACCAGAATAACAAAGAGCAGGGTAAATCTCCCTGCTCTTTGTTTATTTATTTGTCATATTGTATAGCGGACCTTATCTCTTCTGCTTTTTCTGGGCTTACCAAAAGCCTCACTAGCTCCAATCCCAGGTCAAGGGCATAGCCTAAGCCTCTACCGGTGGAAATGGTTCCATGGGTTATTACACCCTTTTTAGTGTAGATAGCTCCTCCTAGCTTTCCTTCAACACTAGGATGACTGGTTGCCTCTACCTCATCAAGTATCCCTAAGCCTCCTAATACACTAGGAGCGGCACATATAGCTGCAAGCCTCTTATTTTCCTTATGAAATTTCAGCAAAAGCTCCTGCAGCCCATTATGTTCCATTAGTCTTTGAGTTCCTGGCATTCCTCCTGGAAGAAACAAAACCTCCGTCTTGGAAAAATCCCCATTATCAAAAACAACATCTGCTTTTATGGTTATATCATGAGAGCCTGTTACCTCCAGCTTATCTGTCATGGAAACAAGAAGAACCTCTACCTCTGCCCGTCTTAATATATCTACCACCGCAAGGCACTCTACTTCCTCCATACCATCAGCCATAAATGCAGCTACCTGAGTCATAATAATCCCTCCTTTAATTAATTATTTTTTACTCTTCAAGAATATATCTATTACCAAAGAGTATATCATATTGAATAAGCTTATAGTTTTTTAATATTTCACTATCCTCTTTAATATCTTTTTTATTCTTAGGGCTGAGCACAGGATATTCCTCTATTAGCTCAGGATATATAGAAAAATACAAAGGCATTTCTACTTTTGCCTCCTTCAGTATATCGTAAGCTAGATAAAAGGCTGAAACAGGTTTATCAAAGGTATTAAGCTCCTTATAACTAGACCATTTAGCTAGCTGAGTGTTAAATAGCTTTAACTCTTCAGTGTTTTCCGCTGTAATCCCCTTTTCCAAATAACCTGTCTTATAATAAATCTCATATATGTCTTTGGGATAGCCAAGCCTAGGAAGATGATCCCCAAAATAATATACTATTGTGGGCTTACCTGACTTTTCGATACCCTCTATTAATTTTCCATAAGCCCTGTCGGCATCATATACTCCTTGGGCAAAGGACTCTAAAATTTCCTTATCCATTTCATCTAGAAGAGTAGACTGAACTTTTACATCAGTGCCCTCCTGATACTTTTCATAGTAGGAATCATGATTTTGAATAGTTACTGCAAAGATGAATTGAGGCTCCTCACTGCTCTTTAGCTCACTTAGAATCTTATCTGTTAAAGCATTATCCGATACCTGATTTCCTTTCCTTTCAGCATCTTTAAAGCCCTTAATATCTATAAATTCATCAAAGCCCATATATAAATAAGCATTATCACGATTATAAAAATCTTCTGTATTAGGGTGGATTGCCGTGGTCTTATAGCCATTTTCTTTAAATATCTCTGCAATGCTGTGGGTAGCCCTATTTACATATATATTATAAGCTATAATACCCTCTGCCATATCGTAGGTAGAGAGCCCTGTAAGAGCCTCAAATTCACTATTGGCAGTCCCCCCTCCAAAGACAGGAACTATAATTTCTCCCGCTATATTTTTCCTGAAATTTTCTGTCAAATCCTCTGAGTATTCTACCCCCTGAAGCACTCCTGGATCCCAGAAGGTTTCAGACATAATAACCACTACATTGGGTTTCTCCTCTTCCTCTTCGTAAAAATCCTCTTCTTTAGCCTTAAGCTCCAGAAGCTTGTTCTTGACTTCCTTTATAGTCTCAGATTCATAATTCTCAGGCTTTCTGCTTATGTAAGAATCCATATCTGTAAAGTAATAATAGTTTTGAGCGAAGAACCCATTGCTTATGAGCTCCTCCTTACTTACTCTCAAGGATTCAGATATACCTGCCGACCTTGCCACTTCTTCTTTTTCTAAAGCACTGACCATGCCTATGAGAAATACTAAAGCAAATGGGATAAGTACCAGAGATGGAGAAATCTTAAATCTTCTCTTTATAGAATGTCTTTTTTTAAATATAAGAGCCCCTATAACCCCAACAGCTATTATAAGTCCTATAACCATAGGTAAGTTTATGTATTGAGGCGAAACAATTAAAGCATCCTCAAGCATGTATATATCCCATGGATAAAAGGGCTGACTTAAAAATATCAATTTAATTATATTAGCAATAAAAAGAATTCCTGATATTATACCTACCAGAGTTATTCCCCAAGTAATTCCCAAAAAGGAACTAGCAACAAAATAAATAGAATAAATAAACATAAAATTAAAAATAACATAAGGATGTGTGATGCTTTCTTTAACTTCTATCAAATTCCCCTTAAGAATCAATTCGCTTAATAAAACTAATAGAAAGATAAAGGTGCATCTCTTAAAAAAATCATAGGATTCATTAATTATCCTGCTAATACTTACCCTTTTCGAAGAACATAGCAGTAGAGAAATATTTATGACTAAAAAATTTACAAGAAATATGGCTAGTGACATATACACTGCCGTTTCTCCCAAATCCATCTGAGAGTTTAAGGTTAAAAGAGCAACCAGCTCCTCCATTTCTCCAATGAAGCCTATAAGCCTAAGCAACATAAAAATAGAAATAACAATGTTTAGACATAGGAGAATTGTCTCCCTTATCCCCTTCCTCTCAGCCACTCCTTCAGAGCTTATAACTCCTGCCAAATACACAGGATAAAGAGCAATAAAATGTAAAGGTAGCGGAAGCTTATAAATCGCCCCAAGAAAAACCATGCTAAAGCTTATGGTTACACTAAATAAAAAAGCCTTATTAATCCTTAAGATCCAAGGAGTTACATAGCTCCATAAAATCAAAGCAAGGCATATTATATTGAATAAAAATATCTTTTCACTGAAAGTAATAATAAATATTACTACATTTACTATTAGAAATAACGAGCTTATCTTTCTGTTAAAGGAGATACCTTTTCTACCAGCAAAAAATAAAGCAATTGAAATAAGTATTATATTAAGTATCTCTGCTCTTGAGCCTATTAAATCTAAAATAAAAGCTATTAATAAGAGCAGATAAACTAAACTCTCATTATTCCGCTTATATCTATAATCTTTAATCATATATATTCCTCATATTTTCTTATTTTTCCTTCACTAAGTATTATATAATAATACCAAAAAAATACTTATATAATATTACAATGTTTTTACGAATATTTAAACTTCTTAATTTAAAGCTATTATTTTCTTTGAGCTTTACATCAATCCTTATGATATCGAAAACTAATTTGAAAGTAATTTTAGTCACTATAATAAAAAGCACCCATAAGGTTAGCCTTTGGGTGCTATATAATAATTATCACATTTCTCTAGCTTTTTAATAATCTTTTAAAGCCCATTTCCCAGGAGATTCCTTTAAGGTTATTAATAAATTTATAAAAACCTGCTCTATAGCTTCTGCTAGAAAACATCAGTATAGTAGCTGCAGAGAGGAGTATAAGAAAGCTCACCTCAAAGGGTAGACTGCTTCCACCAAAATAACTGTTTAAGCTTCCCGTAAGCTTAACCACATAGGTATGACTTAAATAAAGTGGAAGGGTATCTCTCCCTATACTGCTTATAAAGCTTTCACTCTCTGAAACAACAGCTAAAATCAATACTCCTATGCCTAAGGCTAGTGGTATGGCTAATAGATAAACTGATAAGCCTAAAGCTATGGATGGAAAGCTTTGAATTGACAGCTGATGCATCATAACCTCCTTGCTTAAAGTAAAATCTAATATTCCAAAGCTTAGAAATACATAAGTTGCTACAAACATTAAGGCCAAAATTGCAAAAGCTAAGGAAGCTTTTATTTTTTTAATCCTTTCTATAGCATTTTCGTTACAGTAATATCCCAATAGGAAATATATATGGAAACCAACCACCCTTTCCAGTCCAAGAATAATCTCAGATGGACTAGAAATCAACATTATCAAAGCAGAAAGAAGAGCAGATATTAAGATAGCACCTTTAATTTTAATAAAGCTCTTCAGTGTTACTCTCCATAGAAAAAGCGCCACAACATACCAAAGACTATAGCCAGGCATAAATATATTTCTTATATAATAATCATCACCATAAACTACTAAGTTAAATATAGCCCAAGAGGCTTCTGCTATAACATATATAATTAGAAGATCCTCCAGCGCACTTTTTTTGCTTTTGTGCACATTCTTAGAAAAGTAACCAGAAACAAAGGCAAATAGCGGCATATGAAAGGAGTATATAAAGAGTATGGTACTTTGAAGCATCACGCTCTCCTTAACATTTCCCTTACCTAAGAAGTGGGCCAGCACCACTAATATTATAAGAACTCCCTTCAGGTTATCGAAGTATGGTTCTCTCCTACTTCTTAAAGCATTATTCATCCTAAGTAAACCTCCTTTATATCTTAAACCGTATGATATACCAAATTGATAGTTTAGGTTTTAATATTCTATAAAGTAATTATTAATTTTAGCGCCAAACAGAAGATTTAACAGTTATGTTATACTAAGTTTATAGTTTATTTTCAGGAGGTATGTAAAAATGCTAGCTCCAGGTATTATATTAATAAATAACCCCATATTAAAAGGAACCAGCTAAAAAGCAGGTTCCTTTTAATATTTAATTGATTATTAAATCCTAGGTCTCTTATCATTTTATATATGTTGCTAATAATTAAGCAGCCTATAGAAGCTAATTAACCTTAAATTTATTAATGTTATTCTTAAGCTCTTCTGCAATCATTATAAATTGCTCAGTTAGACCGCTTACCTCCTGAACCATTGCCACCTGCTCCTCCGCTGAAGCTGTTATTTCCTCTGCCGATGCAGATATTTCCGTCATACCTGCTGACAGAGCCTCCATATAGCCTTCAATCCTATCCTTCTTTCTAACCATGGAATTATTTCTATCATTAATATTACTAATAGTAGAAATTAAAGTCTCTAGGCTCTGTGATATATTTTTAAAGGCCTTTTCTGTGGCTCTTACCGCTTCAATTTGCTCAAGGGCAAGGACTCTTGTTTCTTCCATAGATGTCACTGCAGCATTGGTTTTTCCTGTTATATCAGCTATTATCTTCTTTATGTCTTCTGTTGAATCCTTACTCTGCTCTGCAAGCTTTCTTATGGCATCTGCAACTACAGAGAAGCCTTTTCCTGCTTCTCCAGCTCTCGCTGCCTCTATAGAAGCATTTAGTGACAGGAGATTAGTTTGATTTGCTATATCACTTATAGCCTCTAAAACCATATCTATCTTTCTTGTACTATCAGCTATATTTTGTACATTATCCAAAACTGATGTGGTCTTTTCTGATGTATTATCAGTGGTAAGAACTAATTTATCTACTGTCTTAATGCCTTCCTTATTCACTTCATTAACATTTTCACATAGCTCAACAGCATCCCTTAATCCCTGAGAAATATCATTGATGGATTTTGATAATTTACCATTTTCTGTAGCAACCTTATCTACCTCCATTGACTGATTATTTGTAACACTGGCAACCTCTTCTATAGTCTTAGATATTTCTGTAGAGCTTTGAAGAGTCTGGTTATGAGAAGTTTGTATAAAAACGCTCTGCTTTCCTATAACATTGGCAACATCCATGGTATTTACTATAAGCTCTTTAAGACTATTAGTCATATTATTAAAGCCTTGAGCCAATTCTCCTATTTCATCCTCATAGTCTGCATCAGACCTTACGGTGAGATCGCCCTCCTGTATCTTCTTCATATCCTCTTTAAGTCTGTTAATTCTTTTAATAAGCTTATTTATTACAAAAAGATTTATCAAGGTTGTTATGGCTAGTACTAAGACAATAGAGGCTATGGATATTATAAGGAATAGATTTTCTTGTTCCTTAAACTCTCCTTCATCAATCTTTGCCAGAAGATTAATATCCCCCTTGTTTAGCTCCTTAAACGCACCATAAATATTTTTTCCACCTTCCTTAAGCTCTACATTTCCATCCTTCTCATTTATTAAAGAATCTCTCAAATCTTTATTGGGGTATTCAATTCCTATAAGAATATCATCCTTAGCAGTCATTATTATTCCATTATTATGGATCATTATAAACTCTCCGCTAGAGCCAAACTTAAGAGAATTTACCATATTGCTCATTTCTTTTAATCCTATATCTATTCCTACATAGCCTAAAAATTCACCGTTATGTTCTATTCTATCCATCACGGTCACTACCCACTGCTTTGAGTTTGTATCCTCATAAGCCTCGGACCAATAAGGCTCCTTTATCTCCTTCATTATATTAAGATATTCATCTGGCTCTGTAGTTTCCACAGGCTCAGTAAGGGGTATTACAGGATAGGTCACAATTTCTCTGTCTAATCCTTTAAAATAACCATACCGCAAGGATGGATAGTTCTGAATATAATGCTTTAAGCTCATAGATATCTGTACTTTATCATCTGCCAATGCTGCCTGTATAACTCTCTCATCGTCAGCGATGGCCTTAACTAGATTTTCATATTCTACCATATAGCTATTAATAGTTACTGCTGCTGAATTCAGATTATCTTCAGCTTGAGACTTTATAACATTATCAATTATATATTGAAAAATACCTATGCTAATTGCTGTTTGCACCAAGGCAGCAACAATGACGCAAATAGCAGTATAAAGTGCTAATTTACTTTTCAAGGAAGCTTTTCTCCCTTTTACTTTTCCCTTGGCAGCTTTTTTCTTTTTTGTAAACCTTATAGTTCTCACTTTTCTTCCCCCGATTAATATATGAAATTAATTATAGTCTTCATATATATCGTAGGAAAAACCATTAACTTAAATATTTATAATAAATTTTAACTTACCCCTTAATGCCTCTAATCTTTGTTGCCCCTCCTCTCTTGTACTGCCTTTAACTGAGTAATATAATTTTAACTTAGGCTCTGTTCCAGAAGGCCTTACTGCAAGCCAGGAGCCATCCCTAAAATGCAGCTTTATTACATCACTAATAGGAAGCTTAATTTCCTCTTCTTCATAGGACTCTACGAAATATCTCTTCTGATTCTTATAATCCTCAAGGACTTTCAAATCACCAAAGTTCCTCAGAATACTATCCACTCTTCTAAGCTCCTCCATGATATTATTTATCTTCATAACTCCCTCAAATCCTTTTAGGATATAGGTATCAAGAAAATCTATATAATATCCATATTCCTTATATATCTCTTCCATGGCTTCAAGGAGATTAAGCCCTTGATTCTTATAGCTTTGAGCCATATCCACAATAAGCATAGAAGCAATAACAGCATCCTTATCTCTTACAAAGGTTCCTGAAAGATAGCCAAAGCTTTCTTCATAGCCAAAGAGAAACTTGTAGTCACCTTTCTCCTCAAACTCCTTGATCTTTTCTCCTATAAATTTAAAGCCTGTAAGGGTATTGAATACAGAGGCTCCATATTTTTCAGCTATCCTTTCTCCTAAATCAGAGGTGACAATGGTTTTAATAATTGCAGTTTTCTCATCAATATTATTTTCACTAGATAATAAATACTTACAGAGAAGAGCTCCAATTTGATTTCCAGTAAGAAGAATATACTCTCCCTCACTATTCCTTACAGCAACACCTACCCTGTCACAATCAGGATCTGTAGCTAGTATTATATCCCCCTCCTCCTTCTCTGCTACCTTTATAGCTTCCTCAAAGGCAGCTTTTTCCTCTGGATTTGGCGCCTTCACAGTTGGAAAATTTCCATCAGGGAGTATTTGCGAGTTCACTAAAAAAATCCTATAATAACCCAGCTTAACAAGGATACTGGTAACAGGAATCAAGCCAGTTCCATGAAGAGGTGTATATATTATTCTAATATCTCTAGCTTCACCTTTTTTAAGTATGGAAAGCTTCTCTATCCTGTTAATATATCTTTTGTCCATTTCCTCCCCAATATAATATAAAACCTCTTCTTCTACAGCCTCCCTCTCAGTAATAGTTTTTCTCTCCTCAAGGACCTCTACCTTGCTTATTTCCTCCATAATATCTTCAGCCATAGTTAAGGTAATCTGTCCTCCATCACTGCCATAAACCTTTATTCCATTATAAATAGAAGGATTATGGCTTGCAGTTATTACTATACCTGCTGTGCAGCCTAAATATCTCACAGTAAAGGACAGCTCTGGTGTCGGTCTGCAGCTTCTAAAAAGATAGGTTTTGATTCCATTACTGCAAAGAACTAAGGCAGCTTCTAAGGCAAATTCCTTAGAATATTTTCTTGAATCAAAGGCTATTGCTATCCCAGAGCTCTTTATCTCTTTCATGTTTTTTAACAGATATCTAGCCAGCCCCTCCGCTGCCCTCATAACGGTGTATCTGTTAATTCTTCCACTCCCCAGGCCCATTACCCCCCTAAGTCCACCAGTACCAAAGGAAAGCTCCTGAAAGAAAGCCTCCCTCCGCTCTTCCTCCTCCATTGCCATAAGGGCTTCTCTTTCCTCCTCTCTAATAGCCGGGCTATCTAACCACTGTTTATACCTTTCTTTATAATCCATATCTGAACCTTTCTATTTAATTGCTTCTATAACTATCTTATTCTCAAGATAAAAAAGCTGATACCTTTAAGGGTACCAGCTTATTGTTATTTTTATTTTATTTTATTTTTTATACTCCCACATCTTTTCCACCGCTGATTTTATTAAACACAAGAAGAGACAACACTGTTATCATCTCCAACAAGCCCTATGAATAATATCTAAAATCACTAAGCTAGTATAAGTCCAAGGATTCCTCCAACCAGAACTAGCCAAGCAGTATTGATTTTAAGCTTGAATACAGCGACCAAGGCTAGTAATGAAATGATTATTGTAGGTAAATCAACTAAGGCTTCCCTTGAAAGCTTAAAGCTAACTACTGCCATAAGACCTAAAGAAGCTACATTAACTCCATCAAGGATTCCTGATATCCAGCTGGATTTTCTAAGCTTAGGTATAAATGGATGTATTATCCCTACCAACAGGAAGGCTGGCAAAAATATACCTATGGTTGCTGATATACCACCGGGTACTCCTCCTAAGAGATAACCAATAAAGGTAGCCGTGGTAAATACAGGCCCCGGAGTAAACTGCCCCACAGATACGGCATCCAACAGCTGCTGAGATGTAATAATTCCAAGTCTATCTATAAACTCAGCTTCTAAAAAAGCCAAAAGCACATAGCCGCTACCATATAGCACTGAACCAATCTTTAAGAATGTAAGAAATATGGAACCGAAGTTCATGGAATTCTTTGATACCCCTTCACCTGCTATAGTTAATATAGGAAGTATAGGTATTAATATCATCAGCCTCCCCTTCAAGAGCTTCCTTCGATTCATATAAAGCATCATGACTAATCCAGCAAATAACAGGAGAGCCAGCTCATGAACCCCTAAGAAGGATAGAACAACCACAAAAACTCCTAAAATTACTGAAGAAGCATTGCTAATTGCTGTTTTACCCTGTCTTATTAACGCCTGTAAAACAATAGCAATAATAACTGGCTGAATTCCATACATAATACCTTTAAGAGCTGGAAGCTCTTCATAATGAACATATATTGCTGCAAAGGTCATGACGCTTAGCATCGCTGGTAATATAAAGCTTACTCCTGACAAAATAAGTCCTCTCCAGCCGCCTCTATGATACCCTAGATAGATAGCCAATTCAGTAGAATTTGGACCAGGAAGGAGATTTGTTGCTCCATAGAGGTCAAGAAAGTCCTCTTTGCTCATCCACCTTCTTTTCTTTATAAGCTCGTCCTCCATCATGGCTACATGAGCTGCAGGACCACCAAAAGCAATAAGCCCCAGCTTAAGGAATACTAAAATTATCTCCTTTAACCTATTTATCCGTTCCTTTTTTGATAGTGAATAATACTCCATTTTTCCTTTATTCTTCAACCTTCTTTCCTCCCAACAATATAGAATATACTCTTATGAATTGCTACTACATTATTACATCCTTATGTAAGCTTAAAGTAAGCTTTCTGTGAACAATATTTTAAATATTAGAACACCTGTAACATAAATGAGTTTAAAAAGTAACTTTTTACAAAAAAGTAACTTTTTTTATAGCAATATATTAAATTTATTCTATTATATGGTAAAATCAAGCTATAACTTGTTTAAATTGAGGTGAACACCTTGAATTACGATAATCAACAGAACATTAAATCAGTGTCTAATACTGCAGGGACTGAAAACCCTTGGTATGAAGCTTATATATTACAAAAAAACATAAAAAGCTGCGACCTATGCCAAAGGAAGCTTTCCCTTTGGGAGAGCTATTCAATTGATGAAGATTGCATCTGCTGCTCTGCCTGTAAAGAAGAATGTAGGCGTGAAAAGGAGAGAGTAGCACTGGAGGAAAGGCATAGTGAGATGAAGGAAGGAAAATCCTTCATTATAGTAGCCAGACCCTCTAGTATTTCTCTAAAGGTGTCACCTATAACAATAATCGTGGAAAATACCACTTCCGATAAAAGATATGAAGCATTACTATCTATGGGAGATTATAAAGAGATTTTAGTAAAAAATCATAATAAATACATATTTAAAGCTTACATATCCCCCAATGACCATATAGAGGAATTAAACTTATAAATTGAAGAGGGTGAATCAGTTTATATAGAAGTTCAACCCTTAGCTCATTTGTATAGAGCCTCTAAAGAACGAGTTAATTGCAAAATAATTAAACGTGAAGTAGCTAAGGATGGGATAATACATTCATTTTCCTCCTTCTAGAGACAAACTACTTACATATAAAAACATATCAATAAAAACATATCAATAAAAATCACCTTACCAAAGGAAATACATAAATAAAAAAAAGCTGAATCGAGGTTCAGCTTTTAAGCATTCCATGCATTTTTATAATAATTCTATCCCTGCATCTTTATATATATTTACTGTTTCATCATCCCAAACTGAGGATTGCACCTCACCAATATGTGCTTTATTTAAAAGGAGCATACAGATTCTAGATTGTCCTATTCCACCACCGATGGTTAAAGGCAATTTATTAGCTAAGAGCATTTTGTGGTACATCATATTTTTTCTATCCTCACAGTCAGCTGCCTTAAGCTGCCTATCCAAGGCCTCTGCATCTACTCTTATTCCCATAGATGAGATTCTCAAAAGCCTGCTCTAATACATTGTTCCAGAAAAGAATATCACCATTTAGCTGCCAGTCATCATAATCAGGAGCTCTACCATCATGTCTCATCCCTGAATTTAGCTTATCCCCAATCTTCATTAGAAATACTGTTTTATGCTCCTTAACAAAAGCATTTTCTCGCTCTTTAGGGGTAAGATCAGGATACAAATCCTCTAGCTCCTGAGTAGTGATAAATGTAACCTCTCTACAAAGCTCTGTATCTAACTGCTCGAACTTATATTTAAGCTCATCCAAGGTATTACATATAACATTTATAATCTTTGAAGCTGTATCCTTTAGATACTCGATATTCCTCTCCTCTGGAAGAATTATCTTTTCCCAATCCCATTGGTCTACATAAACGGAATGAAGATTATCCAGCTCCTCATCTCTTCTTATGGCATTCATGTCCGTGATAATTCCTTTTCCAGGACGAAAATCATAACGATATAAAGCCATTCTCTTCCACTTAGCTAAGGAATGAACCACCTGAGCATCCATTCCAGCATCAGGAACGTTGAAGGTTACGGGTCTCTCAACCCCATTCAAATCATCATTTAATCCTGTTTTAGGATCCACAAATATAGGAGCACTTACTCTCTTTAATCTCAGTGCTACACAAAGCTTCTTCTCTAACAATTTTTTAATTATTCCTATTGCCTCTTGAGTTTCGTACAACCCCAAGCAGGGTTTATACCCCTCTGGCAGATATGATTTCCCCATTTATAAGCCCCCTGTTCTTTATCACTTTAATATGTTAAATTTTATCAAAGTTTTCAAAAATCTTCAATACTTTTAACAAAAAATAAGTTATTAGGAAGCTATTGATTATTAGTTAAAAGTGTACTGGAGGTACTCCTTCAAGGGTATCAAAATACCTATACCCCTTTTTATTAAGCTCTTTAATATAGGCTTCAAGATTTAAAGCTGTGACATCTTTAGTGTCGTGACATAATAGAATATTATGTTTACTTTGGGAGGTACTAATGACACTATTTATACAGCTTACAGCTACGGCTCCCACCACTGCGTCTTCAGAGGAGGAATTCCAGTCATAAAATATAAATCCTCTCCTGCCCATCTCCTCAAATATCTCTTCCCTAGTATTATTATTATAGTTATTAACACTTCCTCCAGGAAACCTAAAGATATATGGTTGTATTCCTGATACCTCCTTAATTGTATTATAAGCCTTGAAAAAGTCCTCCATATAAGCCTCTGCTGAGGAGTAAATCTCTGAATAATCATGATTATAGCAGTGAACACCTATCATATGCCCTTTCCTCACTATTTCTCTTAATATCTGTGGATGTGCTTCTACATTTTTTCCTACCACAAAAAAGGTGGCTTTAATACCATACTTGTCCAATATATCCAGAATCTTTATAGTATTAATAGAGGGCCCATCATCGAAGGTTAGATAAGTTACTTTGTCTTCCTGCTTATACTCTACCTTACTTACATAATTATAATATCTATTCCTTTCTATCTCCTTAGCCCCAACCTGTGTTGAACTCACATAGTAATAACTAGAAAAAAATATAACCAATAACAATACCTTAAGACCTGTAGCATAAGAGGTTTTTATCATCATCCTTTCCCCTTTCCTATAAATATTTACTATCTTAGTATTATCAATCACATTAAAAAAATACTTCCGACTCTATTCTAGAAAGACATCAATAAACTCTAAATATATAAAAGCCTGCAGCTTGTCACTAAGTGATACGCTGCAGGCTTATTTATTATATATCCCTTAAGGTTATTCCAGCTTCCTTGAGAGTCTTGCCAGAGTAATCATCTCTGTCTATGAGCTTCAAATAATCCTCACCGGACAAAGGAAAGAGAAAGGTTCTTTTTTCAAAAATCCCTTGAAACTCCTTTTTGTAGGCATAAAAGCTTCTATCATCTCCCACTTGAAAGGTTTTAGAAAACTCATTTTTTTCAATGTAATATCTATTCCCTTGATAATCCTTACCCTTATAATGCTCTCCACTAATAGAAGTAATCAAGCACCTCACAAGAATAGTATCTTCCAATATAAAGTCCATATCATTCATCATTTTGTGCTCTCCTATAATAAAAAATTAAATAAAATAATATTCTTAGTTAAAGCTTCCATATATTTTATATCGTAGGAGAGTAATGTAACTTTATAGATATAGTAAAGTTATTTTTAAAAAATTCACCTAGCTATTCCTCTGAAGATAATTATAAAGGGCTCCTAAAAGATTCGCATCATTTTCAAAAGCACATTTTACAATCCGTGGCCTCACCTTAGCTAGGGGAAGTGCCCCAATTATTAAATCAAGCTTTTCATTAATCTTTTCAATAAAGTCAGGCCTGCTGCTGATTGCACCACCAATCAATATTTTTTCAGGATCATAGGTATACTGTATATTAAATATCCCAAGAGCGTTATATAGATAAAAATCATCTATTGCCTTTATAGCAATCTCATCCCCCTCAGCAGCCCTCCTAAATATCTCCTTTCCATCCAGAACATCCATATCTTCACCAGTAGCATCAGCCACCTTTCTCACGAGAGCACCAGTGGCTCCTAGATGACTCCAGGTTTTAAACACAAGCTCACCATCAATTACTTCCTTATCTAATATAGAGTAGCCGAATTCTCCTCCATGAAGGTTTTTCCCTTTGTGTATCCTTTTGTTTTTTACAACTGCACCACCTATACCAGTTCCACAAACCACAAAGAGAACGTCCTGATTATCCTTGGCAGCCCCTTTCCATACCTCTCCTAGGGCAGCACAATTAGCATCATTCTCAATTTCTACCTTTAGTCCAAGCTCCTCTCCAAAGAGCTTCTTAAAATTCGGACCATGAATGCAGGGAAGGGCACTGGATCCTCCAATTACACCTGAATCACTGTCTACTCCACCTGGAGCACTGATTGCAACCCCCACTATATTATGAGCTTCTTTAGCCTTTAAAATGGCATTAACCATAGAAGCCCTAAAATTCTCAAAGTTATTTTTATCCCCCTTAAAGCTACCCTTTTCCAGGATATCTCCATCTTCTGTCACTATAGCAGTTTTAACACTACTTCCACCTATATCTATAGCAATATATTTCATTACCAAAACTCCTTTATATTTCACCTATTTACTTGTCTTGAGAGAGCTTGTAAAATCCATTATTCTCACTAACCTCTTTAATCCATCTTCCTGACTTTTTAATGGTTTTATTTTTTGTCTTTAAATCCACAGCTATAAAACCATATCTATTTTTGTAGGCATTAGTCCAGGACCAGCAATCAATAGGTGTCCATGTATGGTAACCAAAGCAGTTGGAGCCTTCGCTTATTCCTTGATGGAGATATTGTAGATGCTCCTTAAAGAATTCTATTCTATAGTCATCTTCTATAATTCCTTCTTCATTCACATATTTCTCTTCCCCTTGAACTCCCATTCCATTTTCAGAGATAAACCAGGGTATATTATCATAATTGTCCCTTATATTAATGGCAATATCATACATAGCCTTAGGATATATCTCCCAACCTCTATAAGGATTCATCCTCTTACCAGGCATATCGTAATTATCAAAGTATTTGTCCGGCATCCATCCTCTATCATCTAGAGAGCCAGCTTCCTTAGCCTTTACTCTTCTAGGTTGATAATAGTTTACACCCAGAAAATCTACCGTACCTTCATTAATAACTCTATCTTCCTCTACTGTGCTCTCCCATAAAACTCCATCCATCTTCAGAAGCTCCACAAGCTTTTCTGGGAAGCTCCCTTTTACAGCAGGATCCAAGAAGGAAGCATTAAAGAAGGCATCAGCTATTCTTGAAGCTTCTATGTCCTCATCACTATCACTTCTAGGATAGGCTGGAGTAAGGTTCAATATTATTCCTATCTTTCCACCTTGCTCCTGAAGACCCAGCTCTCTAAACCTTTTAATAACAGAGGCAGAGGCTAAATTAACATTATATAAAACCTGCATTGCCTTCTTACCATCCACCACCTTAGGATAATGGAATTCATAGAGATACTGCCCTTCTACTATTACTATGGGTTCATTAAAGGTTGTCCAGTATTTTACCCTATCACCAAAAAGCTTAAAAGCTGTTTCTGCAAACCTTACAAAAAGCTTAACTACATGCTTTGATTCCCAGCCTCCATATTTTTCATAAAGCTCTATGGGCAGGTCAAAGTGATGAAGATTCATCACTGGTATAATTCCATTACTTATGGTTTCATCTATTACAGCATTGTAAAATCGCACTCCATCTTCATCGGGTTCTCCAGTCTCTAAATCCTTAATAAGCCTTGTCCACTGTATAGAAGTTCTGAAGCTATTAAGACCTATTTCCTTAAGCATAGCTAAATCTTCTTTGTAGCTGTTATAAAAGTTGCTGGTAATCCTCGGACCTACCTTATCAAAAAAAGCCTCGGGCTCTATCTTATACCAGTAATCAAAAATACTTTCATGAGGTTTATTAAAGCTCCCCTCCGATTGAGGACCTGAGGTAGCAGAACCCCACCAAAATCCTTCTGGAAAAATTAACTTATTATCCATACAAAACCTCTCCCTTCTATGATCTATAACTGCAGGATACCTGTATACGATATCAGCTAATAATGTAGTAATAGAATTTTTTGTATATTCTACTAATTTATTATTAATATGTATTATACATCAATTAAACCTATACGGAAATGTTTTGATGAGAATTTACACTTAAATTATGATATACTGTGTTTATATCAACTCACATAACCAATGGAAAAATTATAGTAAATAGGAGTAAAAATAATGAACAAATCGAACATATTATTTTTAGTAGATGGCTCCTCCCTATTAAGCTCTTCATTTTTCGGAACTCTGCCTAATAGCTATAGATTTGCTAAAACTGACGAGCAAAGAGATGCAGCACTGCCAGAGCTTATGCAAACCTCTACGGGAGTCTATACCAACGGTATAAGCACTATGTTTCGTCAAATAGAAAACATAATAAAAAAGGTTGATCCTACCCATCTTGCTGTGGCCTGGGACTTGACAAGAGATACCTTTAGAAGGGGGCTCTATCCTCTATATAAATCTAATAGAAAGGATGGAAGGCCTGAGCTGTTATCTCAATTTGCAATAGCACAGGAGATTCTTAAGGAGATGAATATTCCTACCTTTGCTTTTATGGAATATGAAGCTGATGATATTATAGGTACCCTATCAAGACGCTTTGAGGATGTTATAAAGGTGGTTATTCTCACCAAGGATCAGGATGCCCTTCAGCTTATTACCTCTGAGGTTTCAGTATGGCTGGTAACCTCTAAGGCAAAGGATATGTATTTAGAAAGAGGCATTAGTCCCAAGGACAACAATTTGATGTCAGGAGTTTTTGAATTCAATCCCCTAACCTTTAAAGAGGTTTATGGCATAGAGCCTATTCAGATGATAGATAAGAAGGCCTTAGAAGGAGATCCATCGGACAATATACCTGGAGTTAAGGGAGTGGGAGAAAAGGCTGTTATACCACTTCTTCAAGAGTTCGGAACTGTAGAGGGAATCTATGATTACTTGGAGGATACCCCTTTAGAGGAAGCAAAAGCTTTCTTAAAGGAATTAGGAATCAAGCGTTCACCCATCTCCTATCTGATGAAGGTAAAAACCTCAGAGGAAGAAATCTGCGGCAAGGAATGTGCTCTTCTATGCAAGGAGCTAGCAACTATAAAAACAGATCTTCCTGAGCTTCAGAATATTACTTTGGAGGAGCTGAGCTTAAATATTTCTAACGAAGGAAGGCTGAGAGCCTACGAAAGATATGAGCTTAATTCATTAGCTAATAAATATACACAAAAGTAATATAAAAAGCTCCCCTTAAGACAATCTGTCTTTTGGGAAGCTTTTTGTTATCAGCTAATTTTCATTCCTGCCTCATTACTAACGGCTAAAGGTCTTGACTCTTCACTTTCCTTTAGCACTACTATGGTTTTTTCTATTCTGTGCTCCTTTATTTCCACTACCTTTACATGAATATTATCTAAGTCAATCTCAAACTGACTTCCGTCATCGGGTACTGAACCATAAGAGCTGAATACAAAGCCACCGAAGGTTTCAAATTCTTCTATGGGAAAATTCACCTTTAAAAGCTCTGCTACCTCATCTAAGGGTGCGCAGCCCTGTATTTCCCAGGTGTGCTCATCAATCTGTTCTATCTCTTCTTTTTCATTTTCTAAGGAAATATCATCATCTAAATCTCCTACCAGCTGCTCTAACAGATCATTCATAGTGACTATTCCCATAACTCCGCCATATTCATCTAGAACAACAGCAAAATGATTTCTTGTCTTCTTCATTTGACGGAAAAGCACGTCGGCCTTTATTCCCTCAGGGACAAAATACGCAGGCTTAACGGCTTTGCTTATTATTTCCGTTACGGTCTTGTTTTTTATTCTGAAATAATCCTTGGCATTAAGAACACCTACTACATTATCAATAGTATCCTCGCAGACTGGGTAAAGGGAATGCCTGCTTTCATGGATTATTTCTTCCCATTTTTCTATGCCATCTTCTTTCCATAAAACATCTATATCAGTCCTATGAGTGGCAAATTCACCCACAGTTAAATCATCAAACTCAAATACATTTTGGATTATTTCCTTTTCATCTAGATGAATTACTCCTTTTTTACTTCCTACATCCAGGAGCATTCTAATTTCTTCCTCGCTTACTCCATCCTCCTCGGCATTAGGGTCAATACCAAAGAGCCTTAATATTAAATTTGTAGAAGTGGTAAGAGTCCATACTATTGGAGCAAAGAGCTTTGATATAAAGGTAATAAGTGAGGACATCCCTAATGCTAACGCTTCTGCTTTCTTCATTGCCACACGTTTAGGAACAAGCTCTCCAAATACCAGGGTAAAATATGATAATATCAACGTAATTGAAATTACAGCTATAGTATCCATGGTAGCCACTGGGATTGCGAGTCCTAAGCCTACTAGCCAGTCAACAAGCTTGTCCGAAAAATTGTCTGCTGCAAAAGCACTTCCTAAAAAGCCTGAGAGAGTTATAGCTACCTGTATAGTGGCTAAGAATCGTGCAGGCTCATTGGTAAGCCTTACAAGCCTCAGTGCTCTCTTATCACCCTGAGCAGCCATCTGACTCAGCTTATTATCATTCATAGAAATAACAGCAATCTCTGCACAAGCAAAAACAGCGTTTAAAGCAATTAATATAAACTGCAATACTATTTGCCACAAAATGGGGTCTTCCAAAATAATTCCTCCTAAAATAAACTATAATATTTTTTATTTAAACACAAAAAGACATGCCTACTACTTTTAATTAAAAAAGGTAGGTATGCCTGAGTTTAACATATGTAATTGTATAAAATAATCGACAACTGCCGTCATCTTCCATTTTAACAAATTCTCCTTACTAATTTCTAAGTATGTATATTTTACTATCCTACCATTTATATGTCAATGTCAAAATTAATCAAATATTTATAATTATCCCCTCTTACATGCTGTTCTACCTAGCTTTTCTCTTCTATTTAAACTCTTAATGTATGCAAAGGTTTCAGTCTCTCCTCTTTCCGCCAGCATAATGAGAAAGCTTTCTAGAAGCTCTGCCGTTCTAGGATGCATCCTATCCTTTGCTCTGCTTGAATAGAGATATTCTAAAGGACAGCTGTTATTATAATTTTCCCCTTTATATATTTTACTGGCAGCTACTCTGTCGCAGAACATTTCTGTAACATATTTTATTGGCATCTCTACAGGCTCATACCTTTTTGTATTTTTATTTATATCTGTCCAGTATTCAAAGTGATGCTTATTCCTCCCCTTATGATGCATCCAGGCCGTTGAATATCCATAAAATTCTCTTTCAGCCTCATTAGGACTGCGAAAGCCCTGATAAAACCTCACTCCTGGAATAAATTCTGTAGGAGAGTATTTAGATAAGTCATGAAGCAAGCCCCTTATAGGAATTCCTGCTTTAAAGCAGTGCTCCATGACCTTATGTCTGTGTTTTGTAATAGTTAAAAAATGTTTTATAAGCTTCCCCATGTATTTCCCCCATAATAATTTATCTTAAATAAGCTCCAAAGGAATTTTAAAGCTTATATTTCTTGGTGTTGCTATTTCATCAAACTTTATTACATAGGCGGACTTATCCTCCAATACCTCTAGTATGGTCCCCATTTTAAAATGCTTATGCTTTACTCTGCTTCCTATCTTTAACCTATTTCTAAGCTTTTCACTGCCACCTTCAGTCTTTTCAATATAATATACGGCTTCCTCTTGAAGATCAGGCTCCAGCTCTACGGTATATTCTAAATAAGCTCTCTCCGTATTAAAAATAAACCGAGATGGATATCTAAAGGAGCCATCATAATTAATGCCTTCAGCATCACTTAAAAACAGAGCATTTTCTGCCCTAGTATAGGCTACATAGGCAAGTCGTCTCTCCTCTTCAATTCTATCTGGCTTGGAGGCATGCTTTGTAGGAAATATACCTTCATTGAGGCCACAAATAAATACATAAGGGAACTCCAGTCCCTTAGCACTGTGTACTGTCATCATTTTGATAGAGCTCTTCCTCTCCTCCTGATCTATGTTGGTGAATAGGGCAACCTTTTCTAAATAATCCTCAAGAAAATTTTCCTCACCAGAGTTTTTTTCATAATCAAAAATTGATTGCTTCAGCTCTGCTAGGTTTTCAAGCCTGTCATTCTCTCCAATAGTTCTAAGAAGCTCCTGATAACCGCTATCATTGAGTATCCCCTCAAAAAGCTCCGATACCTCCATCTCCTTGTATTTATCATGATATTTTTCCACTACCTCTACAAAGGAAGCTGCATCAGTGCGCTTAATGAGACTATTATCAAGATTATCCTTTAAAGCTTGATATAAGGAACAGCTGTGACCTTCAGAATACTCTTTTAAAAGCTTGAGCCTTTTTTCTCCGATGTTCCTTTTAGGCTCATTGACAATCCTTAAAAAGGAAAGGTCATCTCCATGAGCAACCATCCTCATGTAGGAAAGAGCATCCTTGATTTCTTTTCTTTTATAAAATTCAATGCCACTATAAAGGACATAAGGAAGGCCTTCCTCTATAAACACTTCCTCTAGATTCCTAGAGACAAAATGTGAGCGATACAAAATTGCTATATCTCTATATTCTCCCCCTGCCTCTACTATCCTTTTAATCTGCTCAGCTATCCACTTAGCCTCTTCCTTAGTGGTTTTGGCATGATTATATATCACAGGAGTTATCTTCTCCCTTATGGGAAGAAGCTCCTTTTCCATTCTATTTTTATTTCTTTTAATAAGAGAGTTAGCCGCATTTAATATATTTGGAGTAGAACGATAATTTCTGTTTAAGAAAATAGTCTTAGTACCCTCATGAAATTCATGAAAGTTTAGTATGAAGCTAATATCTGCACCTCTCCAGGTATAAATAGTCTGGTCAGGGTCTCCCACGATGAATAAATTTTTATGATATCCACTGAGTATTTCAGCCAGTTCATATTGATGAGGACTCACATCCTGAAACTCATCCACCATTACGTACATCAGCCTCTGCTGCCACTTCTCCCGCTTTTCCTTAGAAATCCTCAGAATATGAAGAGCTAGGGTTAAAAGATCATCATAGTCTAGTCCAAAGCATTTTTTCTGCTCATAAAGATAGCCATAAAATATCTTATCATTTATATCCTCTGCCTCTATATACTTCTCCTTGAGAGTTCTATTATCTAAGGCAGTGATATAAGGAATGTGCTCCATATGTACATTTTTTCTGAAAGCAATCATTTCCCTAGCATTTTTAAAGGTCATGGCTCTAGTATTAATATTTAATTCTCTATATACGTTTTTTAATATAGCTTCTGTATCTTCATTATCCATAACTATAAAATTCTCGGGATAATTAATGATATGAATATCCTCTCTTAAAACATTCACACAAAAGCTGTGGAAGGTACACACCTGATCAGGATTAATATCTCCTATCATCCCTCTTATTCTCTTCTTCATTTCTCTAGCAGCCTTATTAGTAAAGGTGACGCATAATATCTCCTCTGGAGAAAGCCCCAGCTCTTCTACAAGGAATGCATATCTATGGGTAAGGGCTCTGGTCTTTCCGCTGCCAGCCCCAGCAATAACCCTTATATATCCTTCTGTATTAGTAACAGCCTCTATCTGCTCTTCATTTAAGCCCTTTAATATATCTGCCATAATACCTACACCCTTTCTTCTATAAAATCATTATACCTAATCTTTTTTTATTTTTATATAGCTGAAGGAAATATACGTTCGTATAGATAAAGACAAAAAATCTACCTTATACACGTCATAAGGTAGATTTTTATTTAACCAAATTAAATTTTCACCCTTTTATAGCCCCTGCAGTAAGTCCCTTTACCATATTCTTAACTAGAATAAAATATAGCAGAACTATTGGCACAGATATAAACACGCTTCCTGCTGCAAATCGTGCAAACTCAGTTTCTCCTAAGCTCATAAGTCCAACAGCTACGGTATAAAGACTTTTTTCCTTTAACAGAAGCTTTGGAAGGATAAAGTCGCTCCAGGGCCAGGTGAAGGAGGTCAATGCTGTATAAACTATAATAGGCATGGATAGAGGGAGATTAATCTTTGTAAACACCTGAAAGTTGTTTGCTCCATCAATTCTAGCTGCCTCATCTATGGATTTAGGTATCGTATCGAAAAAGCCCTTTTGTGTAAGATAGCCCATGGGGGCTCCTGCACTGTATATCAAAATTAAGCCCCAGGTGTTATTGATAAGACCAAACTGGGTCATCAAAAGATATACGGCTATCATTCCCATGAAGGATGGGAACATTCCTAAAACAAGAGTTGTCTTCATTATCGCCTTCCTGCCTGAAAATCTAAATCTTGACATAGTATAGGCTGTCAAAATAACTAAAAAGGTTCCAATTATACAGCTTGCCACAGCTATAAATAAAGTATTCTTAAACCACTGAGGATAATTATACATTGTAGTATCGGTAAATAGCTTAATAAAGCTATCCAAGCTATAAGCCTTAGGAAAGAAGCCTTCAAAGGAATAAATGCTTCCTGACCTAGAAAAAGAAGCTAATATCAGCCATAGACATGGAAAGAAAAAAATGAAAGCTACTATGATTAAAATAATATAGGTTATGGTAGTATCAATTACATTATTTGATTTAAGCTTTTTCATCATTGGAAGGTATCCTCCTCTCTATAGGCTGAGGTTCTCATATAAACAGTAAGAGAAATAACCGAGGTTATTAAGAATATAACAAGGCTTATGGAAGCTCCTATACTATAGTAATTATTATCAATAGAAAGATTATACAGCCAGTTGATAAGAAGATCCGTGTCGCTGGCAAGGAAGTAATTTTTCAGGTATAATCCACCTCTTAAAAAATAGAATATGCCAAAGTTATTAAAATTCCCAACAAACTGTCCTATTATAACTGGAGTGGTAGAAAATAGAACAAAAGGTAGGGTAAGCCTTGTGAATTGCTTCCACTTAGTTGCTCCATCTATCCTTGCTGCCTCAAATAAGGTTTCATCCATGTTAGCAAGTATCCCTGTGGCTAAGAGCATAATAGAAGGAATGCTTATCCATGCATTTACTAATAGCCCTATTATCCTTGCCGTCCACTTGGCATCCAGATCTAGGAAGCCTATGGCAGGAAAACCCATATCGGTGATTATTTGATTGATTGGTCCGCCATAGGAAAACATGAATTTAAAAGCCAAAAGTGTAATAAAACCAGGAATGGCATAGGCCAGGATAGGAAAGCTTCTCCAAAAGGCCTTACCCCTTACAGCTTTTTTATTTAAAAGGAGAGCAAGGGAAAGCCCTCCAAAGTAATTCAATGTAGTAGCCATAATTGCCCAAAGAACGTTCCAGCCTAGAATTCTAAAAAAGGTAGGAGCAAATTGTCCAAGACTCGTTATGGTTTTAAAGTTTTCAAGACCTACCCAATCAATTAATTCTGGCGGAACTATTCTCCCGCCATAGTTGGTAAAGGCTATAAGTATCATATATATAATAGGAAGAATATTAAAGATAAACACTCCTATTATGGGAAGAAACAGTACTGCCATATAAAACTTCTTGTCTAAAAGCTCTGATAGCTCCTCTCTAAAGGTTAAGGGCTTTAGCCCCTTTTCCACTCTTTTTTGAGTCCTATAGGCATCCTTTACATTGCTTATATAGCAGAATAGAAAGAAGGCAAGGATAATCCAGGTAAATATCCCCATAAGAAGCATCACTATGGAATTATCTCCTTCGATACCTCTCCAGGCATCTCCTCTCTCAGTTCCTAGAGTAAAAAACCCTCCTATAGCTTCCAAGCCTGTTAAGATAAAGAAAGCTATTGAACCTATTAATATTAAGAAATATAAGCTTCCTTTTATTTTCTGACCAAATCTCCACTGACCAAGGCCCATAACCATCATTGAAGACCTTACATTAGTTCCACAGTCCTTAAACCATGTATTAAAGGAGATAATTACCTCTTTTCTGCCCTTCATAGCTCATCCCTCATTTACTTAAGTGTAAATATTGCATCATAAATCTGCTGAGACATTTCCTCTAAGCCTGCTTTTAAGGAAGGTAAATCCTTAAACTTTTTCTCCCCATCAGGACGGTAAGCGTCCTTTGCTAAATCAGTGAAGAAGGTTTGCCCTGGGGTCCACATCTGTGCCACCTCTTTTATAGAAGGCATTAGAACAATATTTCCCTCTTCCAGTGTAGAATAGAGAACCTCTGATAGGCCTCCTAACTCTTCTGCAGCATCATTTCTAGCAGGAACTATACCTAAAATTTCATTTCTTTTCATGATCATTTCATAGCTAGTAGCAAATTCCACAAAGGCTAGGGCTGCATTAGGTGCCTTAGTATAAGCACTGATAGCATATCCATTTACCCCTCCCATAGTCTTACCAGGAATCAGCTCAGGATTTTCCTCACTGAGCACTCCACTCTTAGGAAGATCAGGCATATTTACTATTCCTAGATTTTCCTCTGCTGCCTTCTTTGCTTCTTCCTTACTCATTCCCTGGGCCTCATAGGCTAGCACCATCTCCTGTATAAAGGTGGTATAGTTATCTGGAGTTGATAAGGTTGCAAAATAGCTTCCTTCCCCCAGCTTGCTATAGGCATTTACAGTGATGGAATCATCTATGCTCTCTTCATTCATAAGACTTGCCAGCTGAAGCAGTACACTGGCACCCTTCTCTGCTTCTCCCGCTGCCCACCCAATATCTTCTGGATCCGTGTTATTTTTTCCAAAGGCATAGCCTCCATAGGAAAACAAGAAGCCCGCAGAAAAGTAAACATCATAAAGAGACTGCATATATCCATATTTTGAAGGATCACTTTCCCTTATGGATTTTGAGTAAGCATACATATCACTCCAATTCTCTATCATATCAGGAACAGAATTTTTATCATCATCCCACTGTTCTTCCCAATTTTCAGGAAGAGTATCTTTTCTATAATATAGGATAGGTGCCTGTACATTAACAGGAACCCCCATAGTATAGCTCTCTCCGTCAACCTCAGCCTTATAAGCATTCCAAGCGGTTTCAGGGATAGCATCATAGCTTTCCAAATCCTCCACAGGAAGAGGGAGTATATGCTTTCCATCTACATATTTCATCAGCACGTCATTTGCCTGATATAAAACGTCAGGACCATAGCCATAAGGTCCATCATTTGCTAAATCTGAATACTGGTCCATGTTAGCATCCACAGCAACTATTCCCTGATCCTTGTATTTCTCATTAAAGGCCTTTATTAGCTCTTCAAAATAACCCTTTTGTATAGCTGTGTCATTCTCTAACACTCTTAAAGTAACGTTTTTCTCTAACTCACCATTAAAAATAACACCAGAATTCCCTTCGCCATTCCCTTTGGCCCCACCTTTATCATCATTGCAGGCTGCCAGAAGGGGTATTGTTAATGCACAAGCCAAAAATACGCTGATAATCCTCTTAATCATGGTTCCCTCCTAATGAATTAATTATATTTAGTCTTCTAATCTTATAGCCACATAGCCTTTAGAGCCTATCTTAAAGCCTTGGATATTATTCTTTGCTAGAAGCTCTACACTGCTTCTTTTCTTGAAAGAAGAGATAGCATTAAGCTCTACAGCCTCATCTGTATTATTAATTAATAAAAGAAGTGTCTTACCTTCATGGCTGCGTTTTAAGCACAATAAATTATTCTCCTCATAAATACTTATATCTCCAAAGCCAACCTCCTTAAGAGCTCTTAAGGAAGTCAGCTCCCTAATTCTCTCCATAAATTCCTTATCCCATTGTTCTTCATCCCAGTTAAAGCATCTTCTGCTATCAGGATCATAACCTCCCTCTAAGGCTATTTCAGTACCATAATAAATACAGGGTGCTCCTAGATATACCATCTCTATTGCTAGTGCAGCAAGGACCTTATCCTTGTCCTTTTTCACCTCAGTAAAAAACCTATGAGTATCATGAGAATCTAATAGATTCAGCATCATCCTATTGACCTGTTCCTTATTCCTCATGAGGAGAGAATTTAATCTTTCCGCCATTTCCTTACTATTCAAAGCTTCCTTAGCAAAAAAATCAAGTGCTGCCTTGGTAAAGGAATAGTTCATTATACTATCATACTGATCTCCCATGAGATAAGGGTAAGCATCATGCCAGTTCTCTCCTATGATTACACAGCTTTTATTTATCCTCTTAACCTCTTTTCTGAAGGCCCGCCAAAAGTCATGGGATACCTCATCGGAAACATCTAATCTCCAACCATCAATTTGGAATTCTGTTGTCCAGTAGGAGGTTATATTTAAAAGAAACTTTTGAACCTCAGGATTAGAGGTATTTAGCTTTGGCATGTAATTGCATGAGGCAAAGCACTGATAGTTCATCTCATCTATGTCAGGCTTATCTCCATCTATAAGAAACCAGTTAAAGTATTTTGAAGCCTTCCCCTTTTCCAGTACATCCTGAAATTCCTTCATATACATACTACAATGATTAAAAACTGCGTCTAGAACTATCTTCATACCTCTATTATGGATTTCTTCTATCAATTCTTTTAACACTTCATTACTACCAAATTGACTATCTACCTTCTTGTAATCAATAGTATCGTATTTATGATTAGAAACTGACTCAAATAAAGGTGTTAAATATATAGCTGTAATCCCTAAGGATTTCAGATAATCTAGCTTTTCCCCTATACCTTTAAGATCTCCTCCCGCAAAGCTTTTGGGATTTGGTATCTCTCCCCACTGCATATTAATGTAGGAGCCATCCTTCTCCCAGTCTCCTCTTTTAAACCTATCAATAAAAATCTGATAAAATACTGCATTTCTCATCCAGTCTACCGTTTCAAATAAATCTGCTTTATTTATGTAGGGCAGCTGAAAAAAGTTGTAAAAGCTTTGCTTAAAATCATAGCTTTCGCTAATGCCATCTTCACTGTAGTAAAGAATTCTCCCCTCTTCTTCTATTTTAAAGATGTAAGCAAATCTTACATCTGCTACCTTCAATTTAATTTCATAATAGCTATAAAGCCTATCTCTGTACTTTATATCCATCTTAGCTTCTTCCCGCTTAAAGGAATAATCGTATTTATAGCCATGGACAACCCAGAGATTCTTAAAATTATCCTCATTGGAAACTCTTATCCTAAGCACAATTTCCTTTTCCCCTATGGGAAAGCAGAACTGTGAATTTGGTATATGTAAAATTGCTCCTTCGTTCATAGATAATACTCCTTCTGCATTTCTAAAGGTTTACTCTAGCACAAATGCCTTTACTAGCATAATAATTGACAATATAAGTAAAACTAATATATAGTTAAAACATGAATAATAAAATAACAATAAAAGATATAGCACGGGAAGCAGGGGTATCCGTTGCCACCGTTTCCTACGTTCTCAACAATCGTAAGGAACAGCGTATCAGCGAGGAAACCAAAAAAAAGGTTTTACAGATAATTAATCTTCTAGATTATACTCCTAACCAATCTGCTAAGGCGCTGGTAACCAGTAAAAGTAATAATATAGCTCTCTATATCTCACCAGAGGCTTCTCCTCTAAAGAGATCTGAACAGCTGTATTTTATTAATACCTTAACTTCTGTGCTTATAAAAAAAGATTATAACTTAATCTATCTCTCACATGATAATACTGAGAGATTTGATAGTGCTGCTGCCATCATCTGCTATGATATCTCCAAGGAATACTTCCACATCATAGGAGATAGAAACTTTATTCCCCTGCTGGCAGTAGACTGTGTAATAAATGACCCTTTATTCTTCCAGCTTAACTCTAATTATAATGAAATCAATGAAAAAGCTAAGGATTTTTTTGGAGGTGAAGACTTTACCTTTGCTTGTATAGAAACAGATAATTTACAGCTTAAAATGATATTAAAAAATACCTTTAATAAGATTATTTATGTAAATGATTTTAAGGATATTAAATCCCTTCAAGACAAAAAATTATTAATTTGTGATGCTACTCTCCAGCAATTATTAAAGGATACTAACCATATCTATTACTATCCGAAAATCACCGAAGAAAAACTAAGCAAGCTACTGGAGTGCATAGACCTAGTAAGAAATAGAGCTCCCGTCAGCGATCACGACATAATAATATGAAAAGTAAACCTTAGGGCTGTTCCATTGGAATTATGGTACAGCCCTATTTTATTTACTTTTTTTCAATAGCTTATAATAGAATGGCTGATTAGCTTCTATTTTCCTTCAAATATTATTTCACTGGTATAAGCATTAAAGGTTACCTTGTAGCTTCCTCCCTTAGATGCAACTATATTACCAGAGTCTCCATTCTTTCCTTCAAAATCTCCATTGCTATTGCCCTCTCCTACTGCTGCTAGATAGCTATAATCCATAAATGACACCCTAGCCTTATCTACAGCAAGGCCATCCTTAGCTGCATTTAATATCATAGATTGAACTCCAAGCTCATCGCCAGCTTCTAAGGTAACAGAATCTAAAACATAAATTCCAGAGCCCTTTTCTGTTTCCTTAAGCTGATATTCTTCCTTAAGCTCTGTTTCCCAGTTAGTTCCACCAAAGGAGCCCTTTAAATAATAGTCATGCTCTTCTATGAACTTTGAGGTGTCGCAGTCAACGGTTAAAACTGTGGTTTCTGGATCATACGTAAAGGTATAGGTTCCATTTTCCTTGGCAATTAAATTTTTGCTGTCAGTTCCTTCTACAAAGCCTAAGCTCTTACTATCCTCTGCCTTTATATTGCTGTGACGGATATACTCAGTACCTGCAGAGGAGCTATCTCCTACAGTTACAAGGGAAGTGAACATAAATTCATCACCCTTCTTTAAAGGAATTACAAGGGTATGCTTTCCACCTTCATTGACAAAAGCAGTCTTTTCTGTGTACTTGTCAGCCCATCCAGTTATCTCTGCACCCTTTATATAGTAGGTGGTTTCAGCAGCAGCTTCTCCTGAGCCTTCACCATTATATTTCCAGGTAATAGTATCAAAAGGATTAGTATTAAATGCTTCTTTGTTTTCCTCAGTATAGTTTGCATTATCCTCTTCATAAACATCAGCAGATGGATAGGTAGTTAAGGTAAAGGTATAGTTACCAGAAACAGCAACCTTTATATTAGAACGCTTAGAGCTTGTATCCCCAAGGCTTCCTGAGTTCTCAAAATATTCTTTTCCATCAGCCTCTATAGTTTCTAGATATCCAAAGCCTCTCTGATTATTCCATTGGGTATTTATAGCAAACTGGAATTCGTCTCCTTCAACTAAGTCAAGGGTTAGAGTATAAATATTAGCCTCAGCATCCTCTTCCTTTGTCATTTTGTGTTCATCCTTTATTTCCTTACCCCAGTTGGAGGATATTAAAACAGGACTTTTACCACTTCCAACAATAGCAAATTCTCTTGTATCCTCAGTATATTGAACAAAGCCAGCAAAAACAGAGGTATCCTCAGTGATTTCCTTGTTAATATCAAATTTATGTTCAAGACTAGGAGTACCAAACCAATTAACAAAGGAATGTCCATCTTTTTCAGGAACAAAGAACTCTGCCTTCTTTCCCTCTTCAACATCAATGGTCTTTATCACAGTTTTTCCATCAGAATCATAAAAGGTCACCTTATGAGTATTCTTTGATGCACCACAGCCTACCACCAATAGCATTGTTAAAACAAGAGAAAAAACAGATACAAAAAGCTTCTTCATATTATCAAACCCCTTCTATTAATGTCTTATTATTTTCTTGCTTAAACGTTTAAGCACTTTTGTAAAAAAATACATTCCATAATATTATTGATTATGAAATGGTTTTCTTAAGTAGATACTATCATAATATTTCTACTAATGTCAATATATTCTATTATATATAAATATTTCTTTAAAATACTTACTCTCCTTATTATCTAAACTATTTTATATCTTTTATTACCCTTGCCATAGCCTGAGCTAAAGAATTTTCGTTGGAGTTATTTCTAATGAAGAAAAACTCTTTGGTATTAGTAGTTATAGTAATTAACTCCTCCTCTTCCTTTGCTTCCACAGAGAAATCCTTTATTTCATGTAAGGGAATACAATCAATATCTCTTGTTTCCTCTCCATAGCCTATGGCTGCATGCCCCTTATATTCCAAATAAATAGAATCCCTAGTAAGAATAAGATTAATCTTATCTGCAACATCCCCACCAGCTCTAGTAAGGATATTTCCAACAAAGTTAGCTACTGCTTCCTTTGTAGTTACTATCTTTCTAGCAGTAATTCTCATTACAACCTCTTCATCTTTTAAATTTAAGTCAAACATCTCTAGCCTCCTATCAATCTTTGATAAATAATATACAATTATAATTGTATATTAAGTTTTCATAAATATAAACATATTTTATATATTATGTAACAAATGTATATTTTATGAAATAGCTATGCTAACTTCCATTTTTATTTGTAAATTAAAAAACTAACTTCCGTTTATAATCCTAAACTGAAGTTAGTTTTGCAAAGCATCTGATATAATCAATTGATATTTGTCCTGAGCATATTATAGAAATAAATAAAACCCTCCCTATAGTAATCATCAGTGTATTGTGATTTCTATAAGAAGGGAATATTTATTATCCTATTCTATTTTTATTCCTTTATCCTGCAAGTAATGGGCCTACAAAGGACCATATTATAACCCAAGCCCAGAGAGCTGCTGCACCAATCCAGCATATCTTAAGGACCGCCTTCATGTTGGAGCTTCGTGCTATACCCATTTGACCAGCAAGGTTAGCAGTTGGGTAAACTGAGCCAGTAATTCTGGTAGCTGCAAGTATTGCTGTCGCCCATATCTCTATAGGGAGATTAACCTGATTCACTAGATCTATAAACATATTGTGTACAATAGTTATCTCTGCTACAGCAGCAGCCTCTATTCCAAAGCCTCCTACCAGTGAAGCAACAATAACTACTATAGCCTTACCACCACCAGATACTAATCCAGAGAGAAGATCTCCTAAAGCCTCAAAGCCTCCACCTAGGTTTATCATCATAAACATTACTTCAAATAAAATGAATACTAGGAACATGCCAGTCATTTTAGAAGCACCTTCGGTAAAGGTATCAAGGGCAGAATCAATTTCCATTCTGCTGCTAAAGGTTATAACTAACGCTAAAATAAGCATTACGATTATAGCATAAGAGGTTCCCTGTTTAGAAATTATTCCATAAACAACTAAAAGAAGGAAGGTGATTATAAATAATATAGTGGTTATCTTTTCTTTTTTACTAATCACTATTTCATTTATATTTACCATATCATCAGTTATTTCGTAGGTCTCTACTCCCTTATACTTCTTTTGATATTTTGATACACCATAAAGGGTAGCTAATAGCCATACTATGCTGAAGGGTATAACTGCCCAGAGCATAAGTCTACCATAGGAGAGACCAGTTACCTCCATTGTTGCCAGAGTAACCCCAGTTAGAGGTCCTACGATAAGTCCAACCTCTCCTGCAACTCTGAGGAGGGATACTACAGCAGTAGGTGTAAGACCAACAGCAGCCACCACAGGGATTAAAACTGGTGCTATAACTGCGTTTCCTCCAGCTAGTGTACCTAAAAGCCCACAGATTATTATTGAAGAAGCAATAACAGCCAGCATGCCTTTTCTTTCATTGTTAACCCCTATTTTCTTCACTATCCAATATACAAGGGTATGGGTGATTTTAGCCCTATTCATAAGATAGCCAAGACCGCTTCCAAACATAATAATAAGTCCAATAGTTCCTAAGAAGGAGCCCAGAGCAGTGGCAAACATTCCAGCCAGAGCCTGAAGATTTTGTCCTAAAAGCAATGCTGCCACTACTATACCTGCAGCTAAGCCTGCAAGGTTTGATTTGTTTCTAAATACCATAATAAGATAAACTAATAAAGGTAATAATGCCCACAATGATGGACCTGAGATAATTGCCCAACTTCCTAATTGTAATTCCATAACATGCCTCCTCTTTAATATAAAAAATATTTATAATTGCTTTAGCAATTTTTAACCATTTTCTCTTCAACTGCTATTTATAGAAGCTAGTCCAAATATTTAATCCCATCTATCCCGTGAATACCAAGACCTGGATCATCATTTAAGGTGATTTTATATTCATTAAAGATAGCGCCACCCCTTACCGGATCCTCCTTGCATAGTACAGGACCATCTAAATCTATCTTAGTAATAATGCTCTTAGCCGCTGCCAGATGCACTGCTGCATTGACACTCACCTTAGCCTCAAGCATACAGCCTATCATACACTCTACTCCATAAATTTCTGCCATGGAGCATATCTTAAGAGCATTGTGAAGTCCACCGGTCTTCATGAGCTTAATATTAATCAAATCAGCGGCTCTTTTCTGCAATATTTCTAAGGCATCCTTAGGAGAAAATACACTTTCATCCGCAAGAACTGGTATCGATATATTATCCGTAACAAACTTTAGGCCATCAATATCATGAGCTGCTACTGGCTGCTCTACAAATTCTATATCTAAGCCTTCCTCCTCCATTTTACTTAGTGCCTTTACTGCTTCCTTAGGCTTCCATCCCTGGTTAGCATCGATTCTAAGCTTGACCTCATAGCCTACAGCATCCCTTATAGCCTTCATTCTTCTAATATCCTCATTAGCATCCTTACCCACCTTAATTTTCAAGGTATTAAAACCTCTTTCAATAGCTGATATACTGTCTCTAGCCATCTCCTCAGGATCATTCACACTGATGGTTATATCAGTGATTATCTCCTTCTTGTATCCACCGAGAAGCTTGTACAAAGGCGCTCCATAGAGCTGTCCATATAAATCATAAAGAGCAATATCCACTGCTGCTTTGGCACTGGAATTTTTAATCAAAGACTTATCAAGGGTAAGCATCAATTCTTCAAAGTTCTCAATATCCTTTCCCACTAAGGACTTTCTTACATGCTCTCTAATAGCTCCTACAATAGCTCCCTTTGTATCACCGGTAATTACCCCTGTAGGTGGAGCCTCCCCATAGCCTATGTTACCTGTATCTGTATGAATCTCAACAATTATGTCTTCCACGCTGTCTACAGTTCTTAAGGCTGTCTTAAAAGGCGTCCTTAAGGGCACTGAAATTTCACCTAACCTAATATCTGTTATCCTCATAGCTTGTCCTCCCTTTCTTTTTTATAATTTTCTGTCTCATACAAAGACATTTAAAATAAAGCCCAATAAATGAACAAGTCACCTATTGGGCTGTATCAACATTTAATTTGTTATAATTAAACAAACAAAATCTCACAGTTCTATTCTATTATTATATATTATCATCTATAGGAAATATAACCATTTAATGAATAATTAACAAATATTTAACAATAAATTTTAACACTTTATAGTGATATATAGCCAAGCTATATATACTTAATCTAAGCTTTAAATTATAAGTTTAAGATTCTAAACCTCTCTTGCTACTCCTGTCTCCTCGGCAGCCCTGGCCACAGCCTTGCTAACCTCTTGAGCAATACTTTTATCTAAGGAGCTTGGGATTATATAGTCCTCTCTTAAGTCCTTATCCTCAATCATTGCTGCTATTGCTTTTGCAGCAGCAATCTTCATCTCTTCATTTATTTCACTGGCTCTAACATCCAGGGCTCCTCTAAAGATCCCGGGAAAAGCTAATACATTGTTTATTTGATTTTGAAAATCAGATCTTCCTGAGGCATAGATTCTAGCTCCAGCCTCTAAAGCTTCTTCAGGCATAATTTCAGGTACAGGGTTTGCAAGAGCAAATATTATAGAATCCTTATTCATCTTCTTTATCATTTCCTTTGATAATACACCTGGAGCAGATACTCCAATGAATACATCAGCACCGGTTAAAGCTTCCTCAAGGGTACCACTCTTTTTACCCTTATTGCTCCTAGAAGCTATCTCCTTCTTATGAGTATTATTAGCATCCTCCTCTGTGATAATTCCAGCTCTGTCACAAAGAATTACGTCTCCTACACCTAAAGCTATGAGCATATTTGCTATGGCGATTCCAGCGGCACCAGAGCCATTAATAACTACCTCTATAGCTGAAAGCTCCTTTTTTACTATTTTAAGGCTATTAATAAGCCCTGCTGCTGCAACTACTGCAGTTCCATGCTGATCATCATGAAAAACAGGTATATCCAGCTCTTCCTTCAGCCTTTTTTCTATTTCAAAGCATCTTGGAGCTGAAATATCCTCAAGATTTATCCCTCCGAACCCAGGGGAAATCAGCTTTACAGTTCTAATAATCTCCTCAGTGTCCTTACTATCTATGCATATAGGAAAAGCATCCACTCCAGCAAACTCCTTAAATAAAAGCGCCTTCCCTTCCATTACAGGAAGACCAGCCAAGGCTCCTATATCTCCAAGTCCAAGGACAGCAGTGCCATCAGTCACTACAGCTACTAAATTCCCTTTACCCGTGTATCTATATGCCTCTGTTATATTCTCCTTTATTCTTCTACAGGGCTCAGCTACCCCCGGAGTATAGGCAAGACTTAAATTTTCTCTACTATCAAGACTAATCTTTGAATTAATAGAAAGCTTCCCCTTTAAATTCTCATGAAGCTCTAGACTTCTTTCATATATATCCATTTTCCTTCCTCCTCTTTGTATACGATACTTTTCTCATTGCTTCGCAGAACAATACTTATATTGTCAATATTACCTTATTTAAGCATCAACTGTAAAGAAGCCTATCTCAATCTTAGAGATAGGCTATGCTTTATAGGCTTAGTTTAATGTCCAGTAATCCCTATTAGCTTCAATCAAATCCTTCAAAACCGCCTGTGCCTTTTCAGGATTTACTATAGTTCTGTTTAAGGTGAGAGCCTGTAGAGCTTTTGTATAATCCTGCTCTAGATAAGCCTCCACTGTTAAGAGCTCATAAGCATATTGAGCTTCCATAAGTCCCTTGTAGAAGGGCTTAATGTCACCATACTGGAAGGGCTCAGCACCATTTTTCCCAAAGGTACCAGCTACCTCAATGATAGCTTCGCTGTTAAAGTTAGGAATTATCCCGGTATTTTTAGTAAGGAGTATAAACTCCTTATGAAGGTCATAAGCTATAGACTCTGCTAGCTCTATCATCAAATCTCCGAAAACGCTATTGGTCACCACCTCTATCCCCTCCAGGGATGTAGCTCCCTCTGCCTTGGCACACATTTCCCAAACCTCTTTTTCTCTGCTATCCTTAGCTTCATCAGCCCTAGTATAATTTGGGTCACTTTCTGCTACAATCTCCTCGGGGAAGAAGTAGTATTGGAGATAGGTATTAGGAATATATTCATCAAAATATTTAAGATATTTATTAACTCTTAAATAGGTATTGAGCCAGGACTGAGATCTCTGCTCTGCATTATATGGCTTAAAATCATGGTTCTTAAAGTAATCCATGAGGTCATGGAAGTAATTCCTTCCATTATAATCCTCAATCTTTGTAAACCATCCAAAATGATTTAGTCCAAAGTAATCAGCTCTCAAATCCTTCTGCTCTACACCTAGAATCTTAGCAAAGGATCTCATCATAGAATAAGGCTGGTCACAAAGATTCACTATTCGTTTATCCTCAGGGAAGACCTTATCTAATCCAACGGCTACTATAGCTGCAGGATTTGTGTAATTTAATATCCAGGTATCCTTAGAATGCTTCCTAACCTGATTAACCATTTCTATCATAGCTCCTAAGGATCTCATACCATAGGAAAAGCCTCCTGGACCACAGGTCTCCTGCCCCACCAATCCATGAATTAGTGGAATTTTTTCATCATAGCTTCTCATCTCATTTTTTCCTACTCTCATCTGACAGAGCACAAAATCCGTATCCTCATATGCCTCATCAGGATCCGTTGTAAAGATTACCTCCGTATCAGCCATATAGTTCTTAAGCACAAGCCTTATATAACTTTCCATCTTCGAGGTTCTTTCATCATCTATATCATAAAATATAACCTTTTTTAAAGGAAATCTATCCTTAAGCTTAATCATACTTCCCACAAGAGCCGGCGTTCTAGCACTTCCTGCTCCGACGATGGTGATTTTATTACTTTCTCTCATTTTTCAGCTCTCCTTTGTTAAGTAAATTATTTAAAACCTATTCTAAGACAACTTACCAATCTTTTCTAAATGATCATCCACAGCATTTCTAACGAACTCTACCATAGGTCCAAATACTATATGAATATGCTTTGGTGCTGGAATGAATATACCACTACAGCCAGACTTCTTCAGAAGATCGCTATCTATTACATTAACCTCCTCTAAATCTATCCTCAATCTTGTTATACAGTTGTCTACATTCTTAATATTGCTTTTACCACCTAATGCTTCTACAACTATAGCAGCTATCTCATCATATCTCTTTTCTCTTACTAGGACATTATCCATAGAAGGCTCTTCTTCTCTTCCTGGTGTTCTTAAATTAAATCTTAATATTGCCCACTTGAATATAAAGTAAGTTACTACCGCAAGAACTGAACCTATTAATAAGAAGCTAACCCAATTTGTTCCCTCGTACAGCAGACCAAATATTGCAAAATCAAATATTGTACCTCTTATATAACCTATACCTACCTGTGCTAAAGATAATGCCACGGCTCCTATACCAATGATAATTGCATAAACTATATACAGAAGCGGCGCTACAAAGACGAAGGTAAACTCCAAAGGTTCTGTAACATTACCTAAAAATGCCGTAAGTACGCAGGTAAGGAGGAGTGATTTAGTTATAGGCTTATTCTCCTTATATGCTGTCTTATACATGGCTAGGGCTATAGCTGGAAAAGCAAATATAGTACAGAGCATCTGCTGCTGAGCCATGAATCTTGTAAGTGATGAAAGCTGAGACCATTCTGGACTACCAGGTCCTAGGTTGAAGAGAAGCTCATTAAGTGCAGGTACAACTCCCACAAAGGTTTCCCCATTCATCACATAAGTACCACCAGCTTCTGTATACCTAAATAAAGCATTCCAAATGTGGTGAAGTCCAAAAGGAATAAATAATCTCTCCCCTGCAGCAGTAAAGAAAGGTCCTGCCCAGCTCAGTAGTATAACTGATAAATTAGTAAATGCAGAAACGAAAACGCTCCAAACAAAGGGTAGGGTAATACCTATAAGAATCATTATTCCCATGGTTATTATTGAAACGGACTTCTTACCAGAGAAGAAGGCCAGAGAAATAGGAAGCTCTAAATTATAGAATTTATCTGTAGCCCAAGAAGCCACTAACCCTGCAATAATTCCTCCTAAAGCACTGATATTCATTGTCTGTATCCCTAAAACCATAACCTGACCATTTTGTGACAACGCATCTGCTGGTGCTAAATTTCCAGTAACCTTAAGCCAAATATTCATGGAGCTAATTAAAACTAAGTAACCAAGAACCGATGCAAATACCGATATCCCCTTGTCCTTCTTTGACATACCATAAGAAACTCCCATGGCAAAAAGTAAAGGAATATTATCAAATACTGTTAAAGCAATACTTCTCAAGCTTGTAAAAATAGTATTAACAACCTCATTTCCCAAGAAAGGAAACTTTTCAATCATGTAAGCTTGTACCAGAGCACCAGTGATACCTGCTATCATTCCCACAGGAGCCATTACAGCTATAGGCAGCAGCAAGGTTCTACCAAATCTCTGAATATTTTGATTGAAGCTATCAAACCGTCCACTTCTCTTTTTCTTTCCCTTAAACATTTACACTCCCCCTAAAAAAAATATAATTAATATAAAGTCCATATTTCTTTAAAACAAGTATAGTCGTATATACCTCACAATTCAATCGATTACAGCGATACTCTTTTCCTTAATAAAGTCACAAGTCCCGGAATATGACCTAAGTCCTAAAAACAGCAATCAACACAAAAGCCCCAGGTCATACATCTCGTATCCCCAGGGCTCCTAATCTGCCTCAACCTATTCATTTCTCTTACTTTATCTCTTCTCTGCTCTTTTATCTCTTAGCTCTTAGTTTTTACCTCTTACCTAATCTTTTCTCTCTTCTCTCTTCTCTCTTCTCTGCTCTTTTATCTCTTAGCTCTTACTTCTTACCTCTTACCTAATCTCTTATCTTTTCTCTTTTCTCTCTTCTCTATTCTCTATTCTCTATTCTCTCCATCAGCCTCTTAATATTAGCCACCAATAGCTCAATAATAATAAACATACCAATCCTAGAGCTACTATCATTATATTTAGTTTTAGTATCCTCAGAGGAGCAATAAAGAGCATAATCACTAACTCTGCTCAGCTCATTATTTTCAAAGGAGGTTATAGCAATTCTCTTAGCCCCTTTAACCTTTGCAATATTGGCTGCCTCCAGAATCTTTTCCGTCATCCCAGAAAGAGAAATCAGCACTATTATCTCA